>NZ_CP076103.1:2105156-2405892 GCF_018732085.1 Lysobacter capsici | reverse complement strand
ATTCGGTATCCAGCGCCGCGGTGGCTTCGTCGAGAATCAGGATCGGCGCGTCCTTGAGCATCGCGCGCGCGATCGCCAGGCGCTGGCGCTGGCCGCCGGAGAGCTTGCCGCCCTTGGCGCCGATCGAGGTGTCGACGCCTTCGGGCAGGCGCTCGATGAACTCGGCCGCGTTGGCGCCGCGCACCGCGCCGTCCAGCGCGGCGGCATCGGCGTCCTGCATTTCGCCGTAGGCGACGTTGGCCGCGACGGTGCCGTCGAACAGCATCACCTGCTGGCCGACCAGCGCGATCTGGCGGCGCAGGTCGAGCAGTTTGTAGTCGTCGAGCGGATGGCCGTCGAGCAGGATCTGCCCGGACTCGGGATCGTAGAAGCGCGGAATCAGCTTGATCAGGGTCGACTTGCCGCTGCCGGAGCGGCCGATGATCGCGGTCACCGTGCCGGGCCGCGCGGTGAAGCTGATGTTCGACAAGGCCGGCGAGGCCTGCCCCGGATAACGCGCGCTGACGTCGCGGAACTCGATCAGGCCCTGGCTGCGCGCGAGTTCGCGCGTGCCGGTGTCGGGTTCTTCGACCGCATCGAGCACTTCGAACAATCGCTCGGCCGAGGCCACGCCGCGCTGGAGCATGTTCTGCACGTTGGTGAGCTGACGCAGGTTCGGGATGATCGCCATCATCGACACCATCAGCACCACGAAACCGCCGGCGTCCAAACGACCGTTGAAGGCTTCGTAGCCGGCGACGAACAGCAGCAGCGCCAGACCGACCGAGCCCATCAACTGCACCATCGCCGAGGCGATGCTGCGGGTGGACTCGACCTTCAGGCTGAGCTTGAGGTAGTTGTCGGCAATTTCGCGATAACGCCCCAGCTCGGAGGTCTGCGCGCCGTAGACCTTCACTTCCTGCTGGTTCGACAGCGCCTGATCGGCGGCCAGCAGCAACTGCGCGCCGCTTTCCTGGATGCGATGGCTGATGCGGCGGTAACGACGGCCGACCTTGTCCATCACCCAGGCCAGCGGCGGCGCCATGATCAGCACCGCGAAGGTCACCTGCCAGCTGGTCCAGATCATCACCGCGAGCAAGGCGATCGCCTGGGTCGATTGCTGGACCATGACCTTGAGCGCATCGACCGAAGCCTGCGCGACCTGATCGCTGTCCGAACCCAGCCGCACCAGCATCGACGGCACCGGTTCGGTGTCGAAACGCGCGCCCGGCAGGCGCAGGTATTTGCCGAGCACCTGCACGCGCAGATCGCGGGCGACGCCGCGCCCGGACTTGGCCATGTAGTAGTCGGTCACGTAGCCGGCGATGCCGCGCAGCACGAACAAACCGACGATCGCCAGCGGCAACCACACCGCGATCCGGGTGTTCTTGACGATGAAGGTCTGGTTGATGACCGGTTCCATCAACTTGGTGAAGCCGGCGCCGGCGGCCGCTTCGATCAGCATGCCGATCACCGCCAGCCACAGCAGGTTGCGGTACGGCAGCGCGAATCGGAGCAGCCGGCGGTAGGTCTGCCAGGGCGACGCGGTGGCGGTCGCGGTCACCGCGCCGGCTCCGCCGCGGGCTTGCCGCTGCCGCTGACGCCGCCGGTGTTCTGCGGCGGCGCGGTCGCGCTCATGATCTTGCGGAAACCCAGCTGGCCGAGCGCGTCGTAGACGGTGACCACGGCCTGGTACGGCGTGCGCGCATCGGCGCGCAGCATCACGCTGCGGTCGCGGTCGGTGCCGGCGACTTCGGCGATGGTGGCCTTGAGCGATTCCAGATCGTCGCGCAGGACCTCGCGGTCGCCGACGAAATAGCGGCCTTCGGCGTTGACTAGCACGATCAGCGCCTTGCTCGCATCGCCGGACGGCTCGCCGGTGGCGCGAGGCAGCTCGAGCTTGAGCACCGAGCGCGCGTCGAAGGTCGCGGTGACCACGAAGAAGATGATCAACACCAGGATCACGTCGATCAACGGAACCAGGTTGATCTCGGGCTCATCGTCGGCGCGATGGTCGCGGATACGCATCGAGCGCGCCTCAGCCGGCCTGACCGGCCAGCCGCACCGGCGCGCGCGCCGCTTCGGCCTGGCGCGCTTCGGCGGTGCCCGGGGTCAACACGTCGATCAGGGCGATGGCCTCGTGCTCCATCGCGACGATGTATTCGGAGATGCGACCGCGGAACCAGCGGTGCGCCATCAGCGCCGGGATCGCCACGATCATGCCGGTCGCGGTGCAGACCAGCGCCTTGCCGATGCCGCCGGCGAGCTGGTTGACGTCGCCGATGCCGTGATCGTTGATAACCATGAACATCTGGATCATGCCGACCACGGTGCCGAACAGGCCCAGCAGGGGACCTGCGGCGGCGATGGTGCCGAGCGTGTTCAGGTAACGCTCCATGCGGTGGACCAGATGCCGGCCCACGTCCTCGATGCGTTCGCGGATTTCCTCGCGCGGACGGTTGCGCACGTCCAGCGCGGCAGCCAGCAGCGCGCCCAGCGGCGCGGTCGCGCGCAGGGACTCGATGTGCGCCGGGTCGAGCTTTCCGGTCGCCGCCCAGGCCCGCACTTCCTGGCCCAGCTGCGGCGGCAATACGGCGCGCCGGCGCAGGGTCCACAGCCGCTCGATGATGATCGCCAGCGCCAGCGCCGACAGGATCAACAACGGAATCATCGGCCAACCGCCGGCCTTGACCAGTTCCAGCACTCGCGAACCTCCGGCCTGTGGCCGACTTCAATCCGGCCGATAGGATAGCCCAGGGTCCGTGCGCCGGGTCGCATCCCACAGACGCGGGTGTGCCTGGCGTCGCGTTTCGACCGTGGTGCCGCCGGCGCGCAGGCCGACCCGCAGCGCGCCATCGGCCGCGGTGTCGCGGGTTTGCGCGCCGGCGCGGCGCCAGCGTTCGAGCACGTCCGCGCGTGGATGGCCGAAACGGTTGCCGTGTCCGCTGGACACCAGCGCATGGCGGGCGCCGGTGGCCTGGACGAAGGCCGGATCGGACGAACCGCCGCTGCCGTGATGGGCCACCAGCACCACGTCGGCGCGCAGGTCGTCTTCGGCCGAAACCGCGGCGCGACGGACCAGGTCGCGTTCGATCACCTCGCCGATGTCGCCGGTCAGCAGCGCCGAACCGTGGCGGCTGTCGATCCGCAGCACGCAGCTCGACTCGTTGCCCAGATAGGGAAAATGCCGCGGCGGATGCAACCAGCGCAGGCGCACGCCGTCCCAGGTCCAACTGCGGCCGGCCTCGCAGGGCCGGGTCGCGATGTGTTGCAGCGCCTCGCCTTCGACCTGCGCCGGGGCCGACACCTCGTGCGCAGGAAACGATCGCAACACCGCGGCCAGGCCGCCGGCGTGGTCGTTGTCGGCATGGCTGGCGACCGCGCGATCGAGCCTGCGCACGCCCAGGGCATGCAAAGCCGGCACCACCGCGCGTTCGCCGGCGTCGAAGCCGTCACGCACCGCCGGCCCGGCGTCGAACAGCAAGGCGTGATGCGCGGTACGCACCAGCACCGACAAGCCCTGCCCCACGTCGACCACCACCAGCTCGGCCTCGCCGTGCGCGGGCAAATGGCGATCGGGCCACAGCAACGGCAGCCACAACAGCGCGGCCAGCGCCTTGCCCGGCACGCCGCGCGGCAGCAGCAACCAGAACGCGCCGACCAGCGCCAGCGGCAAGGCGAACCAGCGCGCTTCGGGCAACCACCACAAGGCCAGGCCGCTGTCGGCCAGCGCTTCGAACCACGGCCAGCCCGGTTCGAAACAGGCCGCGGCCCAGCGCCAGGCGAATTCGCCGGCGCCGGCGTGGACCGCCTCCAGCCCGGTGCCGATCAACGCCAGCGGCACCACCAGCAGACTCCACCACGGCACCGCGATCAGGTTCGCGAACGGCCCCGCCAGCGAGGCCTGGCCGAACAGCAGCACGCCCAGCGGCAACAGCCCCAGGCTGGCGACGCCCTGCGCCGACACGAACGCGCGCAGCCGTTCGCGCCAACCGCGGGTATCGGCCTGATCGGGCAGACACCACAACAGCCAGGCCACGCCGAGGAAACTCAGCCAGAACCCGGCCCCGAGCACCGCCAGCGGATCGGCGAGCAAGACCGCGATCGCCGCCAGCGCCAGCGCGTCGAAGGCATGAAAAGGCCGCCGCGACAGACGCAGCCCGGCGATCACCGCGATCATCAGCCAGGTGCGCACGGTCGGCAGGGCGAAACCAACCGAAGCGGCATACAACAAACCGCCAAGCATCGCCGCGACCGAAGCCGCCACCGCTGCCGGCACCCACCGCCCCAACCCCGGCCACAGCCACCACGCCCCACGCACGAACAAGGCGAAGAATCCCGCCACCAGCCCGACATGAAACCCCGAGATCGCGATTAGATGGGTCAACCCGTTCGCGCGCAACACGCTCCAGTCGCGTTCGCCGAGCGCGCGCGTGTCGCCCAGCGCGAGTGCGCGCACGAAGCGCGACGCATCCGAGTTCACCCGTGCGGCGATGCGATCGCTGATCGATTCGCGCCACGCCTGCAGGCCGCGGGCTTCGGCCAGGCGTTGGGCATTTTCAGGATCGCGCAGATAACCGGTCGCGCTGAGCCGCTGCATCAGCGCGTATTTTTCCGCATCCGGTCCGCCCGGATTGCGCAGGCCGCGCGGCGCGCGCACTCGCGCCGTGAGTCGCCAACGCTGGCCGGCGGCGAGCACCTGCCGCGGTTCGATGCGCTCGTCGTACCAGGCCAGCCGCAGCAGACGTCCGCGCAGCGGCGGCGGTTGCGCGGCATCGTCGTCGACGCGGAATTCGAAACGCGTGCGGCGCGGCTCATGCACTGGCAACTCGACGATGCGGCCGGTCACCACGACGTCGCGCTTTTCCCAGTCGGGCGGCAGTTGCAGGCTCAGCGCATAGGCCGCGTGCAGGCTGACCAGGGCGAAGCCGAACCCGGCCGCGGCGATCACCCGCCAACGCGGCGAGCGCCACCACATGAGCGCCGCCAGAATCAGAATCGGTAACGAAAGTCCCCACGGGCAGGCACGCGGCAAGGCTAGGCCGGCACCGATGCCGGCCAACAATGCGATCGCGATGAGTTTTCCGAAGGGCGGCGTCCTTGCCGCGTCGAACATGTCTACACCTCGGCGGCGTCCAGTTGCCGCAGTTTGCCTTCGTGCAATTCCAGCACGCGGTCCAGGCGCCGCGCGAGGCGGCGGTCGTGGGTCACCAGCACCAGGCTGGTGCCCTGCTCGCGATTGAGCGCGAGCATCAGCTCGAACACGGTCGCGGCGGTTTTTTCGTCGAGATTGCCGGTGGGTTCGTCGCCGAGCACGCAGGCCGGGCGATTGATCAGCGCGCGCGCCACCGCGGCGCGCTGGCGCTCGCCGCCGGACAATTCGCCGGGCTTGTGGTGCAGCCGATGCCCCAGCCCGACCGATTCCAGCAACACGGTCGCGCGCTCGCGCGCCTCCGCCACCGACGGCGCCTGGAACATCTCATCGACCACCGAATGAAATATCGCCAGCGGTATATCCACGAAAAGGAAATGGGCCAGGCCGAACACCAGGCTGCCGCCCGAGAGCACTTGCCGCAGCTGCATCGAGCGTCCGCTCAACAGGATCGGCAGCATCACGTTTTCCAGCGCGGTGAACTCCGGCAGCAGATGGTGGAACTGATAGACGAAGCCCAAGGACTTGTTGCGCACGATGCCGCGAGCCCGATTCGACAGCGCGCTCATGCGATGACCATCGACATAGACCTCGCCCTTGGTCGGCGTGTCCAGGCCGCCGAGCAGGTGCAGCAAGGTGCTTTTACCTGCGCCCGAAGCGCCGAGGATCGCCACGGTCTCGCCGCGCTTGACCGAGAAGTCGAGCCCGTCGAACACCGGCGTGCGCAGCTTGCCTTCCGAATAGATCATGGTCAGGCCGGTGCAGCTCAACACCACATCGTCGGCGCCGTGTATGGCCGGATCGCGCTGTTCCATGTTCGACTTGTGAGCCTCACTCATAACGCAACGCCTCCGCCGGAGCCGTACGCGCGGCGCGCCAGGCGGGATAGATGGTGGCCAGGAACGCCATCGCCAGCGCCACGCAGGCGATGACGATCACGTCGCTGCTGCGCAGGTCGGTCGGCAGGCCGGTGATGTAGTAGACGTCCTCGGGCAGCAGTTGCACGCCGAGCACGGTCTCGATGGCCTTGAGGATGTGTTCCAGGTTCAAGGTCAGGGTGATGCCGCCGATGACGCCCAGCACGGTGCCGATGACGCCGATCAAGGTGCCCTGCACGACGAACACGGCCATCACGCTCATCGGGGTCAGACCGAGCGTGCGCTGGATCGCGATGTCGGCCTGCTTGTCGGTGACCAGCATCACCTGCGAGGACACCAGGTTGAACGCGCCCATCGCGATGATCAGCGACAGCAGCACCGCCATCACCACCTTCTCCATCTTCAAAGCGCGGAACATGTTGGCGTTGTCGCTGCTCCAGTCGGTGACCCGGTACGGCCCGCCGAGGCTCAGCGCCAGATCGCGCGCCACGTTCCAGGCCTGATCCATGTCGTGCAGGCGCAGGCGCACGCCGGTCACGCCGTCGCCCATGCGCAACACCCGCTGCATGTCGCGGATGTTGACCACCGCCAGGCCCTTGTCGAATTCGTTGTAGCCGGCTTCGAAGATGCCGCTGACGGTGAAGCGCTTGAGCTGCGGCATCGCGCCCATCGGCGTGCTGCGGCCGTCGGCGGTCATCACCACCACGCTGTCGCCGACCTGCGCGCCCATCCACAAGGCGAGTTCCTTGCCGAGCACGATGTTGAAACTGCCGGGCGTGAGCGAGCTCAGCTTGCCCTCGACCATCTTGTCGGCGAGCACCGAGACCTTGTGGTCTTCGACCGGATCGACGCCGCGCACGATCGCCGGTTGCTGGCGCGTGGCCGACAGCAGCGCTTCCTTGTCGACGTAGGGCGCGGCGCCGGCGACGCGCGGATCGGCCATGGCCTTGTCGACCGCGACCCGCCATTCGGTCATCGGTTCGCCGTAGGCGCTGACCGTGGCATGCGCGGCCATCTGCAGCATGCGGTCGCGGATCTCGCGCTGGAACCCGCTCATGACCGCCAGGGTCGTGATCAGCGCGGTCACGCCCAAGGCGATGCCGCCGATCGAGGCCAGCGAGATGAAGGAGATGAAGCCGTTGCGCCGTTTGGCGCGCAGGTAGCGCAGGCCGATGGCGACTGAAATGGGTTTGAACATTATGGAGCCGGGACTCGGGATTCGGGATTCGGGATCGGGTTCATCGTCTTGAGCCTGTGTCGGGAAGGGTTGGCGGATCGGTCGGAAGTGGGTTCGCTTTGCGCGAATCCCGAATCTCCAATCCCGAATCCCGGCCTCGTCTCATGGTGCCACCGAACGCGTATCGCGCGCAGGGGCTGTGACCGCGACGGCCAGCCGCAGTTCACGGCGAGCGGCCGCGTCCAGGGTGTCGGGCCACCACAGCAGCCGCTGCCGGCGGCCGTCGGGGCCGGTGAAATCGAGCCGGGCCAGCCAGCCGCGCCAGTGCAGGCGCAGGTCCGCGATCGCCTCGCCGGCCAGCGTGGCGCGGCCGCCGCGGATCACCAAGAGTCGCGCCGGACACCGCAATTCCCGTCGGGCGCCGACGATCGCCCAGAGCAGCGCGAGCCCGGCGATCGGCAAGGACAGCGACTGCGGCAGTTCTGACACCCACGCCGAAACGCCGCCGAGCGCGCCCAGGAGGATCAATGCAAGCGCGAGCCAGCGCGAGGGCCGCCATTGCAGCTCGCAGTCGGCGGCGGCGTGGCCGCGGAGAGATTCGCCTGGCTTGGGCGACGACGGCGCATTGCCGCGGACTGCCGACACCCGCAGTTTGAAACCGTCGTCCTGCAACTGCCGCTTACTGCAGCGACCTTGCGGTAACTGCGGCTCAAGGCGGCAGTTGGCGAATCGACTCAACCAATTGCTGAAGCTGCGCATCGCCGGAAGTCTCGTGGCCCATGAACCAGTGCCAGAGCTTATCGTCCTCGGTTTCCAGCAACCGTAGGAAAACCCCGCGCTGCGCTTCGGAAGCCTGCTTCCATTCGCGGTCCAGGTAACGGCCGAGCAGTTGATCGAGTTCGCGCATGCCGCGCCGGCAGCGCCAGCGCAGGCGGCGCAGTTCGATTTCGTCGCGTTGCTCGGCCGACAATTGTTCGCTCATGAGCCGCCCTCGGCCGGCGCGGCGCCGACCATCGCGCACAGGCCGGTGGGCCGACGCTTGCAGTACCGCGCCACGTCGCGCTTGAGCGCGGCATCGCCATCGAGCGCCGCGGACGCGGCGGCGAACAGTTCGGGACCGAACGAATCGCCGAGCACGTCGCCGATCGTGTCCTCGATTGCGCTTTCAGCGAAGGCCCGATGCGCCTGCAGTTGCGCCTTGCCGCCGCGCTGTTCGATGCAGGCCGACACCGCCGGCGTAGCGGCGGAATCGCGCACGCAGCTCAATTCGGTCTGGCCGGCGGGGCTGCGGAAATAGGCCAGGGCTTCGTCGATCTGCTCGGCACCGGCGCGCCCGGCCAGGCGTTGCGCGGTCTGCGCCGCGACCGGCTGCAAGCGCGTCGCCGCCATCCAGCGCTGCAGCAGGGCCTTGTCGCCGTCTTCGCGCGGCTCTTCCGGCAGGGTCTGGTCGTTGACCAGCACCATCATCTGCCGCAGCACGTCCTCGAAGCCCATGGTGTCGAGCAGGCTGCGCGCGTGCGCGATCGCCTTGTCCGACACGGGCGCCGCGGCGGGCGCGGCCTCCTCCTCGGCCGGTCGCGCGCCCGCGCCGGCACTCAACACCAGCAGCGCCAGCGCGGCGCAGACGCGAAGCGGCAACGACGGCCGCAGTGGATTTCGAAGCGAGCCCATCATGCGAGCAATCCTATTCCAAGACGAATCCACAGCGCCCACAGCGCGAACGCGCCGCTGGTGTAGGCGAAGAAACGATGCATGACCTTGTTGTAGCTGCACTGGATCGCGCTGTGGACGACGCGCGTGATCACGAACAGCCAGGCCAAGCCGAGCGTCGCCGCATCGGCCAGACCGGCGACCGCGGCCACGGTCAAGCCCATGTAGAACAGCACCGGCAGTTCGAACAGATTGCGGAAATTGTCGGCCGCACTGCTCTGGGTCAGCCGCGCGCTGACCTGGGCCGAGGTCGCCACCGCCTGCGGATGGATGCGGTCGCGGCGCATCTGGCCGATGCGGACCACGTACATGCGCAGCCACACGACCAGGGTCAACGCGACCATCGCCAGCGCGGGAAGGAAAATCGCTTTCGAGTCCATCGATCGCCTCGCTCCTGAGCAGGCCGCGCACTGGCGCGGCGGTTCGACTGCCGATACGGCGCCGCGAGCGCCGATGACGCCGCGCATGCCTTGCGCGGCCGGCGGCCAGGCGTACTCGCGCCGGCCTCAGCCGCGCCGACGCCCCACCAACACACCGCCGATCGTCAACACGGCGCCAAGGCCCAGCAGGAACATCGCCAGAGCCTCGCCGCCGATTTCGTTCTCGTTCGCCGCGCTGATCGCCCGCGCCGCGCCGGCCGCGTCGGTCGCGATGATCATATGCGCGAACGCGGCTTCCTCGCACTTGTCGCGCAGGGCCGCATCGCTGCCGCGCTTGTCCATTTGCGCGCGGCATTTTTCGACCACGGCGATGTCCACGTCGGCCGGGCCAGCGGAGAATTTCAGCCAGGCGCCGGCCACGAACACCAGCAGGCCGGCCAGCACGAGCAGCAAGGATTTCTTGTTCATGCGACCGGTTTCACCTCTCCATGGCGACGCAATCGATTCGCAAGGCCCGCGCTGCGCGAAACCTCCGCGCTCGCTCGCCCGCCGAAGCCTCCACGCGGGAGGCCACGACGGTAGCGCGAGGTCTGGATCAGACCCGCCGTGCCAGCATCAGCTTCTTGATCTCGCCGATCGCCTGCGCCGGGTTCAGCCCCTTCGGACAGGTGCGGGCGCAATTCATGATGGTGTGGCAGCGGTACAGCTTGAACGGGTCTTCCAGATCGTCCAGGCGCGCGCCGGTGTCTTCATCGCGCGAATCGATGATCCAGCGGTAGGCCTGCAGCAGGATCGCCGGGCCGAGGTAGCGGTCGCCGTTCCACCAGTAGCTCGGGCAGCTGGTCGAGCAGCACGCGCACAGGATGCATTCGTACAGGCCGTCGAGCTTCTTGCGATCCGCCGGCGACTGCAGGCGCTCGCGGTCGGACGGGGTCGCGCTCTGGGTGCGCAGCCACGGCTTGATCGAGGCGTACTGGGCGTAGAAGTGGGTCAGGTCGGGGACCAGGTCCTTGACCACCTGCATGCTCGGCAACGGATACACCGGCACGTCGTTCTTGGCGTCGCCGCAATCGGCGATCGCGCGGGTGCACGCCAGGGTGTTGGTGCCGTCGATGTTCATCGCGCACGAACCGCAGATGCCTTCGCGGCAGGAACGACGGAACGTGAGCGTGGGGTCGATCTCGTTCTTGATCTTGATCAAGGCGTCGAGAACCATCGGACCGCAGGCCGCCAGATCCACCTCGTAGGTGTCCACGCGCGGGTTCATGCCGTCGTCGGGGTTCCAGCGGTAGACCTTGAAGGTGCGCGGCTGCTTGGCGCCCGGGGTCGGCCAGTGGCGGCCCTTCTGGATCTGGGAGTTCTTGGGTAGGGCGAATTCAGCCATGCTGGCGATCTCTCGGCTTGCGTCGTACTGAAGTGGGTTCGTTGCCGGCGCGCGGCAAACCGCGCGCCATGATCGAAAGATCAGTACTTGCGTTCTTTAGGCGGCACGTAGGCCACGTCGTCGGTCAGGGTGTAGTTGTGCACCGGACGGTAGTCGATGCTGGTGGCGCCCTTCTCGTCGACATAGCACAGGGTGTGCTTCTGCCATTCGTCGTCGTTGCGCGTCGGGAAATCCTCGCGCGCATGCGCGCCGCGCGACTCGGTGCGGTTCTCGGCCGAGACGATCGTCGCCAGCGCCTGCGCGAGCAGGTTCGACAGCTCGTAGGTCTCGATCAGGTCCGAGTTCCAGATCAGCGAGCGGTCGCTGACCTTGACGTCGGCGAACATCGCATGGATCTCGCGCATCTTGCGCACGCCGTCGCTCAGGGTCTCGCCGGTGCGGAACACCGCCGCGTCGGCCTGCATGGTGCGCTGCATCTTGTCGCGGATCACCGAGGTCGGCGTGCTGCCGCTGGCGTTGCGCAGCTTGTCCAGGCGCGCGAGCGCCGCGTCGCAGGCATCGGCCGGCAACTTGGCGTGCGGGCCGCCTGGCTTGATCGTCTCGGCGCAGCGGTTGGCCACCGCGCGACCGAACACGACCAGGTCGAGCAGCGAGTTCGAACCCAGGCGGTTGGCGCCATGCACCGACACGCAGGCCGCTTCGCCGATCGCGTACAGGCCTTCGACCACCGCGTCGGGATTGCCGTTCTTCAACTGCACGACTTCGCCGTGGTAGTTGGTCGGAATGCCGCCCATGTTGTAGTGGACGGTCGGGATCACCGGGATCGGCTCCTTCTCGACGTCGACGTTGGCGAAGATGCGCGCCGACTCGGCGATGCCGGGGAGTTTTTCGTGGATCACTTCCGGGCCCAGATGGGTCAGGTCGAGCAGGATGTGATCCTTGTGCTCGCCCACGCCGCGGCCTTCGCGGATTTCGATGGTCATCGAACGGCTGACCATGTCGCGCGGGGCGAGGTCCTTCACGCTCGGAGCGTAGCGCTCCATGAAGCGCTCGCCGTTGCTGTTGCGCAGGATGCCGCCCTCGCCTCGCACGCCTTCGGTGATCAGGCAGCCGGCGCCGTAGATGCCGGTCGGGTGGAACTGCACGAACTCCATGTCCTGCAGGCCCAGGCCCGCGCGCAGCGCCATGCCGCCGCCGTCGCCGGTGCAGGTGTGGGCCGAGGTCGCGGAGAAATAGGCGCGGCCGTAGCCGCCGGTCGCCAGCACCGTGCCCTGGGCGCGGAACAGGTGCAGCGTGCCTTCGGCCATGTCGAGCGCGAGCACGCCGCGGCAGGCGCCGGTCTCGTCCATGATTAGGTCGAGGGCGAAGTATTCGATGAAGAACTGCGCGTCGTGCGCCAGCGACTGCTGGTACAGCGTGTGCAGGATCGCGTGGCCGGTGCGGTCGGCGGCGGCGCAGGTGCGCTGCGCCGGCGGGCCTTCGCCGTACTTGGTGGTCATGCCGCCGAACGGGCGCTGATAGATCTTGCCCTCGTCGGTGCGCGAGAACGGCACGCCCTGGTGTTCGAGTTCGATGATGGCCGGGATGGCCTCCTTGCACATGTACTCGATCGCGTCCTGGTCGCCCAGCCAGTCCGAACCCTTGACGGTATCGAAGAAGTGATAACGCCAGTCGTCCTCGCCCATGTTGCCCAGCGCGGCGGAGATGCCGCCTTGCGCGGCGACGGTGTGCGAACGGGTCGGAAACACCTTGGTGATGCAGGCGGTCTTCAGGCCCTTCTGGGCCAGGCCGAAGGTGGCGCGCAGACCGGCGCCGCCGGCGCCGACCACGATCATGTCGAACTTGTGTTCTTGAATCTTGTAGGCAGAGGCCACGACTCAGGCTCCCAACGCGATGCGGATGATGGCGAGCACGCTGGCCAGGGCCGCGATTACGCAAACGAAAACGACGGCGATCTGCGATGCGGCCGCCAGAATCGGGGTATGCACGTAATCCTCGATGATCACCTGCAGGCCGAGCTTGGCGTGCCAGAACATCGCGACCACGAACGCGCTCAGCAGCACGGCGTTGAACGGGGTATGCACCGAGGCGCGCACGCTGGCGTAGTCGCCGCCGATCCACGACACGATCAGGCCCAGCACGTACACGGTCAGGCCGATCAACGCGATCGCGGTGACGCGCTGGACGATGAAGTGGTGGGTGCCGTCCTTCGCCGAACCCAGGCCGCGCGCGGTCTTGAGCGGGTTGCGCAGGTTCTTGTTGTTGGTCGTGCTCATGCGCCACCTCGCGACATCATCGCCACGATCCAGATCAGCGCGGTCAGCACCAGGCTGCCGATGACGCTGATCCAGCCGTTGCGCACGAACGTATCGACCTTGTAGGCGTAGCCCGCGTCCTGGACCAGATGGCGGATGCCGTTGATCAGGTGATAGGCGAAGGCCCAGGTCCAGCCGAACAGGACGATGAAGCCCGGGACCGAGCGCGCGCAGGCGGTGAAGCTCGCCCAGGCCTGCGGACCGGCCGCCAGGGCGAGCAGCGCCCAGGCGATCAGCAGGGCGCCGACGGAAAGGATTACACCGGTGGTCCGGTGCAGGATCGAGGTCACCATCTGTATCTGCCAGCGATATACCTGCAGATGCGGTGACGTGGGTCGTTCGCGGTTCGCCATTAGCGTGGCAATCTCGGCTGGGCGGCGGCGCCGCGTGGCGGGAAGCGTGGGAGCGCTGGGTGGGGGTGTTGAAAAGCGGGACCGGGGATCGGATCTAGACACTCATGCAGGACTCGCCTCGTACAAAGCACGCTCATACAAGACACATCATGCAAGCCGGACTAGAAGTCGATGCAGCGGCCGTTCTTTTCCCAATCGCCGTAGCGGGTCGGTTCGAGACCCTCGCGACCACCGTGCTCTTTCGGAGCGTCCTTGGCGGAAGGCGAATGGCCTCCCGTTTCGGTAACGGGAGTCGCCGGGTTCTCGGACGCGAGGTCCGAACGTGCTTCCGGGGTGGTTTCGCCTATCATCACAGCGTTAAATATTAAGTCCCGCCCCCCATGCCTGACAACCCGCAAGCCTTGTACGGACAAGCATTCGCCCTGTCCGGTCAACAACTGATCGCCCTGGCAGGCCGCGATGCGGCCGCTTTTGCCCATTCGCAGTTCATGAACGAGGTCAAGGCGCTGGCCGACGGCCACTGGCAATGGAACGGCTGGCTGACGCCCAAGGGCCGGGTGATCGCGCTGTTCGCCTTGCTGCGCCTGTCTGAGCAGCGGATCTGGCTGCTCGTGCCCGACGCCGATGCGGCCGCCTTTGCCGAATCCTTGAAGCGGTTCGTGTTTCGCAGCAAGGTCCAGATCGGGCTGCGTGAAGATCTTGTGATCGAGGGACGTTTCGCCGCGCCGGCCTCGGCGCGCGACGCCGCGATCGGCGGCGACGAGGCGTCCGGGCTCGAAATCGACCTGGGCAGCGCGCAATCGCCGCGCAGTGTGCGCATCCACGCCGGCCCGGCCGCGGCCGAAAATGCCGCCGCGCTGGCGCTGTGGACGCAGACCGACCTGCGCCACGGCCTGCCGCGTCTGCCGGCCAGCCAGGCCGAACAATGGACGCCGCAGCAGCTCTCGCTGGAACGGCTGCGCGCCTTCAGCGTCAAGAAGGGCTGCTACCCGGGCCAGGAAATCGTCGCGCGCACGCATTTCCTCGGCAAGGCCAAGCGCGGCCTGGCGTTGTTCGAAAGCCCGGCGGCCGTCGCCGCCGGCGCGGAAGTACGCGGCGAAGCGGCGGTGCTGGGCACGGTCGCCGCGAGCGCGGATCACGACACGACCCATCTCGCGCTGGCGGTGCTGCCGCTGGAACGCGGCGAAACCGCGGCGAGCATCGATGGGCATGCGGTGGTGGAAACGCCGCTGCTGGACGGGTTGGCGCGCTGAGTCTGGTTGCGTCTTATCTCATGCAGGAGCGGCGTGAGCCGCGACCGCGACATCACGAACGGCGACGAAGCGATCCGGACGCTGCGTGGTCGCAGCTCACGCAGCTCCTACAGGGGCATGCGCACCTGCACCGCTCGTTGTAGGAGCGGCGCGAGCCGCGATCGCGACACCACGAACAGCGACGAAGCGATCCGGAAGCTGCGCGGTCGCAGCTTGCGCAGCTCCTACAGGGGCATACGCACCTACACCGCTCGTTGTAGGAGCGGCGCGAGCCGCGACCGCGACACCACGAACAGCGACGGAGCGATCCGGAAGCTGCGCGGTCGCAGCTTGCGCAGCTCCTACAGGGACCATCCGTACACAAGCTGCCTCTCGTAGGAGCGGCGCGAGCCGCGACCGCGACACCGCGAACGGTAACGAAGCGATCCGGAAGCCGCGTGGTCGCAGCTTGCGCAACTCCTACAGGGGCATACGCACCTACACCGCTCGTTGTAGGAGCGGCGCGAGCCGCGACCGCGACACCACAAACAGAGACGAAGCGATCCGGAAGCTGCGCGGTCGCAGCTTGCGCAGCTCCTGCAGGGACCATCCGTAAACGAACCGCCACTCGTTAGCTACAGCGGCGCGACCTCGACGGGGCTACAACCCACCCTCGCCGCTCGACGACAACCCGATCGCCTCGCCCGCCGCATCGCGCTGACCACGCCAGTGCTCGTGCCAGGCCTGGAACATCAGCACGTTCCACAAATGCGTATGCCAGCGCTTCTCGCCGTCGAGGAACGCGCGCCACAGGCCATGCACCAGATCGGCATCGAAATAGCCTTCGTCGCGCAGACGTTGCCGATCGAGCAAGGCGTCGGCCCAGTCGCGCAGATCGCCGCGCAGCCATTGCGATACCGGCGCGCCGAAGCCGCGCTTGCCGCGATCGACCATCGCATCGGGCAGATAGCGCTTCAGCACGCGCTTGAGCAGGTGCTTGCTGCCGCCGTCGCCGCGCTTGTAGGCCAGCGGCAGCGACCAGGCGAATTCGGCGATGTGGGTGTCCAGCAACGGCGCGCGCGCTTCCAGGCCGACCGCCATGCTGGCGCGATCGACCTTGCACAGCAGATCGTCGGGCAGGTACACGCTGTAGTCGGCCAGCATCATCGCGTCGGCCGGCGTGCCCAGCCCTTGCAGCGGCTCGGCCTGGTCGTACAAGGTCGGCGGCAGCACCGCGCCGGGCACGGCGGCTTCGGGAAAACGCCAGCGCACGATCCGGTTGCGGTACACATCGCCGATCCCGCGTGCGCCCATTTCCGCGGCGAAGGCGGCGAAACCGCCGGCGCGCGAGGCTTCGCCCCGGCCGCGCGCGACCGATTGCAGCGAATGCCGCGCGAGCCAGCGTCGCATCGGCGCCGGTACGCGCTGCAACAGTTTCAGATTGCGCAGCGCGCGCTCGTAGCGCTTGTAGCCGAAGAACAATTCGTCGCCGCCGTCGCCCGACAAGGCCACGGTGACCAGACCGCGCGCCAGCTTGCAGACCAGCGCGGTCGGCACCTGCGAGGCATCGGCGAAGGGTTCGTCGAACATCGCCGGCAACCGCGGCACCACCGCCAGCGCATCGGCGCCGCTGACGTACAACTCGGTGTGGGTGGTGCCCAGATGACGCGCCACCTGCAAGGCCAACGGCGCTTCGTCGTGGTGCGAGCCTTCGAAGCCGATGGTGAAGCTCTGCACCGGCGTCGGACTGAGCGCCTGCATCAGCGCGGTCACCACCGACGAGTCGGTGCCGCCGGACAGGAACACGCCGACCGGCACGTCGGCCACCATGCGCAGACCCACCGCGTCGCGCAGCAGATCGTCGAGCCGGCTTTCGGCCGCATCCAGGTCGCCTTCGAACGGACGCTCGATCGCCGCGGCCATGCGCTCGCCGGCGTGCCAGTAACGTTGCTGGTCGCGCGCCGGATCGTGCGCGGCCGCGCCGCGCGCGACCGTCGCCGCATCCAGTCGCAGCAGCGCGCCGGGCATCAGCTTGAAGGTGTCGACATGGATCGCGTACGGCGACGGCACGTAGTCGTAGCGCAGCAACAGCGCAAGCGCGTTTCGGTCGACGCCGTTGTCGAACTGCGGATGCCGCCACAACGCCTTGAGTTCGGAGCCGAACACCAGGGTGTCGCCGGCCCAGCCGTAATACAGCGGCTTCTTGCCGACCCGGTCGCGCACCAGCCACAGCGCCTGTTCGCGGGTGTCCCACAGGGCGATCGCGAACATGCCGTTGCAGCGCGCGATCGCGTCGCGCACGCCCCATTGCACGATCGCCGCCAGCAGCACTTCGGTATCGGAGTGACCGCGAAACGCGTGGCCCAGTTCGAGCAATTCGTCGCGCAGCTCGGCGAAGTTGTAGACCTCGCCGTTGTAGGCGATCACATAGCGCTCGTCGGCCGAGGCCATCGGCTGATGGCCCAGCGGCGACAGATCGAGAATGCTCAGGCGCCGGTGCGCGAGCGCGATCCCGGCCGCGGCGTCGGTCCACACGCCGTCGTCGTCGGGGCCGCGATGGCGGATCGCCTCGCCCATCGACGCGGCGATCGCGAGCAGATGCTCGCGATCGAGATCGGCGTGCGGGCGCAGCAGTCCGGCCAGTCCGCACACGGCCGGCTCAGTCCTTCGCCAGCAGGTCGGCGGCGCGGACGATGTCGTCCTCGCCCGGAATCACCAGGAACGCGGCGCCGGCCAGCGGGGTGTAGGTGTCCACGCCGACCACGCGCTGCATCGGCACGCCGCCAAATCCGGCCTCGGCCAAGGCGGTGATCACGCCCTCGCCCACGCCGGCGCTGCGCCGGCCTTCGTCGACCACGATGATGCGCTTGGCGTTGGTGGCCTGCTGCGCGATGTAGGCGTCGTTGAGCGGCACCAGCCAGCGCAGGTCGATCACCCGCGCTTTCCAGCCACGGGACTGTTCGATCTGCCGGGCCGCACGCAGGCTCATCGGCACGCCGTTGCCATAGGTGAAGATGACCAGATCGTCGCCGTCACCGCCTCTTTCCGGCAGATACGCGCGTCCCTCGCCCAGCGTCATCGCCTGATCGGCGGACGGATATTGGGTCAGCCAGCGACCATCGCCGGCTTCGTACAAGTCCTTGGTCATGTACAACGCGATCGGCTCCAGCAGCACCGCCACCCGGCCGTCGACCTTGGCCAGCGCGGTGAGCGTGCGCAGCATCGTCGCCGCATCGTCGCCGCGCGAGGGACAACCGACCACCAGGCCGGGAATATCGCGCAGCGCGGTGATCGAGTTGTCGTTGTGGAAATGCCCGCCGAAGCCGCGCTGATAGCCCAATCCGGCGATGCGCACCACCATCGGGTTGCGGTACTGGTTGTTGCTGAAGAACTGCAGCGAGGCCGCTTCGCCGCGAATCTGGTCGCAGGCGTTGTGGAAATACGCCAGGTACTGGATTTCCGGAATCGGCAGCAGGCCGACGTTGGCGAAGCCCTGGGCCATGCCCAGGATCATGGTTTCGTCGAGCAAAGTGTTGAACACGCGGCGCGGGCCGAAGGCTTTCTGCAGCCCCTTGGTCACCGTGTACACGCCGCCCTTCTGGGCCACGTCTTCGCCGAACAACAGCGTTTCGGGGTACTTGGCGAAGATATCGTGCAGCGCGTTGTTGATCTGGATCGCCAGATGCCGCGGCGGCTGATTTTCCGGCAGTTTGGCTTCGCCGCCGAACACTTCCAGGCGACGCTCGGCGTAATCGGCGCGCGCGGCTTCTTTCGCGACGGCCGCGGGCGTGTACGGCGCGAGCGGCGCGATCACTTCAGCCAGATCGTCGAGCTTGGGCCGGCGATCGGCCTCCTCGGCCGCGGCGAAGCAGCGCTTGCGCGTGGCTTCGTACAGATCGAGCACATCGGCCTTCGACATCAGCCCCGATTCCAGCGCGATCGCCGCGGATCGCAGCAACGGATCGCTGGCCTCGACCGCGCACAACTCTTCGACCGAACGCCATTCGATTTCGAAATCGGTACCGGCGTGGCCCATGATGCGGGTGGTGCGCAGGTGCAGGAAGGTCGGACGGCGGGTGCGACGGCAATGCTCGACCGCGCGCTGCACATCGCCGTAGCCGTTGGCCAGGTCGAGGCCGTCGGCGGCGAAATAGTCCAGCCCGTCCATGGTGCGGAAACGATTGCCGATCCAGCCGCCCGGGGTCTTCACCGAGATGCCGATGCCGTTGTCCTCGCACACGAACAGCACCGGCGCGGGCAGCTTCTGGTACGCGGTCCAGGCCGCGGCGTTGAACGCGGTCTGCGCGGTGGCGTGATTGGCCGAGGCGTCGCCGAAGGAACAGATCGCGATGCTGTCGTCGGGGATCGGCATGACGTGGCCGAGGCGACGCGCGGTCTCGATGGCGACGGCGGTGCCCAGCGCTTTCGGCAGGTGCGAGGCGATGGTCGAGGTCTGCGGCAGCACCCACAACGGCTTGCTGCCCCACACCTTGTGACGGCCGCCCGAGGCCGGGTCGTCCTTGCTCGCGGCGAACGACAGCGCCGAATCCATCACCGGGTCCATGCCGGGCAGCTTGCGGAAACGCTCGGCCATGAAACCGCCGCTGCGGTAATGCAGGAACGCCGGATCGGTGTGGCGCGCGAGCCGCGCGACCATCGCATTGCCTTCGTGGCCGCTGGAACCGATGGTGTAGAAGACCTTGTTCTGCACCCGCAGCACGCGCGCCATCAGATCGAGGTGGCGGCTGATCAACTGCGATTCGAACAACTCGCGAAAGCCGCGCGCATCCAGCGCGCTGCCGTCGAGAATGGCCTCGTCCGCCGCCGGACGCGCATCGGCGCGGCCGTTCCAGGCCTGCACGAACTCGACGAAATTGACGTCGCAGATCTCGGCCCGGTTGAGGCCCTTCATGCGCGCCGGAATCGGGCTCGCGACGGGATTGAAGTTGGGCACGCTGCTGAAGATCGAAGACTGCGGTTGCGCTGACATTGCAAGCTCCGCCGCCCGCATGCGGGTCGGCTCATCGGTAGGAAAGATCAGGACGTGAGGGCGATCCGCTGCGCGGCCTGCGCATCGGGCTCGGGCAAGGCGACGAAGCCGGGGGTCGCGCGCACGCGCGCCAGCCAGGCCTGCACCGCCGGATACGAAGACAAACCGATGCCGCCGTGCTCGGCCACATCGGTGTAGGCGAACAGCGCGATATCGGCGATGCCGTAGCGTTCGCCGGTGAACCAGGGATTGTCGTGCAGATGCCGCTGCATCACCGCCAGGGCCTGATGGCCGCGTTCGCGCAAGCGCGGCAGTTCGGCGCGGCGCGGCGAATCCAGCGGCGTCCAGCCGGCGATGAAACGCGCCACCGCGATGCAGGGCTCATGGCTGTACTGCTCGAAATTCATCCAGCTCAACGCCTGCGCGCGCTGCCACAGGTCGGCGGGCAGGAACTCGCTGCCGTCGGCGAGGTAATACAGGATCGCGTTGGATTCGCTGAGCGTGCGGCCGTCGTCGAACTCGACCACCGGCACCTTGCCGTTGGGATTGAGCGCGAGAAATTGCGGCGTGCGGGTCTGGCCCTGGCTGCTGTCGACTTCGACCCAGCGATAGCGCTCGCCCAACTGCTCCAGCAGCAGGCGCAGCTTGTGGCAATTGCCCGACGGGGAAAAGCCATGCACGGTGATCACAGTCAGGCTCCGGCCTCGCGCCGCGCGCGCCATTGTTCGACCGTCTGGCCCCATACCTCGACTTCCTTGTCGGTATAAGGTTCCGGCAAGAAACGCCCTTGACGCAGATAGCGCGAGCCGAGCTTGGCGGCGACGGCCTTGGAGCCCAGGTTGTCCGGATCGATGGTGTGGATGATCTCGCGCCAGCCCAGGTGCTCGAACGCCCACTGCATCGCCGCGGCCGAACCCTCGCTCGCATAGCCCCTGCCGTTTTCCGAAGCGACGATGCCCCAGCCGACTTCGGTGCCGGGCCAGCCTTCCGGATACCAGGGCCCGAGCCGGCCGATCCAGCGGCCGCTGCTCTTTTCGATCACCGAGAAGAACGCGAAGCCCTGCACCGCCCACGAGCCGATCACTGACATCATCGCGCGCCAGGCCAGCGGCCGCGGCTGCGCGCCGCCGACGTAGCGCACGTGCTCGGCGTCGGCCATGAATCCGGCCCAGGCGTCGAAATCCTCCAGACGCGGCGGACGCAGGATCAGGCGCGGGGTTTCCAGTTGGATGTCGGGAATCGTCATCACGGTCGCGTACTCCTGCTGCTGCGCATTCGAAGTCCCTCTCCGCCTTTGAAAGCCCCTCTCCCGCTGGCGGGAGAGGGGTTGGGGTGAGGGCGCGCGAAACTGCGCTTGCCGCGCATATCGTTGCCTGGCGCGTGCCCTCATCCGGCCCTTCGGGCCACCTTCTCCCGCAAGCGGGAGAAGAAAGATGGTGCTGCCTGCGGCAGCAAAACTTAAAAGGCGTTGATCCCCGTCAACTCGCGCCCGACCACCAGTTGGTGAATCGTCTCGGTGCCTTCGTACGTGATCACCGATTCCAGATTCAGCGCATGACGGATCGCCGCATGCTCGGTGGTGATGCCGGCGCCGCCGAGCAGATCGCGGCATTCGCGCGCGATGTCGATGGCCATGCGGCAGTTGTTCCACTTCGCCAAGCTGACCTGGGTCGGCTGCATGGTGCCGGCGTCCTTCAGGCGGCCGAGCTGCACCACCAGCATCTGCGCCAGGGTGATCCGGCGCGCCATCTCGGCCATCTTGATCTGCGCCGACTGGGTCGCCGCGACCGGACGATCGAACAGGATGCGTTCCTTGGTGTAGCCCAGCACTTCGTCCAGGCAGGCGATGGCCGCGCCGATCGGGCCCCAGGTGATGCCGTAGCGGGCCTGGGTCAGGCAGCCCAGCGGGCCCTTGAGGCCTTTCACGTTCGGCAGGCGATTGGCTTCGGGCACGCGCACGTTGTCGAAGAACAGCGACGAGGTCACCGACGCGCGCAGGCTCATCTTGTGCTTGATCTCCTGGGCGGCGAAACCGGGCATGCCCTTCTCGACCACGAAGCCCTGGATGCCGTCCTCGGTCTGCGCCCAGACGATCGCGATGTCGGCGAGGTTGCCGTTGGTGATCCACATCTTGGAACCGTTAAGGACCCAGTCGCCGCCGTCCTTCTTGGCGTTGGTCTTCATGTTGGCCGGATCGGAACCGCCGTGCGGCTCGGTCAGGCCGAAGCAGCCGATGATCTGGCCGCGGGCCATGCCCGGCAGCCAGCGCTCGCGCTGTTCCTCGGTGCCGTAGGCGTAGATCGGATACATGCACAGCGAGGACTGCACGCTGACGAAACTGCGGATGCCGCTGTCGCCACGCTCGAGCTCCTGGCAGATCAGGCCGTAGCTGACCGCGTTGAGGCCCGCGCAGCCGTACTTCTCAGGCAGCGAGGAGCCCAGCAGGCCCAGTTCGGCGATCTCGGGCACCAGTTCCTTGGGGAAACGGCCCTGGTCGAAGGCATCGCCGATGATCGGGATCACGCGCTCGTCGGTGAAACGGGCGACGGTGTCCTGTACGGCGCGCTCCTCTTCGCTGAGCAGGGAACGGACGTCGAACAGATCGTAGGGATTCAGGGCCATGGCGCGCTTTGGGAGACCTGGGGGGCAGAAAGACCGCCATTGTAATGGTCGGGCCCGGCCGGAGTAGCCCTATCGGACCGGCCCGTCGCATTACGCAAGTTTCCCGCATCCCGGCCGTGGCACGCGCAAAAAAGAACGGGGCTGGATGATCCGGCCCCGTTCGGGAGCTGCTTGCCTGGCGAGGATCAGCCGCGGCTGGGCACCGAGGCGGTCGCGGTCTGGGTCACGACCTGACCGTCGATGACCGGCAGGCGCTGGGCCGGACGCTCGTTCATGCGGATGGTCTGTTCCTGGCCCTGGTAGCGGTAGGTCACGTCGTAGCCGACCACCTTGTTCTCGTTGCCCAGGGCGATGCGGCTGCCCGGCTTGGACTCGGTACGCATCGTGCCGGTGGTGCCGTCCGGGTTGCGGAAGGTCACGTTGTAGGCGACCACGCGCGAGGACTGCGAGCTGTCGGACACGGTGTGGCACTGACGCTCGGTGCGGTTCACGACCCGGCCGCCGACATGGTTGCGGTCGACCCGGTTGCCGATGAAGCCGCCGGCCACGGCGCCGGCCGCGGTCGCGGCCTTCTTGCCGTTGCCGCCGCCGACCTGATTGCCGAGCAGGCCGCCGATGACCGCACCGGCGACGGTGCCGCCGACGTTGCCGTCGCGCTCGGGCAGGCGTTCTTGCACGACCACGTCGTTGCAGACTTCGCGCGGGGTCGACACGGTATTGGTCTCGCGCACCGGATCGGTGCCGATCACGGTCGCGTAGAGCTTTTCTTTCTGGTTGATCGGCTTGACGTTGACCACGTCGGCGTATTCGACCTGCGGCGCCGGGGCGTTGATCGCACCGTTCGCGGCGATGTTGTCGCCCTCGGCGGTGGCGCCGTTGATCGGCAACTGCGCGTTCGGCGCCGGCACCAGGCCGGCCTGCGCAGTGGCGGCATCGTTGCCGCGGAAGCTCTGGAACGCGGCAACGGCCACGCCGCCTACCAACAGCGACGCAATCGCGACTGCAATCAAGTTCTTGTTCATTTGGAGCCTCCTGCAGCGGGGTCACCGCGGTGATGATTCGATCCTGACAGCGGCCGCGAACGAGGCGTCGCCGGACAATGCAGGACCGCGTTGTGGACGCCGTCATTGCACCACCGGGATGCTGAACCGGTGCCTATTGATTTTCGCCAATCTGTCCCCTGTCTGAACCGTCACGCCGCTACGTGCTAGCGTGTTTGCCAACCCGGTCACACCTCAATCGCCATGGCCAATCCGCTGCTCGCTCCCCTGATGGGTTTTCTCGGACGCTTGAGCTATCCGCGTCTGTTCATGCTCACCGCGGCCCTGTTCGCGTTCGATCTGGTGATTCCGGACTTCGTGCCGTTCGCCGACGAGATCCTGCTCGGCCTGGGCACCTTGTTGCTGGCCAACTTCAAGAAGCGCAAGGAACCGCAGCCGCCGACCGTGCTGCCGCCGTCGCGCTGAGCGCATGTCCGCGCTGGTCGACAGCCACTGCCATCTCGACGCGCCGGAATTCGATCCCGATCGCGCGCAAGTGATCGCACGCGCGCGCGACGCCGGCGTGACCCGGCAGGTCGTGCCGGCGATCGACGCCGCGGGCTGGCCGAAACTGCGCGAGGTCTGCGCGACCGATCCGGGCCTGCATCCGGCCTACGGCCTGCACCCGATGTACCTGTCGTCGCATCGGCCGCGGCATCTGGATGAACTGCGCGATTGGCTCGATCGCGAGCGTCCGTGCGCGGTCGGCGAATGCGGGTTGGACTATTTCGTCGAAGGCCTGGATCGCGACGAGCAGTCGCGTTATTTCGACGGCCAGTTGCAACTCGCGCGCGAATTCGCGCTGCCGGTGATCGTGCATGCGCGTCACGCGGTCGAAGCGACCATCGCCGCGATCCGTCGCGTCGGCAACCTGCGCGGCGTGGTGCATAGCTATTCCGGCAGCGAGGAACAGGCCGAGCAGTTGTGGAAACTCGGCTTCATGATCGGCCTCGGCGGACCGGTCACCTACGACCGCGCCAAGCGCCTGCGCCGCATCGTCGCGGCGATGCCGATCGAATTCCTGCTGCTGGAAACCGACGCGCCGGATCAGCCCGATGCTGACATTCGCGGACAACGCAATGAACCGGCACGTCTGGCCGGCGTGTGCGAGGTCATCGCGCAATTGCGCGGCGTGCCGGCCGAACAAGTCGCCGAGGCCACTTCGGCCAATGCGCGGCGGTTGTTTGGACTGGCGGATTGATCGCGCGGCGCGATCTGAACGAAAAGCGTCGGGGCTGAAGCCCCTCCCACAAAAGACTTCATGGCCGCGTCGCGGACGGTGGGCCAGTTCCAGATGCGGGGGGGGGCTAGCAATCGTTCTTATCGTAGCGACGCTATGCGCTTTCGGACCCGATATCGCGCGTTCGCTCGACTTCGTAATCATGTCGCGATGGAGCCCTGGATCCCCGCCTTCGCGGGGATGACGGCTTTGGGGAAGCGCGGGCTGTGCCGATGCATTGTTGGCGCGGTTGCCGGCAACGATCGCGAAAATTTCCGCGTAAAACGTCGGCGCGGCTGAATTCGATGTGGCTGAAACGGCGCGGTCGCGGCTCGCGCCGCTCCTACAGGTAGGCCATGTGCCTTCGGCCTGAGCCTGAAGTCGTGCAGTTCATCCAGCGCTGCGAAGCACCTAACTCGCGAGAACGAAAGAACACCCGGAGGGCGGCGCACATGGATGTGCGCCGTGCGCCACCGAGACAGGATGTCTCGTGTGGCGCATGCCCGCGTCGGCACCGATCGTGCGGGCCTTTGATTCAAAGAAAAGCGTTTTTCTTTGGTTACCTTTCTTTTGTCGCTTTTGACAAAAGAAAGTGACCCGCCGCTTTAGTGGCGGAAGCTTTTGATCCTGCTTGAAGCTTTGCAGCTTTAAGGCTTCAAAGCTTTTGAGCTTCAGAGACTTCGAAGCGCAATAGCCTTCGCGGCAAAAGCAAAACACCCAAGAAACGACAGACCCTCGTCCCTCAAGCCACCGGCACCTTAGGCTTAAGCAAAATCTCCAACGCCCGCGCGACCGCAGCAAACGCAAACACCCCCGTGATGTGCGTAGCCGCCCCCAATCCCGCCCCACAATCAAGCTTGAGCGAAGCATCCCCATCAAGCTTGGGCCGCAACCCGCACACCGTGCCGTCGGCCTGCGGATACTTCACGTTTTCCAGCGAATAAATCGCCGAGACGCCGAAGTAACGATCCGGATTCTTGGGAAAATTGAACTCCCCTCGCAGCTTCTTGCGGATCAACGCCAGCATCGCATCGTGCTCGGTGCGCGACAGATCGCGCACCCGCACCAGGGTCGGGTCGGTGCGCCCGCCGGCCGAGCCGACCGCGATCACCGGCAGCTTGCGCCGCCGGCACCAGGCGATCAGCTCGACCTTGCTGCGGAAACTGTCGCAGGCGTCCAGCACCAGGTCGAAGCCGCGATCGAGCAGCTCATCGAGGTTGGACGGGGTCAGGAAGCTCTGGATCGCGTCGACCTCGATCGCCGGGCTGATCGCGCGGCAGCGCTCGGCCATCGCCTCGACCTTGGCGCGGCCGTAATTTCCGTCCAGGGCCGGCAACTGGCGATTGGTGTTGGACACGCACAGGTCGTCGGCGTCGATCAGGGTCAGGTGGCCGATGCCGGTGCGGGCCAGGGCCTCGACCGCCCAGGAGCCGACCCCACCCATGCCGACCACGGCGATGCGGCATTGGCGGAAACGGGTCACGGCGCCTTGGCCGTACAGTCGGTCGATGCCGGCAAAACGCTCTTGCCAGACGGTATCGGAAGTGGATTCGCTCATCGCGCCATTGTAGTGGCGAAGGCCGGCGATTCCGGCCGTGGCGATGGAAAGCAGCGGCTCATGGCCGCAACCGCGACGCGCGGCCGCATGCCGGTACCCAGCCGCCGCGGCTCCGTCAAGCGCGCTGAAACCGTCCCGTCGGCGCCGATTCAAATCGCTCGCCATCCACCACCCGCATCGCCTTCGGCCGCCCCCGCGCGCCGCGCCGCTGACCCCGGCCTCACATCGCTGCATGCTATGGTTCCGCGATCTTGGATGGAGGCCAGGCAATGAGCGAAACCCAGCCCACCAATGCCGCAGTCAAACGCAAAGGCAATGGTTCGAAGTACCTGTTCCTGTTTTTGTTCGGCCTGGTCGGCGGCGCGGTCGCCACGGTCATGGCCGTACGCGCGCTCGAGCAGCGCAAGGACCATTTCCCCGACAGCGTCATGCACCTGCAGCAGTGGCACCTGGGCCAGCTCAAGGGCAAGGCCGAGCAGAACCGGTGCGGCGCCACCGACACCCTGCCGCACCTGAAGTCGCTGCGCATGCTGGCCGACGACCTCGACCCGGCCTTCCCCGACCTCAAGGACGACCCGCGCTTCGCCCAGCATTCGGCCAAGATGCGCGCCGCGCTCGACAGTGCGCTGACCAGTCCGCCGGTAAGCTGCGCCGGGGTGACCGAGGTGTCCAATCAGATCGGCGAGGCCTGCAAGGCCTGTCATCAGGATTTCCGCGGCTGAGGCGGGAATGGGGAATCGGGAGTCGGGAATCGCCGCGGCGATCGTGTCGGTTCGTCGGTATTCGCGCTGACGAATGGCGGGCCGGCTCCTTGCTCGCTTCGCAATCCGTGCGCTCCGATCGTGTTCGACGCAACCGGCTGCGAATCGCGGGTTAAGCGCGAACCCGCTGCGTCGCCGCGTCCCATCGCGGCGTTCGCAGCCCCTGCCCCAACCTGAACGCGCCTGCAAACAAAGCGCAAGCAGCCACATAAATTGAACACGTGTTCACACGCCGGCTTATAGCGTGTCCAGCGCGTGGCGACTTCCGCCACTCGCTCACAGCGCAGGAGCCTCGAATGAATACCAAGAATTTCCGATTGCTGGCCGTAGCCGCCGCAGCTTCGCTGGCGCTCGCCGGCTGCGCGACCTCGCCGGGTTACGGCGGTGGCGGCGGCTACAACAACGGCGGTTACAACAACCCGCCGCCGTCGGGATACGGCAACCAGAACAACAGCTGCTACGACTGCGGCGTCGTCACCCGGATCGAGCAGATCAGCACCCAGAGCAACGCCCCGAGCGCCACCGGCGCGGTGCTGGGCGGCCTGGTCGGCGCCGTCGCCGGCCGCAAGATCGCCGACGACCACACCGACAGCAAGGGCCGCAAGAACACCGCCACCGTCGGCGGCGCGGTCGCCGGCGCCATCGCCGGCAACGCGATCCAGAACCGGGTCGGCGCGCCGAGCTACAACGTCTATGTGCGCATGGACGACGGCCGCACCCAGGTCGTCACCCAGAAAGATCTCGGCGGCATTCGCGAGAACACCTATGTGCGCGTCAACAACGGTCGCGCCTACGTTCGCTGATCCGCGTCACGCACATGCATCGCGGCGTTCGCAACGCCGGCATTATTGAAACAATGTAACGAAGAAAAACGGCCCGCAATGCGGGCCGTTTTTCTTTTGCCGCGAGCACGATACGAGTTCACAACAGGCATCACGATTAGCCGCGGAACTGGAGCACTTATTGGGGTCTTCATGACGAAGGCGTTGCGCTAGGGTCATTCGCGTCCGCCTCGCGGGCCTCGTCAACGCAAGATCAGGAGATCGTGGAATGAACCTTCGCTTCGTGCATGTGGTTTCCGCGGGTGCCGTATTGGCCGGCGCCATCGCCGCCGCCATCGCCGCGCCCGGCGCGGTACAGAACAATCCGCTGCGTGTCGGCATGGTCGCCGTCAACGGCGCCGCCGACGATTTCCTCGGCTCGGTCGAGGTCAGCATCACCAACACCAGCCGCAAGGCGGTGCGCCTGCCGAAGTGGCAACTGCCTTCGGACCAGTTCGATTCCAAGCTGTTCACCATCAGCTACAACGGCCAGCCGGTCGCGTACGAAGGCGCGATGGTCAAGCGCGGCCTGCCGCAGGCCGAAGACTTCGCGATCCTGCAGCCGGGCGAAACCTATCGCCGGGTGATCGATCTGTCGGCGGGTTACGACCTGTCCCGGACCGGCCAATATGTGGTGGCGTTCAACACGCCGCTGCAACATGCCTCGACCTCCGACCGGGTGATGCTGCATCAGAACAACGGCCTGCCGATGTCGGCGCAGAGCGCGCCGCTGAGCCTGTGGGTCGACGGACTGGATCAACTCGGCGGCGAAAAGATGTCCGCCGTGGCGAAGAAGCCGGTAGGCCCCACCGCCGTGGTCAACGGCGTCAACTACGTCGGCTGCACCACCGCGCGCACCAGCACCGCCGGCCAGGCGGTCAACGCCGCGCGCACCTACGCCGAAAACGCCAAGGGCTATCTCAACGCCGGCAACATCGGCCCGCGCTATACCACCTGGTTCGGCGCCTACACCTCCAGCCGTCTCAACACCGCGCGCAGCCACTTCGTCAACATCGATTCGGCGATCGACCAGAACAACGGCCAGATCACCATCAACTGCGGCTGCACCAGCAGCGCCTACGCGTATGTCTACGCCAACCAGCCGTATCAGATCTATGTGTGCAACGCGTTCTGGAATGCGCCGTTGACCGGCACCGACTCCAAGGCCGGCACCTTGATCCATGAAATGAGCCACTTCACCGTGGTGGCCGGCACCGACGACCACGTCTACGGCCAGACCGGCGCGAAGAACCTCGCGATCAGCAATCCGACCAACGCGCTCGACAACGCCGACAACCACGAGTACTTCGCCGAGAACACGCCGTTCCAGAACTGATCGGTACAGCGCGACGCTCGCGCGTCGCAATCGCCTGCTGCGACAGGCGACGACGGCCCGCTTCGGCGGGCCGTTTTTTTTTGCGCATCGATGTTGGGTTCGGGTTTGCGCGACTGCCCACCTGACTGATTCAACTACCTGTCTTGCGCGCAGCTCTTCGCCACTCAAGGCTTCACGCCTGCGGCGGCGCACAGACGATCATCGATCGCACGGCTCAACCCCGTCGCCACGATCCATGCGTTGGATACCCACGAGCCTGGCGCAGGATGCGATCGACAGACAGGACGCGGTGGCATGCGATGGGAGACGAGGCCCGTCGCATGCCGCGCCGCAGGCTCCTTCCGCCCGGACGGGCGGACGCGCGGAACCGGCGCGATCGGATTGGAGCGCCGGTATCCGCACTGCCATGGACAGCGCCGCCGCCACAAGGACGTGCGGCGGCCGGCGAGGCGATCGGGGTGGCCGGGGGCATGAAGTCCCCGGCCTTTTTCGTCTTGACCTGTCGATGATCCAGCCGCGTCGAAGTCGGCAAACCAACGCGACCATCGGCATTGGACCGACCGCGGCGGATCATCCGCAAAATTTAAATCGATATAAATTCAGCCCCATCCAGCGTCGTAACGCCCAGGAATGCGTCGACGCTTGGCGGCGGGACGCACAGGCACGTTTCGTAGCGACTAGCGACAGCCGGCGAACGAGTATTTCGAAGTGTGACAAACATCAAAAATACACAAAAGAAAAACCCGGCCTGGGCCGGGTTTTTCTGACGCGGATGCGGCGCGGCGAAGCGTCGCGATCGAGCTTGTCTGCGTCGTATTACAGCGGTTCGACCGCGTCCGCCTGCAGGCCCTTCTGACCCTGCACGACGGTGAAGGAAACCTTCTGGCCTTCCTTCAAGCTTTTGAAGCCCTGGGACTGGATAGCACGGAAATGCACGAAGACGTCTTCGCCATTTTCACGGCTGATAAAGCCAAATCCCTTGGCGTCGTTGAACCACTTAACGGTACCGGTTTCTTTGGACATCGTTACTCTCTCCTTGGAACGAGGTGTTGTTAACGCGAGCATCGCGTGCTGGTTGCAAGGAGGAAGCGAGGTGCAACGATGTAGCGGATCGATGGATCAACCGCATCGGGCCACGATTCACGGTGACCCTTGGCAAACCAAGCGCCCGCAACGTACCCCGACATGGGCCAAAATGCAAACAGCCCGGACAGCCTGTCCGGACGGGGATTGCGCATGGATTTGACTACGTTTTATTACATCTTGGCGGGCGTACTGGTGGTGCTCGGAATCGTCGGCACGGTGCTGCCCGCCCTGCCCGGCCTGCCCCTGGTTTTCGGCGGCATGCTGCTGGCCTCGTGGGCGTCGGGTTTCGAGAAAGTGGGCTGGGTCACCCTGGTCGTGCTGGGCCTGCTGACCGCGCTGTCGATGGTGATCGACTTCGCCGCCACCGCAATGGGGGCCAAACGGGTCGGGGCGAGCAAGCTGGCGATCATCGGCTCGATCATCGGCACCTTCGCCGGCCTGATGTTCGGCTTCATCGGCATCTTCATCGGCCCGTTCGTCGGCGCGCTGATCGGCGAACTGATCCATACCCGCAAGCTCGACCAGGCCACCAAGGTCGGGGTCGGCACCTGGGTCGGCATCCTGGTCGGCACCGTGCTCAAGCTCGGCCTGGCGTTCGCGATGCTCGGCCTGTTCGCGATCTTCTGGTTCTTCTGATCGGCGCGCCGGCTCCGGCCTCGCCGGCCGGAGTCCGCGATCGCGCCGGCACCGGGCTGGTGCGGCACCGACACGATTCACGCTTCGTTCGCAGCGCAGTGCAAGACTGCTGCGGCTTTATCCACCTGCCTTCCGCATCACCAGCGAGTCGCCCGATGCCCTATTCCCCCACCGCTCCCATCCGCGCCGCGCTGCTCCTGGCCGCGACCGCGACGCCCTCGCTCGCGTTCGCGCAGACCGGCGTGCAACCGGCCACGCCCGAAGCCTGCCTGGCGATCAACGTCGACGCCGATCGCCTGGCCTGTTACGACACCGCGCTCGGCCGCCAAGCCGGCGACGCGCGCCAGGCCGACATCGCCGCCAAGGAGGCCAAGGCGATCCGCAAGAACCTGGAAGTAAGCGACGAACTGGCCGGCGAAGCCAAGCCGAGCGTGCGCGAACGCGCGCGCCGCGCGGTGGCGGGCAATTTGTTCAGTCACGAAGAACCGCTCGCCGACGCGATCGCCAACGCCGGCAAGGGCGGCCTGCTCGACAGCCGCTGGGAACTGGCCAAGGACTCCAAGCTGGGCCTGTTCAACTTCCGCGCCTACAAACCGGTGTACCTGCTGCCGGTGTTCTGGAACAACGATCCCAACGAATTGCCGCATTCGCCCAACCCGCGCAACACCGTGACCGAACCGCAGTCGCTGCAGAGCGTGGAAGCCAAGTTCCAGATCAGCTTCAAGACCAAGGCGGTGGAAAACCTGTTCGGCGACAACGGCGATGTGTGGTTGGGCTACACCCAGTCCTCGCGCTGGCAGGTCTACAACGGCGACAACTCGCGTCCGTTCCGCGAAACCAACTACGAACCCGAAGCGATGCTGGTGTTCCGCAACAACTACCACATCGGCGGCTGGAGCGGCCGCATGGCCGCGATCGGGCTCAATCACCAGTCCAACGGCCGCGCCGATCCGCTGTCGCGCAGCTGGAACCGGGTGATCGGACAGGTCGGCCTGGACCGCGAGAACTGGTCGATCGTCGCGCGCCCGTGGTGGCGCATCTCCGACGGCAACGACGACGACAATCCGGACATCGAGGATTACATCGGCCGCGGCGACCTGACCATCGTGCATCGTCGCGGCGGTCACGAGTTTTCGCTGATGGCGCGGCATTCGCTGCGCGGCGGCGATCGCTCGCACGGCGCGTTGCAGTTCGACTGGGGCTTTCCGATCTACAACCAGTTGCGCGGCCATCTGCAGGTGTTCGACGGCTACGGCGAAAGCCTGATCGACTACAACCATCGCGCGACGTATATCGGCCTGGGCGTGTCGTTGCTGGAGTGGTATTGATCGCAACGCGAAACTGCGACCGAGTGTGACCCGGGGCGTCGACCGGCTGCGTTAACCTGCGCCGGTTCGACGGAGAACCCGATGAAGATGCAGCGCATCCTCTCGCTGGACGGCGGAGGCATCCGCGGCCTGGTGAGTTGTCACTGGCTGGCCGGCGTGGAACAGGCGCTGGCCGCCACCGGAAAACCCGGCTTGTTGAAACATTTCGACCTGATCGCCGGCAGTTCGACCGGCGCATTGGTTGCCTGCGGGCTCGCCCACGGCATCAGCCCCGACACGCTGGCGCAGTTGTATCGCGCGCAGCGCCACGTGATCTTTCCCAATCTCGCCGGGCGGTTGTGGTCGCGCGCCAACCGCCTGATCAGCGACGGCTTGTCGGCGCCGCGCTACGACGGCGTCGGCATCGAGAAAGTGCTGCGCAAGGTGTTCGGCAAGACCACGCTGGGCCAGCTCAAGGCGCCGGTGCTGATCACCAGTTACGACACGATTTCGCGCACGCCGGTGATCTTCAAGAGTTTCGATCCGAAGCATCGCGACCTGCCGGTGTGGGAGGTCTGCCGCGCGTCCAGCGCCGCGCCGACGTATTTCCCTGCGCATGCGATGAAGGTCGAGGGCAAGCAGTGCGCGCTGATCGACGGCGGCGTGGTCGCCAACAATCCGACCGCCTGCGCGATCGCCGAGGCGCTGCGCAAGGACGCCCGGGTCGACAACAGCCGCGATCTGGTGGTGCTGTCGGTCGGCACCGGCGAGCGCACGCGCAGCATCGACCTGGACTCGGCGCGCTCGTGGGGCGCGCTGGAATGGGCGGTGCCGATCATCGATGTCTTGTTCGACGGCAATACCGATTCGGTCGACTACATCGCGCGGCAACTGGTCGGCGACGGGTATTACCGTATGCAGGCCGAGTTGCTGATCGGGCTGGACGATCTGGACGATACGAGCGAAACCAATGTGCTGGGGTTGGAGACCTTGGCCAAGGAGTATCTGGCCCGGCCGGCGACGAAGAAGATGCTGGCGCAGTTGGTCAAGCGGCTTTGATCGCGCTTGCGTGATCGCGATCAAAGCCGCGACAACCCACTGCAGGAGCGGCGCGAGCCGCGACCGCGACATTACGGTTACGACGCAAGCGCGATGTCGCGGTCGCGGCTCGCGCCGCTCCTACAGCCAGGCATCGAAACATTCGCTGTAAACAAAAAACGCCCGGATAACCGGGCGTTTTGTTTGCGTCGACGCGACTTATTCAACCACCACCGGAATCTTGCCGATCCGCGTCTGCCATTCCTTCGGCCCGGTCTTGTGCACCGATTCGCCGGTGCTGTCGACCGCAACCGTCACCGGCATGTCCTGCACGGTGAATTCGTAGATCGCTTCCATCCCCAGGTCGGCGAAACCGACCACGCGCGAGGCCTTGATCGCTTTCGACACCAGATAAGCCGCGCCGCCGACCGCCATCAGATACACCGAACGATGCTTCTTGATCGCATCGATGCCGGCCGGGCCGCGCTCGGCCTTGCCGACCATGCCCAGCAATCCGGTCTGCGCCAGCACCTGTTCGGTGAACTTGTCCATGCGCGTGGCGGTGGTGGGGCCGGCCGGGCCGACGACTTCGTCGCGCACCGGATCGACCGGACCGACGTAATAGATGAAGCGGCCCTTGAAATCGACCGGCAGGGCTTCGCCCTTGTTGAGCATCTCGACCATGCGCTTGTGCGCGGCGTCGCGGCCGGTCAGCAGCTTGCCGTTGAGCAGCAGCACTTCGCCGGGCTTCCAGCTGGCGACGTCTTCGGGCGTGACCGTGTCGAGATCGACGCGACGGCCCTTGGACGCGTCGTAGGTCAGCGTCGGCCAATCTTCCAGCGACGGCGGATCGAGCATGACCGGGCCGCTGCCGTCGAGGGTGAAGTGCGCGTGGCGGGTCGCGGCGCAGTTCGGAATCATCGCCACCGGCAGATTGGCGGCGTGGGTCGGGTAATCCTTGACCTTGATGTCGAGCACCGTGGTCAGGCCGCCCAGGCCCTGCGCGCCGATGCCGAGCGCGTTGACCTTTTCGTACAACTCAAGACGCAGCTCTTCGGCGCGATTGCTGGCGCCGCGCGCCTGCAGGTCGGTGATGTCGATCGGCTCCATCAGCGATTCCTTCGCCAGCAGCATCGCCTTCTCGGCGGTGCCGCCGATGCCGATGCCGAGCATGCCCGGCGGGCACCAGCCCGCGCCCATGGTCGGCACGGTCTTGAGCACCCAGTCGACGATCGAGTCCGACGGATTGAGCATCGCGAATTTCGACTTGGCTTCCGAACCGCCGCCCTTGGCCGCGACGATCACGTCGAGCTTGTTGCCCGGCACGACCTTGACGTTGATCACCGCCGGCGTGTTGTCCTTGGTGTTGCCGCGCTTGCCGGCCGGATCGGCGAGCACGCTGGCGCGCAGCTTGTTGTCGGGATGCAGGTAGGCGCGGCGCACGCCTTCGTTGACCATGTCGTCTACGCCCATGGTCGCGCCGTCCCAGCGCACGTCCATGCCGATTTCCAGAAATACGGTGACGATGCCGGTGTCCTGGCAGATCGGCCGGTGGCCTTCGGCGCACATGCGCGAGTTGATCAGGATCTGCGCGATCGCGTCCTTGGCCGCGACGCTTTCCTCGCGCTCGTAGGCGGCGGCGAGGTTCTTGATGTAGTCGACCGGATGGTAATAGCTGATGTACTGCAGGGCATCGGCGACGGACTGGATCAGGTCGTCCTGGCGGATGACGACGGGGCCGCTGGAAGCGGCTGGGGACGGGCTGGCGGTCACGGCGGGCATCAAGGCTGGCGGTGGGGATCGTTATTCTACCCGTCCGCCCCGCTCGCGGCCCTTGCCGGGACGGGCGAGGCGCCGGCGGTTAAGCTGCCCCGGCCGTCATTGCCCCAGCGCTTGCGAGCCCGACGCCATGCCCTACACCGCGCCTCGTTCCGAACTGCCGGCGCCGCCGGCGAACCGATCGCGCCCGCTGCTGCTGGCGCTCGGCCTGATCGTATCGGCCTTGTGCGGGCTGCTGCCGTTGCTGGTGGTGCCCGCGTTCGCGCAGACCTTCACCGCCTTCGGCGCCGACCTGCCCTGGGCGACCGCGCTGCTGATCGCCCGACCCTGGCTGGGCTGCGCGCTGCCCTTGCTGGTGCTGGCGCTGTGGTGGCTGTGGCCGCGGCCGAGACGCGATCTGGCCGCCTGTGTGTTCGGCGTGGTCGGCGGGCTGGGCCTGCTCGCGCTGATGGCGGTGGTGTTGTACCTGCCCATCTTCAAGCTGGCCGCGACGGTCTGACGGGCCGGTCGAGCGAGCCCGATGAGCAAGTGCGACCCGCCGCCCCATGATCGGGACCGCGGGCCGCGATCGCGCCTGCTTCGATAACCGGCGTCAGCGCTTTACTGCGGGCAAGCGTCCAGCACGCAGCCGCGCCACAGCATCTGGCAGTAATACTCGTCCTGGCCGGACTCGCGGCAGGTCTCGAGGACATCGTAGTAACAGTAGACACCGCCCGCGCACACGATCAGATCGCGCGGCGCCGCGCTGGCGCCGAAGGCGAACGCAAAGGCGAACGCGGCCAGGGCGACGGTGACGCGGCGATGGAGGGACAGCTTGCCTTTCAACGGCTGGATCTTCATTCGAACTCTCCTTTTCGATGGATGGATCAGCACTGCAAGATCGATGGCTCCTCGCGGAGCCGGGCCACGTTACGCCAGCGCCCGCATCGGCGACAGCGCCGGCGCGGCGGTTTGTGCGCCATTGAGCAGTTCGCGGGCGACGCGGCGGACCATCGCGCAATACGCTCAGGTTCCCGATATCACTTGCGCGCGTGTCCGCGCCGGTTAGATTGATCCGGACCCCACTGCGGAGCATCCCGTGATCACCTGCTTCCTGCGTTACGTCATCGACCCGTATCAACTGGCCGAGTTCGAGCATTACGGCCGACTGTGGATACCCCTGGTAGAGAAATTCGGCGGCACCCACCACGGCTATTTCATGCCGTCCGAAGGCGCGAGCAACATCGCATTGGCGATGTTCTCTTTCCCCAGCCTGGCCGCCTACGAGGACTACCGCACGCGCTCGCTCGAAGACCCCGAGTGCCAGGCCGCGTTCGCCTACGCACGCGAGAACCGCTGCATCGTCAGTTACGAGCGCAGCTTCTTCCGGCCGGTGTTCGGCGGCGAGGCGTAGACCTCGCATCGCCGACATGCAGCGCCGACGTCATGCGGCGTGGCGCCACTGGGCTCACTACTCGTTGCGATCCTTATGGGTATCCGCCTCGTCCTGCAAATGCAGCCGGTCCTTCGCAGGACCCAGCATCCCCCACAACACCAGCCAGATCACCGCGATGCTGACCACGATACTGAGCAACGCGATACCGCGGCCTTCATCCACGAACAGCATCACGCCCGCGGGAAACACGCCCAGACTGAACGAGGGCGCGAAAAAGAAGCCGAGCACGACCGCATGCACCAGCATTCGCCGCGCACGCGACTTGATCAGCGTGGACAAGGCCCACGCCACCGCATAGACCGCGACGAAGCAGACATAGAACATACCGATCAACGCATAAGCCAAACCGGTGAAATCCGATGCCGCCGCTTCACCCGCGTGCAACGCGGCGGCCGCCGCGGCGATGGTCGAAACCGGCTTCAAGCGCGTATACATGCAGGTCATCCCTGTGTTGCGTTCCATTGCTGCATCCCAAGTTCGCGCGCGTAGCGAACACCGGCGCGCGCCCATGCCTGACCCGGGGCCCTGACCGGCGGCGTCAGCATCGCACAGCCCTGCCCGCGCCGCCGAGCCACGCCCGCGACCGCCATGGCCGCGATCGAAACACGACCTTGACCCCGGACTTGGGCACAATCGCCGCATGAGCACTCCCAGCGACGCCGCCAAGCCGTCCCGCAACGCAAGCCCCGGCAACGGCGGCAAACCGTCCCTGCGCGAGCGCTTCGACGCGCTGCGCAACCTGCGCCCGTTCCTCAAGCAGATCTGGGCAACCAGTCCGTCGCTGACCCTGCTCACGCTCGGCCTGCGCCTGATCCGCGCGCTGCTGCCGATCGCGACCTTGTACGTCGGCAAGCTGATCATCGACGAAGCGGTGCGCCTGGTCGCGACCGGGCACGGCTTCGGCTCCTTGTCCGAAGCCTGGGCGAGCGGACAGCTCGACACCTTGTTGGCGCTGCTCGCGTTGGAGTTCGGCCTCGCGATCGGCTCGGACTTGCTCGGCCGGATCGTCAACTACGGCGACTCGCTGCTGTCGGAGCTGTTCACCAATGCCACCAGCGTGCGCCTGATGGAACACGCGGCCACCTTGGACCTGGAGGATTTCGAAGACCCCGACCTGCAGGACAAGCTCGACCGCGCGCGCCGCCAGACCATGGGCCGGATGAGCCTGATGAGCCAGTTGTTCGGCCAGTTGCAGGACACCATCACCGTGGTCAGCTTCGCGGTCGGCCTGTTGGTGTATGCGCCGTGGCTGATCCTGCTGCTCGCGGTGGCGCTGATCCCGGCCTTCGTCGGCGAAGCGCATTTCAACGCCTTGGGCTATTCGCTCAACTTCGCCTGGACGCCGGAACGGCGCCAGCTCGAATACGTGCGCCAGATGGGCGCCAGCGTCGAGACCGCGAAGGAAGTGAAGATCTTCAATCTGCACCGTTTCCTGATCGCCAAGTACCGCGAGCTCGCCGACAAGTTCTTCGCCGCCAACCGCGCCCTCGCCCGCCGTCGCGCGCTGTGGGGCACCGTGCTCGCGGGGCTCGGCACGCTGGGCTACTACATCGCTTACGGGTACATCGCGTGGCGCACGGTGCGCGGCGATTTCAGCATTGGCGATCTCACCTTCCTGGCCGGCAGCTTTCGCCGGCTGCGCCAGTTGCTGGAAGGATTGCTGGTCGGTTTTTCGCAGGTCGCCGGACAGGCGCTGTACCTGGAAGACCTGTTCTCGTTCTTCGAAATCCAGCCCGAGATCACCTCGCCGGCCAACCCGGTCGCGGTGCCGAAACCGATCGTGCGCGGCTTCGTGTTCGAGAACGTGGGCTTTCGTTACCCCGACGCGGAACGTTGGGCCTTGCGCGGCCTGAACTTCGAACTGCGCGCGGGCGAGGTGCTGGCCTTGGTCGGCGAGAACGGCGCCGGCAAGACCACCCTGGTCAAGCTGCTCGCGCGCCTGTACGACCCCGACGAAGGCCGCATCCTGCTCGACGGCCGCGACCTGCGCGATTACGACCTGGACGAATTGCGCGCGAGCATCGGGGTGATCTTCCAGGACTTCGTGCGCTATCACTTGACCGCCGGCGAAAACATCGGCGTCGGCCAGATCGATGCGATGACCGACATCGAGCGCATCCGCAACGCGGCGCGGCGTTCGTCGGCCGACGAGGTGATCGAAAGCCTGCCGCGCGGTTACGACCAGCTGATCGGCCGGCGCTTCAAGACCGGCGTGGATCTGTCGGGCGGGCAATGGCAGAAGATCGCGATCGCGCGCGCCTACATGCGCGATGCGCAGGTGATGATCCTCGACGAACCGACCGCGGCGCTGGACGCGCGCGCGGAGTTCGAAGTGTTCCAGCGCTTCAAGGAATTGTCCTCGGACACCACCGCGGTGCTGATCTCGCACCGCTTCTCCAGCGTGCGCATGGCCGACCGCATCCTGGTGCTGGCCGAGGGCCGGCTCGAAGCCAGCGGCACCCACACCGAACTGCTCGCGCAGGGCGGCCGCTACGCCGAATTGTTCGAACTGCAGGCCGCGGGTTATCGCTGAGCGGCCGCGCGCCGCCGCTCAGCGCGGCGCGGGCGCCGATCCGAGCGCGGGAATGAATTCTTCCTGCACGCGCGAGGCGCCCGGCTCGCTGACGACGTTCGCCGCGAGCACGCCGATGTAACCGCCGTGCCGGGCAACTTCGACCGTGCAGCGATCGTAGGGGCCGTTGAGCATGCTCATGGCGTCGCCTTCGGCCAGCAGCACGAACGCCTGTTCGACCGCCTGGTCGTCGTCGCCCGGACGCAGTTTGCCGTTGCGCGTGCGGTAGGTCCGGGTGTCTGCGGTCTCGCCCTTGAGCCGGACCGATACGGCCGAATCCGCCGCCGCATCGAAATACACACGCACGCCCTCGGGCACGGATTCGATCCGGTCGATGAAACACGAATGCCCTGCGGCGCGGGCCGGCGTCGCAATCGCGCTCAGTGCGATCACGAGGCTCGCGGCAAGAGCGCACGCGACAGGGTGAGCCGACAACGGCATCAATGAACTCCTTTTCGTTGGACCGCCGTGCGGACGATGATCGGCCCCGCCGACGACGCATGGACGAAGCCGCGCCGGCTCCCGGCGCGGCTGCGAGCATGCCGCCGCAGGCCCGCGGCTGGCAAGCCGCTGCCGTGCGGGATCACGTTTTCGCCGATGTTGTCGCTCGATCACGCACATCGCGCGGCGCGTTTGTCCGACCCGCGGCCAGCGGCTATGGTGTGGATCGCCGAAGCCTTTCCCTCACAGGAGCGACTGCATGACGACTGCCCTCACCCGCACGATTCCGGCCCTGATCCTGCTGCTCGGCCTGTCCGCCTGCCAGCGCGGCGGCCAGGCCGAAGCCGCCGCGGCCCAACCCGTGCCGGCGCCGGCGCAACGCGCGTCCCACGAAGTGCCCAGCGAAGCCGGACCGGTGCGCGTACACGAGATCGCGTCGGGACTCGAGCATCCGTGGTCGGTGGCGTTGCTGCCCGATGGCGCATTTCTGGTCACCGAACGCCCCGGGCGCCTGCGCCGCGTCGGCGCCGACGGCGCGATCTCCGCACCGATCGCCGGCGTGCCGGCGGTGTGGGCCAAGGGCCAGGGCGGCCTGCTCGACGTGGTGCTCGCGCCGGATTTCGCCAGCAGCAAACGCATCTACCTGAGCTACGCCGAACCCGGCCCGGACGACAGCGCCGGCACCGCGGTGGCGTCGGCGATCCTGGGCGATGCCGCGTTGTCGGACGTCAAGGTGATCTATCAGCAACAGCCCAAGCTGGTCGGCCCGAATCACTTCGGTTCGCGCCTGGCCTTCGACAACAGCGGGCATATCTTCATCACCCAGGGCGAGCGCCAGCAGCGCATGGCCTCGCAGGAACTCGACAAGCTGCAGGGCAAGCTGGTGCGGCTCAATCTCGACGGCAGCGTGCCGGCCGACAACCCCTTCGTCGGCCGCAAGGATGCGCGCCCAGAGATCTGGAGCTACGGCCATCGCAACATGCAATCGCTGGCGGTCGACCCGCGCACCGGCACGCTGTGGGAAGCCGAGCACGGCCCGCGCGGCGGCGACGAAATCAATCTGCCGCAGCCGGGCAAGAATTACGGTTGGCCGTTGATCACCAACGGCATCGATTACAGCGGCCAGAAGATCGCCGAGGCGGAAGGCAAGGACAAGCCGGGGCTGGAGTCGCCGTATCACGTCTGGGAAGTGTCGCCGGCGTTGTCGGGCATGGCGTTCTACACCGGCCATGCCGGGTCGCCGTGGAACGACAGTCTGTTCCTGGGCGCATTGGCCGATGGCAGCCTGATCCGGCTGACGCTGGATGGGGACAAGGTGGTCAAGGAGGAGCGTCTGCTGCGGTCGCTGGGATGGCGGATTCGCGATGTGCGGGTGTCGGGCGACGGCAAGGTGTATGTGTTGACGGATGAGGATCAGGGGAAGTTGTTGCGGTTGGATCCGCCTGCGGGGAAGTGAAGTTTCCGTTGCGTGCGACATTCGGCATTGATGTACGTGGCGACATCGCAGCCCCTGTAGGAGCGACGCGAGTCGCGACCGCGACATTTCGACAACGTCGAAGCCCACGCCGTAGTTGTGTTTTCGCGGTCGCGGCTCGCGCCGCTCCTACAGGCAGGCCATGTGGCTTCGCCCGAGGTCAGGTTTCGTCCCCACTGTAGGAGCGACGTGAGTCGCGACCGCGACATTTCAACAATGTCGAAACCTACGCAGCAGTTGGGTTTTCGCGGTCGCGGCTTACGCCGCTCCTACAGGTAGGCATGTGGCTTTCGCTCGAAGTCCCGCAGTTCATCCAGCGCTGCGAAGCGGCCGACTCGCGTTAGCAAAAGCACACCCGGAGGGCGGCGCACAGGGATGTGCGCCGTGCGCCACCGAGACAGGATGTCTCGTGTGGCGCATGCCTGCGCAAGCACCGATCGTGCGGCTTTTGATTCGAAACAGGAACGCCTTTTTCTTTGGTGACTTTCTTTTGTGGCTCTGGACAAAAGAAAGTTACCCGCCGCTTTAGTGGCGGAAGCTTTTGATCCTGCTGGAAGCTCCTGAAAGCTGCAAAGCTATAGAACCTTTGAAGCCGAAGGCAAGATCAACAGCTTTCGTCCGCAAGCGGCCGAGTTACTTTCTTTTGTCAAAAGCGACAAAAGAAAGGTAACCAAAGAAAAACGCTTTTCTTTGAATCAAGGGCCCGCAAGTTCGGGGCTTACGCGGGCATGCGCCACACGGGACATCCATGTCCCGGTGGCGCACGGCGTGCATCCCTGCACGCCGCCCTTCGGGTGTGCTGTTGCTAACGCGAGTTACAGGCTTCGCAGCGCTGGATGAACTGCGCGGCTTCAGGCTTAGAGCTGAAAGCGATGGCAATGGCAATGGCAATGGCAATGGCAATGGCAATGGCAACTGCAACAACCTAAGGTCGCTGCGACAATAGATCAGACAATAAAAAAGCCGCTTGCTCCTCGGAGCAAGCGGCTTTCTTTATCGGGCGAGCCCGATCAACCGACGATCAAGACTTCTGCTTCGCGCGAGCGAACGCGTCCGCCAATGCCCCGCCCATCGGCGCCGCCGCCTTGCCCTGCGGCGCGGACGAACCACCGCGCTGCGGCGGTTGATCGCGACGTGGGCCGCGATGGCCGTCGTTGCCGCGCGCACCGCCGCGATCGTTACGGTCGCCGCGGTCGTTGCCGCGGGTCGCCGCCTCGCCCGGCGGACGCGGCGCCGGCACCGGGTCGTCGAGACGGCGGGTCAAGGCGATGCGCTTGCGCGGCAGGTCGACCTCCAGCACTCGCACCTTGACCACGTCGCCGGCCTTGACCACCTCGCGCGGGTCCTTGACGTACTTGTCCGACAAGGCCGAGATGTGGATCAGGCCGTCCTGATGCACGCCGATGTCGACGAAGGCGCCGAACGCCGCGACGTTGCTGATCACGCCTTCCAGGATCATGCCGACCTTGAGGTCGCGCAGTTCCTCCACGCCGTCGGCGAACTTGGCCGCCTTGAACTCCGGACGCGGGTCGCGGCCGGGTTTCTCCATTTCCTTGAGGATGTCGCGCACCGTCGGCACGCCGAATTTTTCGTCGGTGAACTGCTCGGGTTTGAGGCCGCGCACGAACTGCGGATCGCCGAGCAACTGCTTCACCTCGCGGCCGCACTGCTGGACGATGCGCTCGACCACCGGGTAGGCCTCGGGGTGGACCGCCGAGGCGTCCAGCGGCTGCTCGCCGTCGACGATGCGCAGGAAGCCGGCGCATTGTTCGAAGGTCTTGTCGCCCAGGCGCGGCACTTTCAGCAGCGCCTTGCGCGAGGCGAACGGGCCGTTTTCGTCGCGGTGGCGGACGATGTTCTCGGCGACCGTGCTCGACAGGCCCGACACGCGCGCCAGCAACGCCGCCGAAGCGGTGTTGACGTAGACACCGACCGCGTTCACGCAGTCCTCGACCCGCGCATCGAGCGCGCGCGCCAGGCGGTATTGGTCGACATCGTGCTGGTACTGGCCCACGCCGATCGCCTTGGGTTCGATCTTGACCAGTTCGGCCAGCGGGTCCTGCAGGCGCCGCGCGATCGAGACCGCGCCGCGGATGCTCACGTCCAGATCGGGGAATTCCCTGGAAGCGAATTCGGACGCGGAATACACCGACGCGCCGGCCTCGCTGACCACGGCCTTGGTCAACTTGGTGTCGGCCATCAGCTTGATCAGATCGCCGGCCAGCTTGTCGGTTTCGCGCGAGGCGGTGCCGTTGCCGATCGCGATCAGTTCGACCTGATGCTTCGCGCACAGTGCGCGCAGCGTGTGCAGCGACTGGTCCCACTGCTTGCGCGGTTCGTGCGGGTAGATGGTGTCGTGCGCGACCAGCTTGCCGGTGGCGTCGACGACCGCGACCTTGACCCCGGTGCGCAGGCCCGGATCGAGGCCGAGCACCGCGCGCGGACCGGCCGGCGCGGCCAGCAGCAAATCCTTGAGGTTGTCGCCGAATACGTCGATCGCCTCGGCCTCGGCCTTTTCGCGCGCCTGTCCGAACAGGTCGAGCAGCAGATGCAGGTGCAGCTTGGCCCGCCAGGCCAGGCGGCAGGCATCGAGCAGCCAGCGGTCGGCGGCGCGGCCCTGATCGGCGATGCCGGCGTTGAGCGCGACCCGGCCTTCGCCGTAGGCGTGGCCGGCTTCGGCGTCGCTGCCCGGGTCGAGTTCGAGGAACACGATTTCCTCGCGGCGCGCGCGGAACAGCGCGAGCAGGCGATGCGAGGGAATCTTGGCCAGCGACTCGCTGTGATCGAAATAGTCGCGGTACTTCGCGCCTTCGGTTTCCTTGCCCTCGGCCACGCGCGCGCGGATCACCCCGACTTCGCTCAGCCAGGTGCGCAGCTCGCCGACCAGGCGGGCGTCTTCGCCCCAGCGTTCCATCAGGATCGCGCGCGCGCCTTCGAGCGCGGCCTTGACGTCGGCGACCTGTTTTTCCTCGCTGACGAAACCGGCCGCGAATTCCTCGGGCTTGCGCGTGGGATCGGCAAGCAGACCGTCGGCCAGCGGCTCCAGGCCGGCTTCGCGCGCGATCTGCGCCTTGGTCCGGCGCTTGGGCTTGTAAGGCAGGTACAGGTCTTCCAGCCGCGACTTGGTGTCGGCCGCTTCGATGTCGGCGCGCAGTTCGTCGGTCAGTTTGCCTTGCTCGGCGATGCTTTCGAGCACCGCGGCGCGGCGTTCCTCGAGTTCGCGCAGGTAGGACAGGCGCGTTTCGAGATCGCGCAACTGGATGTCGTCGAGGCCGCCGGTGACTTCCTTGCGGTAGCGCGCGATGAACGGCACGGTCGAGCCTTCGTCGAGCAAGGCGATCGCGGACAGGGCCTGGGCGGTCTGGGCGCCGATCTCGACGGCGATGAGTTGGGCGATCTTCTGCGCGATGTGCGCGGACTGCGTGTTCTTGACTTGCATCGTTTCCAATCGTTTAGCCCCGCAGGCGGGGGACGCGGGGATTGTCGCAATGCTGAGGTGAAGGGGGAACCCGTTGACACGGGGCGGGAATCGGGAATGGGGAATCGGGAATCGGCAAAGCGGCGGCGGCGCAGTCGAGTCTCACGGGACTTCGAAGGCGGCATGACTGCTTTTCCGATTCCCGACTCCCCATTCCCGATTCCCGACTCCCGGCTCCCGGCTCCCGGCTCCCGGCCCCCAGATAAGAACCGCTCTCATCCCTCAGGTACAATAGCCGCCCCGCTCCACCCGAAAACCCCGGCAATGTCCTCCGCTTTTGGCACCGAGACGGTGCTGGACGTCCGTCACTGGACCGACGACTACTTCAGCTTCACCACCACCCGCGACGACGGATTCCGCTTCGAGAACGGCCAGTTCGTGATGATCGGACTGAACGTCGAGCAGGCGGACGGTTCGTCCAAGCCGCTGCTGCGCGCGTATTCGATCGCCAGCGCCAACTGGGAAGAGCAGCTCGAGTTCTTCAGCATCAAGGTGCCCAACGGCCCGCTGACCTCACGGCTGAAATCGATCCAGCCCGGCGACAGCGTGCTGATCGGGCGCAAGCCGACCGGCACCTTGCTGATCCACGACCTGCATCCGGGCCGCAATCTGTACCTGCTCGGCACCGGCACCGGGTTCGCGCCGTGGCTGTCGGTGATCAAGGATCCGGAAACCTACGAGCGCTTCGAGAACGTGGTGCTCTGCCACGGCGTGCGCAGCGAGCAGGATCTCGCGTATCGCGACTACATCGTCAACGAACTGCCGCATCACGAGTTCCTCGGCGAGCAGATCGCGGCCAAGCTCAAGTACTACCCGGCGGTGTCGCGGCAGGCGTTCGAATTCGCCGGACGCGACCAGCGCGGCCGTTTGACCGAGATGATGGCCAGCGGCCGGATGATGGAGCAACTGGGCATCGCCCCGCTCGACGCCGAGCACGACCGCGCGATGATCTGCGGCAGTCCGCAGATGCTGGCCGACTTCCGTGAAATCCTCGACGGCCGCGGTTTCACTGCGGCGCCGCGCATCGGCACGCCGGGCCAGTACGTGTTCGAACGGGCCTTCGTCGAGAAATGAGCGGCCTGGCCAGCGGCTGGGCTTGAACGGGCTGAGCGCCATGCAGGCGATGCGAGCGAGGTTCGCCATGGCCTTGTCGATGCGGCATCACGCGGGCGCGGCGGCGGCTGCGTTCGTGCTGGCGTCGCTGAGTCTGGTCGCAACGTTCTCGGCGTTCGCCGCCGGTCCGGCGCCTGCGCGGTCGGCCGATCGACCTGCAACGCAGCAACTCGCCAGCACCCAGGCCAGCGCGCGGATCGCGAAGCCTGATGCGTCTGCCGGCACGTCCAAGGCCACAACGCCCGATCCGCAATCCCGACGCAGCACCCGCACCGCGCCGCAGCGTGGCGATATTCCGCCGGATTTTCTCGGTGTGGATCGCGACGGCCGGCCCATCAAGGTCAGCGACTACCGCGGCAAGCTGGTGGTGATCAGCTTCTGGGCCAGCTGGTGCGCGCCGTGCCGGCGCGAACTGCCGATGCTGTCGGCGCTGCAGGCCGGGGTCGGACGCGAGCATCTGCAGGTGATCGCGATCAATCTCAACGAGCCCCGGCGCGATTTCGACGCGTTCCTCAAGCTCAACCCTTCGCTGGAGATGAGCCATATCCGCGACGCCGGCACCGTGGCCCGCCATTACGGCGTCACCGCGGTGCCGAATCTGTTCGTGATCGATCAGCGCGGCGCGATCGCGCAGGTGCATCGTGGATATTCGCCGCAGCAGTTGCGGCAGTTCGCCGAGGAGATCGCGGCGTTGTTGCCGCCCGAGGCCTTGAAGCGGCCGGCCGCGGCCGGCAAGCAAACACAGTAACCCGAGCGACAGACCTGCCTGGCCTAGCTGTAGGAGCGGCGCGAGCCGCGACCGCGAAACCCGCTTGCGTCGTAGCCGTGAGGTCGCGGTCGCGGCTCGCGCCGCTCCTACAGGGGGCGCTCGCAGCCCCGTCAGCACTCAAGCCGCCCGCCGCTCCTGCCGCAAGGCGCCGCGATAGCGCCGGCTGCACGGGATCTTGCTGCCGTCGTGCATGGTGATGCGCGCGTCGCCGCTTTCCAGCGGTTCGATTTCGCCCACGCAGTCCAGGTTGACCATGTAGCTGCGATGCACGCGCACGAAACGCGCCGGGTCGAGCTGGGTCTCGATCGCGGCCATGGTGGTGCGCAGCGGGTAGTCGCGGCCGCGCAGGTGCAGGTTCACGTAGTTCGACGAGGCCTGCAGCCATTCCACCTCGCTCGCGGCGATCAGGAACTCCTTGCCGAGCTTGCGCACCAGGAAGCGCTCGGGCCGTTCGGGGACGGCCGGCTCAGGCACGTCGTCCGGGGTCGCCAGCACGCTGGCCTCGCCCTGCCAGCGCCGCATCAGCAGGCGGTAGCCCTCGATCCACAGGATCATGTAGGTATAGGAGCGCACGTCCTTGAGGTATTCGTAGACCAGGTTCATGCCCCAGGCGCCGAAATCGTAGCTCTCGCCCAGGCCGACATAGACCAGCTTGCGGATTGCGACCATCCCGACCACGTGCGCGACCGACCACACCACGCTGCCGAACAGGTGCATGACCAGCGCGCGGCGCCAGGTGTCGATATGGAACGGGACCTTGCGGGTGTACCAGATCAGCAGCGGCGCCAGCGCCAGCGCGGTCACGCAGCTGCTGGTTTCCCATACCGCCGGCGCCCAGTCGGGGATGTCCACGTTGTAGCGGTGGATGTCGATCACCGCGGTCAGGGTGCCGGCGACCGCGTTGACCGTGAACAGGATCACCCAGGCCAGCACTTCGACGGTGCGGCGCCAGGGCTGGTAGCGGTCCCAGGCGCTGGCCGGCGCGGCGGCGCTCGGGTCGTTGGCGGGCGCGGTCGAAGGGGGCGCGGAAACGTCGTGGGTCATGCGCGCATTCTCGCCTGCGCGGCGCCTTCGGCGGCAACCGATCGTCCCCGGGGGCCGCGATTCGTCCCCGCCGGACCGCCGCCGGTCACCCCGCGGTGTCGCGCAAACGCCCGCCGCCACAGGCTTTGCGCCACCTCACCGCCACGGACCCGCCCATGCAACGCCGGTACGACATCGACGCCCTGCGCGCCCTCGCCTTCGTCCTTCTGATCCTCTATCACTGCGCCATGTTGTACGTCGCCGACTGGGGCTGGCACCTCAAGAGCAGCCACCTGTCCGAGCCGCTGCAGATCCCGATGCTGTTCGTGAACCGCTGGCGCATGGACCTGATCTTCCTGATCTCGGGCCTGTCGGTGCACTTCCTGCTGCGCGGCACCTCGCTGGGCCGCTTCGTGGTCCAGCGCAGCTGGCGGCTGCTGCTGCCGCTGACGTTCGGCTGCCTGGTGATCGTGCCGATCCAGCCGTATGCGCAGGGCGTGGCCAACGGCCTGGTCGAGCCGGGCTTCGTCGATTTCCTGCTGCGCTACTACCAGTTCCAGCCCTGGCCCAAGGGCGCGTTCGACGGCTGGGAGTACGGCTTCACCTGGAACCACCTGTGGTACCTGATCTACCTGTGGGTGTACACGATGGTCTTCGCCGCCGTGCTGCCGCTGTTCCGCAACGGCGTCGGCCGGCGGTTGCTGAGCTTGTTCACCGGCCTGCGCGGCTGGAAGCTGCTGATCCTGCCGGCGCTGCCGCTGGCCTTCTACACCATGACCCTGGCGCCGCTGTTCGACGAAACCGGCGACCTGATCCACGACTGGTACCGCCACGCGATGTACTTCACCGTGTTCCTGTACGGCTATTGGATCGGCAACGACGCCGGCCTGTGGGCCGAGCTGACCCGGCTGCGCAAGTGGAGCCTGAGCCTGGCGCTGGGCCTGTTCGGGTTCTACCTGAGCCTGGTGCTGCTGATCCCCGAACAGATTCCCGACTGGCTGCAGAACAGCGTATGGCTGCTGCGCAATCTGTACGTGTGGTTCGCGCTGACCGCGATCCTGGGCTGGGGCCATGCCCTGCTCAACCGGCCGTTCCGCTGGCTGCCGTGGGCGACCGAAGCGGTGTACCCGTGGTACGTGCTGCACCAGAGCCTGATCGTGCTGATCGCGTACTGGATCTTGCCGCTGCATTTCGGCCCGATCAGCGAGCCGGCGATCGTACTGTCCGGAACGGTGGCCGGGTGCTTCGTGCTGCACGAGATCATCCGGCGGGTGCCGGTGTTGCGGCCGGTGTTTGGGTTGAAGGGGAAGCGGCGTAGCGCGGTGGCGCGTGCTGCTCGAACGGGCGCTGATAGGTCGGTGGCGGGTGTGGCGAGCGATACGGCTGTGACTACGACCGCGGTGATCGATGTTACGCGGCCTGCGGCTACGGATATGGCTTGAGGTGGGGATTGGATCGTGACTCGGGCGATGGTCCGGGTCACGGTTCGTGTTTCGGGGTTCGACTGGGTTGAATTTTTTGACGCGTCTTGTCGGCGCGTACCGGCCAACGACTACGTCCTCTCTACCGTCATTCCCGCGAAAGCGGGCTCTGCTTTACTTCGGCGAAGCCGAACATCCAGAGACTTCAGCGCCATCCTTCCAGATCGTCATTCCCGCGAAAGCGGGAATCCAGTGACTTCAAACGTTAGTGACTTCAAACGTTCTCGCACGAAAGGCCCTGGATGTTCGGCTTCGCCGAAGTAAAGCAGAGCCCGCGTTCGCGGGAATGACGGTAGGAGGGAACGGTCGGAGCTAGAACAAAAAAGGCTTCGGCTGTTTGAGCCGAAGCCTTTCTTCAACCGCGAAGGCGGGAATCCAGAGACTTGCATCATCCTTCCAGATCGTCATTCCCGCGAAGGCGGGAATGACGGTAGGAGGGAGCGGTCGGAGCTGGAACAAAAAAAGGCTTCGGCTGCTTGAGCCGAAGCCTTTCTTTCAACACTGAACTTTCGAGCAATTCAAGCCGCTCAAACCCATCAAGCCAACGCCTTCTCGATATCCCCAGCGATCGACTCGGGCTTGTCCGTCGGCGCATAGCGCTTGATCACCTTGCCGTCGCGGCCGACCAGGAACTTGGTGAAGTTCCACTTGATCGCGTCGATGCCGAGGAAACCGCCCTTCTCGTCCTTGAGCCATTTCCACAGCGGGTGCGCCTTGTCGCCGTTGACGTCGACCTTGGCGTACATCGGGAAGGTCACGTCGTAGGTCAGCGAGCAGAATTCCTTGATCTCGTTCTCGTCGCCGGGTTCCTGGTGGCCGAACTGGTCGCAGGGAAAGCCTAGCACTTCGAAACCGCGCGCCTGATACTCGCGCTCGAGCTTCTCCAGGCCGGTGTACTGCGGGGTGAAGCCGCACTTGGACGCGACGTTGACGATCAGCAGCACCTTGCCCTTGTAACGGTCCAGCGACTGGGACTGGCCGTCGATGTCGGTGGCGGAAAAATCGTAGGCGGTGGTCATGAGACGGCGCTCGGATGTGGGTTGGGCGCACGATAGCGCGTCGGCGCGGCCTTGTCCGGCCGCCGCGCGGGTTGTCCGGCGGCGCATGCGCAGATGTCCGCATCGATCACGGTTTGGCGAAGTGACGGCAATTCGCCGCGAAGGGAGACGGTCATGGCATTGCAGCCGGCGCGGCGCGCTTGCGAGGCCTCTTGTGGGAGGGCCTTCAGGCCCGATGCCTTTCGTTCAGACCTTGGCGACCTGAGCGAAGAGCATCGGGCCTGAAGGCCCTCCCACAAAAGACCTCGGTGCATCGAACAGGAAAAAGCCCGAGACCTGGGTGCATCGATCAGGAAAAAGCCCGAGACCTCACCGCATGGACCAGAAAAAAGGCCCGCACTGGGCGGGCCTTTTCTCAGATCAGGTGAAGCCGGCAGCCATCAGAACGAGGCCTTGAACTCCGCACCCACGATGCGCGGGTCGTTGACGAAGCCGACCAGGTTGTTGAAGTCGATGCCGCCGACCGCGCGCACTTCGTCGAGGATGTTGCGGCCGTACAGCGCCACGTCGTAGCGGCCGTTGTCCCAGGTGTAACCCACGCGCAGGCCGCCTTCGAGCAAGGGCTTGCCGCGGAATTCCTTCGATTCGTACAGGAAGAAGTTGACGCCGCTACGATAGGCCCAGTCGGTGTAGACGTAGAACTCGTTGCCGTTGGCCAGCGGCAGGGTGTAGCGCGCGGTGACGTTGTAGACCCACTTGGGCGCCTGCGGCAACGGGTTGCCGTCGATCGCCGCCAGGGTCACGCCGTTGCGGACCACGGTCGGGTCGGTCACGGTGCAGCCGCCGCCGCAGGGCGCGACGAACAGGTTGGCGTCCTGGATTTCGGTGTCGTTGTAGCTGGCGCCGAAGGTGACCATCAGGTTGTCGGTCAGGTAGGCGTCGAGGTCGACTTCGAAGCCCTGGCCCAGGGTCTTGTCGGCGTTGACCAGGATGGTCTGGTTGAGCGCGCCGCCGACCGCGTTGAGCTGCTGGTTGTCGACGTTGTAACGGAACAGCGCGAAGCCCAGGCGCGCGCGCTTGTCCCACAGGTCGGCCTTGAGGCCGGCTTCGTAGGAGATCACCTTCTCGGCGTCGGCGACCGACGGCTGCGGCGGCACCTGGAACAGCAGGCGGCCCTGGATGCTGGGCGCGCGGAAGCCCTTGGCGACGCGGGCGTACAGGTTGATGTCGTCGGTGGCCTGGAACACGCCGCTGATATCCCAGCTGACGTCGTCGACATCGGTGTTGACCTTGAACGGGCCCGACACCGGCGCGCCGAACGGCGCGCTCTGCAGCACGCTGGCGCTGAAGTCCTTCTTATCCTGGGTGTAGCGCAGGCCGCCGCGCAGCTTGAAGCGGTCGGTGACCGCGTATTCGAGCGAACCGAACGCCGCCCAGGCCTTGTTGCGCTGCTTCTGCTGGGCGTGACCGGCCTGGATGCCGCCGGCCAGGGTGTCGTAGTTGAGGCTGTCGACGGTGATGTCTTCGTCGAAATAGAACAGGCCGGCCTGCCAGTTCAGCGGGCCGCTGTAGTTCGATTCCAGGCGGAATTCCTGGGTGATCTGGCGATGGTCGGGCAGACCGTCGGCCGATTCGGCGGTGAACGGAATGCCGGCCGGGGTGCTGCCGCCGGGCAGGAACATCGCGCCGACGCCGCCGTCGATGTCGCCGCGGCTGAGCGAATCGGCGGTTTCGTAACCGGTGATCGAGTACAGGGTCAGATCGTTCGACAGGTCCCAGCTCAGGCGCGCGCTCGCGCCCCAGGTGTCGAGCTTCTGGAAGTTGCGTCCGTCGATGCCGACCTTGTCGACGTCGAAGCCGTCGACCAGATCATTCGTGCCCTTCTTGAACAGCATCGCCCGGAACAGGCGCGCGGTGCCGTTGAGGTGGCGCGCGTGGAGGTTGAACAAGGCGTGGAAGGTGTCGCTGCCGTCGTACTGCAACTGCAGGCGCGCGGCCGACTCGTCGTAGCCTTCGAGCTTGGGATTGGTGCGCGCGTTCGGGTTGGTGTTGTCGACCCAGTCGTCGCGGCGCTGGTACATCGCCGAAGCGCGCGCCGACCAGTTCGGGCCGAGCGGGCCGCTGACCGCGCCTTCGAAGTTGGTGGTGCCGTAGGTGCCGTAGGAAATCTGGCCGTAGCCTTCCAGTTCGCGGGTCGGCTTGGCCGATTCGAACTTGACCACGCCGGCCGGGGTGTTGCGGCCGAACAGCGTGCCCTGCGGGCCGCGCAGCAGTTCGACGTTCTCCAGGTCGAACACCGGGAAGCCCTTGAGCAGCGGGTTTTCGAGCACGATGTCGTCGTACACCAGCGACACCGGCTGCGAGGCGTTCAAGTCGAAGTCGGTGTTGCCCAGGCCGCGAATGTAGAAACGCGGGAAGGCGCGGCCGAACGAGGACTCGATGTTGAGGCTCGGCAGGCGGCCGGACAGGAAGCGGATATCGCCGCCGCCGGAGCCGAGCACGTGCAGCTTTTCGCGATCGACGGTGGTGAGCGCGACGGGCACGTCCTTGGCGCGTTCGACCTTGCGCTGGGCGGTCACCATCAGCGCGTCGAGGGTCTTGGCTTCGCCTTCGGCGGGCGCGGCCGGCGCGGCGGCCGTCGTGTCCTGGGCGAACGCTGCGGTGGAAACGAGGGTCAGGCCGATGGCGAGCGCGAGAACGTGGCTGCGCGGGGCAAGACGACGGGGAGCACGGGCGTGCTGGGACATGGTCGGGGTTTCTCGGTGGACGCGGCGCGTGGGGCGCCAGTGCTTGGGAAACCGCCGCGGCGTCATGCTCCCCTCGGGCATGGGCTGACGGCGATGGGCGATCGGACCGCCCCTTGGCGGTTCTGGCGCGGAGCTGCCCGCGCCGTGGTCGGCTCATTGACCGGCGAATGTTACCAAATCATTAAAGAGTCGGTGCTCGAATGGGTGGGTGAAGCACAAGCTCCCGCTCCCGACCATTTACTTTCGCAACCCTCCTCTCCCTCTCCCGCTTGCGGGAGAGGGCCGGGGTGAGGGCCCGCGAGCCGGTTCGAGCTGCGTCCTCGTCCCTCCCTCACCCCAACCCCTCTCCCGCAAGCGGGAGAGGGGCTCTTCCATCTGATTAGCGAAAGTTATTCAGCGACCGTCACCTTCGCCGCCGCCGCGAACGGCTTCACCCCGAGCGCTTCATGCACCTCGCTCGGGTAGTACGCAGTATCGCCGCGCAACACCAGCGAGACCTTGCGGATGTCGCCGATGTCCCGGGTCGGGTCGCCGTCGATCAGGATCAGGTCCGAGCGCTTGCCCACCGTCACCGAGCCGCGGTTGTCGAGCACGCGCGCGACCTTCGCCGCGTTCCAGGTCGCGACCTGCAAGGCCTGCGCCGGGGTCAGGCCGGCGCGCACGTACAAGGCCAGTTCGTGCTGCAGGGTGAAGCCCGGGATTTCGTCGGTGCCGGCGAGCAGCGGCACGCCGGCCTTGTAGGCGCGGCCGACGAACTCGACCAGCTTGTCGTAGGACTTGGTGTAGCGCGCCGCGGTGGCGTCGTCGGGGATGTTCATCTCGGCCGAGCGGCGGCCGCGCTGCACGTCCGGCGGCAGATGGTCCTCGATGCCGGCCACGATCGGCGACAGCTCGCCGTCGCGCTGATGCAGGAACTCGAACGTCGCCAGGGTCGGATCGATCGCGATCTGCTTCTTGGCCAAAGTCGCGATGAAGTCCTGCACCGGCTTGGAATCGAAATCCAGGTCCGCGGTCTTGTCGGCGACCAGGTAGAACCGCTGCAAGGTGCGCGTATCGGTCTTGTCGTCGACGAAGAAATTCAGCATCAGCTGATTGATGTGCTGGATCTCGTCGAAACCCTGGTCGATCACGTCCTGCGCGCGCAGGAACGCAGGCACGTGGCCGCTGACCCGCATGCCCTTACTGTGCGCGTAGGCGACGGTGTCGCGCAGCACCGCCTTCGGGAACGAGTTGTAGATCTTGATCTGCGGGTAACCGTGTTCGGAATACCAGTCGACCGCCTTCTTGGCTTCGTCGAGGTTCTTGATCACGAAGCCGTTGCGCGCCGAGAACTGGCTCTCGCCTTCGATGAAACCGGCCGGCACCACGCCCGGCGACATCAGCGTGCCGTCTTCGATTTCGCCGATCATCTGCTGCAAGGTCGCGTTGTCGTTGCCCATGTCGCGCACGGTGGTGACGCCCGCGGCGATGTTGAGGCCGCCGTCCCAGCGCGACACGTGCCCGTGCATGTCGAACAGGCCCGGCATCAGCACCTTGCCGCCGCCGTCGACGACGCGGTCGGCCTTGAGCTTGGGATCGGCCTTGCCGACCGAAACGATCTTGCCGTCGGCGATCACCACGTCGGTGGCCGCGCCCAGGGTGGCGTGTTCGCTGTCGAACACGCGCACGTCGCGCAGCACCGTGGTGCCGGCGAAACGGTGACCGAGCTTCTTGCGCAGGTCGACCAGCAACTTGCCTTCGGCGGCTTTCTGCTGGGTTTCCAGGGCCGCGGCGTTGGCCTGCCAGCCTTCCTCGATCAACTGCAGATAGCCCGGGAAGATGAAGGCGAACAGGCGCGGCTGCGCGTCGCTGGTGGCCCAGACGAAATTCGGGGTGAAACCCTGCCCGGTCAGCGCCAGCAGCTGCACGGTCTGGGTCTTGCCGTCGCGCGTTACCTTCGCTTCGCCGAGCTTGCTCGAACTCAGCGTGCCGTTGGGCAGCAACGGCAGCTTGCCGTCGTGCTTGGCCAGCGCGCCGAGCGCGACCGAGATCCCGGCCGGCGTGCCGCCCAGCGGCGCGTACAGGCCAACGCCCGGCACCGTGGTCTGGCCCGAGTCCGACTTGGATTTCCAGCTGACCTGATCGCCGTTGCGCTGGAAGCTTTCGTCGACCTTGGCGCCGAAGGTCGAGGTGCCCTGCACCGCGTACGTGCGGTAGGTGCCGTCGTCGGCCAGGGTGTAGGTTTCCTTGAGCTCGGGCCCGCGGCCGTTGTCCTTGAACACGAACTCGACCGTGGTGGTGCCGTCGTCGGCGCGGGTCACGACCTGCTGACCGGCCTGCTTGCCGCCGTCGACCAGGGCGAGGTAACGCGTGGTCTGCGCCGCCAGCGCGGTCGTGGCGAAGGCCACCGACAGGCCGGGAACCAGGCACAGCGCGAGCGCGAAACGGGTAACGGACTGCGGACGCGGGGATTTCATCGGGTGCGGCTCCGGTGTCGGATAGAGGAATGGGTTTGAGAGCAGACGGTCAATCGCCGGCGTGTGTGACCATCAGGACGTAACCGTCCGGATCGCTGAGGCGGAATTCGCCGTTGGGACGGTAGAACGGATAGGTCAATTCGCCGGCGGCCAGGCCGGCGGCGAGCACGCGCTCGCGCATCGCCACCACGTCGTCGCAATAGACGTAGAACAGCACGCCCTGGACGCCGTCGTCGATCGGCGCGTCGGCCTGGACCAGCATGAATTCGGCGCCGCCGGGGCTTTGCATCCACGCCCAGGTCGGGTCGTCGCGGCCGGGTGGCTGATGCAGGTCGGTCGCGCGGAAATCCAGCGCCGCATAGAACGCGATCGCCCGCGGCACGCTGGCGACGTGAAGCATCGGCACGAAGGCGCGCGCGGTCGGCGTGGTCATGAGCACTTCCCTGATGGACCGTGAGGAGTCCGCATCGCCCGCTCCCCGGGTGAAGGTCGCCGGAGTGTAAACCGGTCGCGGCGGCGTATCCGTGGGTGAATGGTCATGCCCCGGTCCACGCACATCCGGCCGGCGCGTCGGGCCGCGAGCCCCTGCCGAACGCGGGTTTCGCCGGCCCATGCCTTTCGTCATGGGCTGGCCACGGCCCCATCGGGTAGGCTTCGGGATTCCTTTTGACGAGGTTCGTACCGATGAAGCATCCGCTCGCGCTGGCGCTGGCCGTGGCCCTGATCGCCACCGTTCCCGGCCTGGCCCACAATGCCCAGGCCCAGGCTCCCCAAGCCGCCAAGACCGATAAAGCCGTGACCAACGCCCCATCGACTTCGAACCCGTTCTTCCAGCAAAGCCCGCTGCCGCTGCAGTTCCCGCAGTTCGACAAGATCAAGGACAGCGACTTCGCCCCGGCCTTCGATCGCGGCATGGCCGACCAGATCAAGGAAATCGACGCGATCGCCAACAACCCCGAAGCGCCGAGCTTCGACAACACCATCGTCGCGATGGAGCGTTCGGGCCAGATCCTCAGCCGTTCGGTCTCTACTTTCTTCAACCTGACCGGCACCGACACCAACCCGACCCGCGAGAACCTGCAGCAGGAATACGCGCCCAAGCTGTCGGCGCACCGCGATGCGATCTCGCTCAACCCGAAGCTGTTCGCGCGGATCAAGGCGCTGTACGAAAAGCGCGACACGCTGGGCCTGGACGCCGAGGGCGTGCGCCTGATCGAGCGCTACCACGCCGACTTCGTCCGCGCCGGCGCCAACCTGACCGAAGCGCAGAAGACCCGGGTCAAGGCGATCAACTCCGAACTGGCCGAACTGGGCGCGAAGTTCAGCAAGAACGTGCTGGCCGAGGTCAAGGATTCGGCGATCGTGGTCGACACCAAGGAAGAGCTGGCCGGCCTGTCCGACGAGCGCATCGCCGCCGCCGCCGAAGCGGCCAAGGCGCGCAAGCTCGAAGGCAAGTACCTGCTGACCCTGCTCAACACCACCGGCCAGCCGCCGGAAACCGACCTGACCAACCGCGCCCTGCGCGAGAAGCTGCACAAGACCTCGGTCGCGCGCGGCAGCCGCGGCAACGCGTACGACAACACCGCGATCGTGTCCAAGGTCGTCGCCCTGCGCGCCGAGCGCGCCAAGATGATGGGCTTCCCGAACTACGCCGCGTTCGTGCTCGACGACGAAACCGCCAAGACCCCCGAAGCGGTCAACCACATGCTCGGTCAGCTCGCCCCGGCCGCGGTCGCCAACGCCAAGCGCGAAGCGGCCGACCTGCAGGCGATGATCGACAAGGAACAGGCCGCCAAGGGCGAGAAGAGCTTCCAGCTCGAGCCGTGGGACTGGGCGTTCTACGCCGAGAAGGTGCGCAAGGAGAAGTTCGCGTTCGACGAAGCCCAGCTCAAGCCCTACTTCGAAATGAAGAACGTGCTCGAGAACGGCGTGTTCTACGCCGCCGGCCAGCTGTACGGCCTGAAGTTCAAGCAGCGCACCGACCTGCCGCTGTACCGCGACGACGTCACCGCCTACGACGTGTTCGACGCCAACGGCAAGCAGCTGGCGATCTTCATCGCCGACATGTACGCGCGCGATTCCAAGCGCGGCGGCGCGTGGATGAACTCCTACGTCGACCAGTCCGAACTGTTCGGCACCCTCCCGGTCGTGGCCAACCACCTCAACATCCCCAAGCCGCCGGCCGGCAAGCCGACGCTGATGACCTGGGACGAGGTCACCACCATGTTCCATGAGTTCGGCCATGCCCTGCACGGCATGTTCTCGAACGTGAAGTACCCCTACTTCTCGGGCACCAGCGTGCCGCGCGACTTCGTCGAGTTCCCCTCGCAGGTCAACGAGATGTGGGCCGACTGGCCGTCGGTGCTGGCCAACTACGCCAAGCACTACCAGACCGGCGAGGCGATGCCCAAGGAACTGCTGGACAAGGTCCTGGCCGCGTCCAAGTTCAACCAGGGCTTCACCACCACCGAGTATCTCGGCGCGGCGATGCTGGACCAGAACTACCACCAGATCGGCGACATTTCCAAGGTCCCGGCGCCCAAGGACGTGATGGCGTTCGAAACCGCCTCGCTCAAGAAGGACGGCATTTTCTACCCGCCGGTCCCGCCGCGTTACCGCACCCCGTACTTCAGCCACATCATGGGCGGCTACGCGGCCGGTTATTACGCCTATATCTGGTCCGAGGTGCTCGACGCCAATACCGTGGAATGGATCAAGCAGCACGGCGGCCTGACCCGCGAAAACGGCGACCGCTTCCGCGCCACCCTGCTCTCGCGCGGCGGCAGCAAGGACGCGCTGCAGCTGTTCCGCGACTTCTCCGGCCACGATCCGCAGATCCAGCCGCTGCTCGAACGCCGCGGCCTGACCGCGCCGGTCGCTCCGGCCAAGGGCTCGAAAGAATAAATAATTCAGCCCCGCCCTCGCGGCAGTAACACGAAAAGGCCGTCCACCTGTCCGGTGGGCGGCCTTTTCTGCGTTTCAGGGCTCATCGAGGCACATAATTTTTGTTATCTCGATCTAATTATCGAGACTTATTTCCCCATCAATTCAATACTTTGTATAAACCCCGATCTATGTCACATTAGATTTCGAGGGAGCCCGTAACCTGATATTGGACATCGACCGGCACTGTTTCCACATAAGAAACAGTTGGTAGTTCGATCAAAACAGGGGACACCAGGATGGCCGCAATCACTGCGTTTCAGGCCAACAGTTCCAGCAGCGCGTCCGGCGCCGACAACCGCAACGCCCGGCGCATCGCCGTGGTCGAGCGCGATCCGGACCTTCGCCAGCAGATCCTGCATTCGCTGCAGACGCGCCAGTTCGCGATCGTCGAATGCGCCAACGCGACCGCGCTGTACCGAAACCTGCTGACCGCGCCGTGCGACATCGCGGTGATCGCCAGCGACCTGCCCGACGACAATCCGCGCTCGGTCGCGCTGCATCTGCGCCAGCACTCCGACATCGGCATCATCATGCTCGACGCGCAGGCCGGCTGCCACGGCGAGGCCGATTCGTACCACGAGATCGCCGACGCCTGTTTCGCCAAGCCGGTCGACCTGGACGGACTCGCCGCGGTCGTCACCGCGATGCACAGCCTGCAACACCACATGCGCGCGATGCCGGCGCGCGCCAGCGCCGGACAGCCCGAATGGGAACTGGCGCTGGACGGCTGGACCCTGCGCACGCCCGACGGCGCGTCGATCGACTTGAGCGCGCCCGAACGCAGCGTGCTGCTGCGCTTGGTCAACACCGGCGCGGGCGGGCATCCGGTCTCGCACGACAGCCTGATCGGTTCGCTGACCAGCGACGTCTACGACTTCGATCCGCACAGGCTGGAAATGCTGATCTACCGACTGCGCAAGAAAGTCGCGCTGATGAGCCCGTTGCCGCTGCCGCTGCGCGCGGTGCGCGGCATGGGCTATCTGTGCACGATCGTGAGATCGTCCCACTGAGCCGCGCCGCGATCGCGGCGTCCTGATCGCGATGCCCAAACGCAGAACGGCGGCCACTGCGGCCGCCGTTTTTCGTTGCCTGAGCGTCAAGCTGAAGCGTGAGCAGCGGTGAGTGTATTGCACCCCGCGCCGCGCCTAGCCTGAAATCGCCGATGCACTGACCGCGCCAGCGAACACGGCAGTCTCGGCATCAGGGGGAAAGGGGAACACATCGCGGCCCCGCGGCCAGCTTGCAACGCATTCACCACCACCCGTTCCGCCCCCGATGTCGATCGGCCTACCGCTATCGAATGACGGAGGCTGTCATGACCACACGCAACCCGAACCACGGCAAGCAAACGCCCCTCGCCTACCAGGCGCCGGAACGCGCACGACGCATGCGCATGGGTCTGTTGAGCGGATGCATCGCCGTCGGGCTGATGGGGCTGCTGCCCATCGCCGCGAGCGCGGCCGACCTGGAATCCGCGGCCAAGAGCGAGGCCGAAACCGCGGCGTCCAGGATCGTCGGCGACGACACTGCCAAGTCCGAAGCCAGCACCAGCGATGCCGTGCTCGACAGCGAAGCGCCACTGCTGCCCTTGGTCTTCGACGGCATGCCCAACCGCGCCAGCTGGAGTTCGGCCAGCGCCTTCGACGGCGGCGGCATGGTCTCGCCGATGAGCGTGATCGAACCGCCGCCGGCGTTGAACAACACCCTGCCCGGCATCAGCGCCTACCTGAGCAACTGGCTGCTGGGCAACGACTATCAAGCCTGCGGTCTGCTCGGCAGCGGCTGCCTGACCATCGATCGCGCCAATTTCAATTACTCGTACCTGTCGCTGATCCTCAACCTGGTGCAGGCGCCGAACGTGCTCGATCTGGACGGCAACCAGCCGGCCAATCACCTGACCCTGATCGGCGCGGTGCAGTCCGACAGCTACATCCAGTTCCAGGACAGCAACTACACCGGCAACAACAACAGCGCCTCGTGCATCATCATCGGCCTGGCCTGCACCTGGCGCACCAACGCCGCGCAGAACAACCAGACCATCATCGGCGACGGCAGCTACGCCAACGGTTCCAACACCATCGTGATGGGCACCAACGCGCGCCATCAACTGCCCACCATCACCGCCGCCGCGGCCGGCTTCACCGGCGGTCCCGACACCAACTACGCCGCGCGCCTGGGCAATTCGGTGGTGATCGGCGACAACAGCTTCGGCAACGCCAACCGCCAGACCATCCTGGGCTTCGGCGCGACCTCCACCCACGCCAACAGCGTCGCGCTCGGCGCGGGTTCGAGCACCGCGGTCGGCGCACAGGCCGGCTACACCGCGTTCGGCCTGGTCGCGCCGCAGACGTCCTCGGGCGAGGTCTCGATCGGCGCGGCCGGCGCGACCCGCAAGCTCACCAACGTCGCCGCCGGCAGCAACGGCACCGACGCGGTCAACCTCGCCCAGTTGCAGGGCGCGTTGTCGACCGCGGCGGCCGATCCGTTCGCGGTCAAGTACAACGACCTCGGCGGCACGCCCGACTTCGCCAACGTCACCCTGCAAGGCGCAGGCGGCACGACGATTTCGAACGTGCGCGCCGGCCTGGTCAACGCCGGCAGCACCCAGGCGATCAACGGCGCTCAGGTGTTCGCGATCAGCGCCTCCAACGCGCAACGCCTCGGCGGCGGCGCGGGCGTCGCCGCGGACGGCACCGTGACCGCGCCGAACTACGTCATCGAAGGCAACGGCTACAACAACGTCGGCTCGGCGCTGGCGGCGATCAACACCGGCCTGGCCAATGCCGATGCGTTCTCGGTGCAGTACAACGACGACGGCGCCGGCAATCCGAACTACGGGGCGATCACCCTACGCGGGCCGGCCGGCACCGGCACCTTGATCGGCAATCTCGCCGCGGGCCAGATCGCGGCCGGCAGCCTGGAAGCGGTCAACGGCGGGCAGATCTTCGCGGTCGGCGGTGCCACCGCGGCGGTGTTCGGCGGCGGCGCGGCGTTCAACGCCGGCGGTACCTTCACCGCGCCGAACTACGTCATCGGCGGCACCGGCTACAACAACGTCGGCGCCGCGCTGGCCGCGCTCGACGGCGGCGTCAGCGGCGCCAATGCCTTCGCCGTGCGTTACGACGACGACGGCACCGGCAATCCCGACTACGGCAACATCACCCTCGCCGGCCCGGCCGGCACCGGGACCGTGCTCGACAACCTCGCCGCCGGCCAGATCGCCGCCGGCAGTCTGCAGGGCGTCAACGGCGGGCAGATCTTCGGCCTGGGCACCTCGATCGCCAACCTGTTCGGCGGCGGCTCGGTGTTCAACGCCGGCGGCAGCTTCACCGCGCCGAATTATCTGATCGGCGGCAACACCTACAACGACGTGGGTTCGGCGCTGAGCGCGCTGGACGGCAACATCAACGCCGGCAACGCCTTCGCCGTGCAGTACGACGACGACGGCACCGGCAATCCCGACTACGGCGCGATCACCCTGCGCGGACCGGCCGGCACCGGCACCACGCTGGACAACCTCGCCAACGGCCAGATCGCCGCCGGCAGCCTGCAGGCGGTCAACGGCGGCCAGATCCACGACATCGGCGCGGCGGTCGCCTCGATCTTCGGCGGCGGTTCGCTGTTCAACGGCGGCGTGTTCGGCGCGCCGAACTTCACCGTCCAGGGCGGCAACTACAGCAACGTCGGCGCCGCCTTCGCCGCGGTCGATGCCAGCCTGACCAACATCAACAACCGCATCGACAACCTGCCGCCGGGCAATCCCGGGCCCGATCCGCGCATCGCCATCGACGGCACCGGCAATGCCTCGGTCGCGGCCGGCTCGCGCGGCGTCGCGGTCGGCGCCAGCGCCAACGCCGGCGGCACCCACGCCACCGCGATCGGCGGCGACAGCTACGCCGCCGGCGCCAACGACACCGCGGTCGGCGGCAATGCGCGGGTCAACGCCGACGGCAGCACCGCGGTCGGCGCCAACAGCAACATCGCCGCCAGCGCGACCAACGCGGTCGCGATCGGCGAAAGCGCCAGCGTCACCGCGTCGGGCGCGGTCGCGCTCGGCCAGGGCGCGGTGGCCGATCGCGCCAACACGGTTTCGGTCGGCAATGCCGGGCAACAGCGGCAGATCGTCAACGTCGCCGCCGGCGCGCAGGACAACGATGCGGTCAACGTCGCTCAGCTCAAGGCGTCGCAGTCGGGCACCGTGCGCTACGACACCAACGTCGACGGCAGCGTCAACAACACCCAGGTCACGCTCAACAACGGCGGCGCGGCGGTCAACATCCGCAACGTCCGCGCCGGCACCGCCAACACCGACGCGGTCAACGTGCAGCAGCTCAACGAAGGCGTGAACCGGGCGATCAACACCTCCAACCAGTACACCGACAACTGGGGCAACACCCTGCGTCGCGAGATCGGCCAGCTCGACGACAAGGCCAGCGCCGGCGTGGCCTCGGCGATGGCGGTCGCGGGCCTGCCGCAGTCGTACATGCCCGGCAAGAGCATGGCGGCGATCGCGGCCAGCTCGTTCCGCGGCGAAAGTGGCTTCGCGATCGGCATCTCGACCATCACCGAGGACGGCCGCTATGTGTACAAGGTGTCGGGCAACAGCAATTCGCGCGGCGATGTCGGCGTGACGGTCGGCGCGGGTGTGGTGTGGTGAGCGATGTGGTGCAGTGAGCGGCGTGAGGCGATGAGCGATGTGGTCCGGTGAGCACCGGCACGCGCCTGGCGCGCGCGACCGGAGCTCGACCTTCCCCCGGCGGTCCGCGAACACCCCTTCGCGGTCGCCAGGCCGCCCGGAGCGATCCGGGCGGCCTTCTTGTCGCCACACGCCTGCGAGCTATGATCGAAAGCCTCGCGACTGCCGCGTCCAGCCCATGATGTACGTCGGATTGTCCAAGTCACCGGACCGCGCCGCGGTCGAGGCCGCGATCGCGCGGCATGCGCCGGATGCACGGCTGCAGTGGGGCGAGCCTGCATGGGAGCGTCTGGAGGAGAACGATGCGGCCAACGTATTCCTCACCGTGCGGTCCAATCCCAGCGAGTTCGGGTTCCTGCTCGATATCCTCGATCTGTCCGGCCGCGATGCCTACGAATTGGGCCTGCAACTGGCGCGCGAACTGTCGATCGCCCTGCAATGCTCGACCGTCTGCGACGGAACCCGGCACGGTCCGAGCCAGGCGCCTGGCTGGTGCATCGTCTGGATCGAAGGCCGCGCCTTCCTCGGCGACGACTACGGCAGCGTGTTCTTCGATCACGACCCCGACGACAGCGATGCCGAACGCGACCGGTTGGGACCGGTGAAGCTGATACGTCCGCTCGACCTGTAATCGACCGCGCGCGGCCAACGGCAATGGCCGAGGCCGTCCAGGTTCGCGCCACGCCCCATCCGGCTTGGATTGGCCTGGAACGCCACCATCTCCCATTCAGCCCTCCGCCACGATCCGGCCGTCCGCCGCATGAACACCGACGCATCCGCCTTGCCCATCGACACCGACGCCGCGCAGAGGCTGCGCGATTGGCTGCGTCCGCATCGGCGCGTGTTCGTGCTGACCGGCGCCGGCATCAGCACCGATTCGGGCATCCCGCATTACCGCGACGAAAGCGGCGCCTGGCAGCGCAAGCCGCCGATCGATTTTCGCGCCTTCGTCGGCGATGCGCGCGCCCGCGCCCGCTACTGGGCGCGCAGCTTCGTCGGCTGGCCGGGGTTTGCCGGTGCGCAGCCCAACCGCGGACACACCGCCTTGGCGCGCTGGCAGCAAAGCGACGATACCCACACCACCCTGGTGACCCAGAACGTCGACGGCCTGCACGCGCGCGCCGGCAGCCGCGACGTGGTCGACCTGCACGGCCGGCTCGACGAAGTGGTCTGCCTGGATTGCGGCGCGCGGCGCGACCGCGAGTCGTTGCAGGCGGAACTGGCGCAGCGCAATCCCGACTGGCTCGACCTGGGCGCCGCGGCGCTGCCCGACGGCGACGCCGACCTGGAAGGCCTAGCGTTCGAACGCTTCGCCACGCCGGTGTGCGAGCAGTGCGGCGGACTGATCAAACCCGATGTGGTGTTCTTCGGCGAAAACGTACCGCGCGCGCGCGTCGCCGCGGCGCAGCAGGCGCTGGCGCAGGCCGATGCGATGTTGGTGGTGGGTTCTTCGCTGATGGTCTATTCGGGCTTTCGCTTCGCCCGCGCCGCGCGCGAAGCCGGCCTGCCGCTGGCCCTGCTCAACCGCGGCGTCACTCGCGCCGACGATATCGCCACCTTGAAGCTGCAGGCCGATTGCGGTGCGACCTTGCAGGCTGCGCTGGGCTGAGTTGCGCAGGTCCCGCGTGGCTGCCCGTATCGCGACATGGCCACGCGGCCCCCTGCAGGAGCGGCGCGAGCCGCGACCGCGCATCCAGCAGACGCCGCGCAAGCGCCGCGAACGTGTCAGCACGCGGTCGCGACTTGCGGCGCTCCTACAGTCGGCTGACGCGACTACGCGAGTGTGTGAGCCACGGCGCAAACGACATCGGCCCCCTGTAGGAGCGGCGCGAGCCGCGACCGCGCATCCAGCAGACGCCGCGCAAGCGCCGCGAACGTGTCAGCACGCGGTCGCGACTTGCGGCGCTCCTACAGTCGGCTGACGCAACCACGCGGGTGCGTGAGCCACGGCGCAATCAGCATCGGCCCCCTGCAGGAGCGGCGCGAGCCGCGACCGCGCATCCAGCAGACGCCGCGCAAGCGCCGCGAACGTGTCGGCACGCGGTCGCGACTCGCGGCGCTCCTACAGTCGGCTGACGCGACCACGCGGGTGCGTGAGCCACGGCGCAATCCGCATCGGCTCCCTGTAGGAGCGGCGCGAGCCGCGACCGCGCATCCAGCAGGCGCCGCGAACGTATCGGTCCGCGGTCGCGGCTCACGCCGCTCCTACAGGGGGCGAATGTCGCCGCTACACGGCGTGGCTATCACGCCGATCAACGCGATGCCGGTGCGACGATCCGGCTCTGCTCCAGAAACAACTTGCGCGCCGCCACGCCGATATCGGGCTGGTCGATGAAGAACCCTTGCACGCCCAGGCCGTACAGCTGCAAGGCCTGCGCCAGCGCGCTCTGGTCGACGCCGTTCGCGGTCTGGGTCAGGAACGGCTCTTCGGCGCGCACCGTGTACGGGTGGACCTGCAATCCCAGCGCCAGCGCGCGGCCGAGCACGGGATGGACGAAACCGGTGTTGCGCGTACCCAGCAGCGCGCGGCCGTCGCCATCGGCGTCGCGCTTGGCCGGCAGCGGCGCGCGCGAAATCAGGCTGGCGGTCGACGGGCCCAGGCCCGACACGTAATGCTGCTTCATCCACGCCAGCGCATCGGCTTCGGTCAGCGCCGCGAACGGTGTCTGGCCGTCGAGGCCGCCGGGGATCGCCTCGATCAAGCCGCCGTAGATCGCCTTCAGATCGGCATGCCGGCCTGCGTTGTAGACGAAGTCGTAGGGCCGATCGCGCTGGAAATCGCCGTACAACTGCACCAACGGCAGATCGATGCCGGCCTTGGGCAGGATGCGCTGCTTGAGTTCGATCAGGTTGGCGACTTCGAAACTCTGGATGTACACGCGGCGCGGATCGGTGAAGCCTTCGCTGACCAGCGTCGCCACCAGTTTCTCGCCGAGCGAAATCCCGATCGGCGTACCGTCGAGGTGCTTGCCTTCGCTGGCGAACCAGGTCGGGTGCTTGGTTTCCGGGTAGATACCGATGGTGCGGCCGTCGCGGCTTTCCTGCCGCGCCAGCGCGATCACTTCCTTGAACGTGGCGATCTGGAACTGCCCGTCGAAGCGGGTATTGCCCGGGCGGATCTGCGGTATGCGTTCCTTGGCGCGCAGGGTCTTGAGTTCGGCGAGGGTGAAGTCCTCGGTGAACCAGCCGGTCAGGCTCTCGCCGTCGATGAGCTTGGTGGTCTTGCGCGCGGCGAATTCGGGATGATCGGCGACGTCGGTGGTGCCGGAGATTTCGTTCTCGTGGCGGACCACCAGTTCACCGTCGCGGGTGGCGACGAGGTCGGGTTCGATGAAGTCGGCGCCCATCTGGATCGCCAGGCGGTAGGCCTCCAGCGTGTGTTCGGGCCGATAGCCGCTGGCGCCGCGGTGGGCGATCACGATCAATCCGTGCTGGCCGAGCGCGGCGGCGGGCGGCGAGGCGTCGGTCATGGCGGGGGTCCGGTCGAGGGCGACGGCGGCCAGGCTGGCGGTCAACAGCGCCAACGCGGCCAGGGCCCGGCGCGGTGCATGGGAAAGCGGCATGCGGGAATCCTAACTCGGACAAGCGAAGGACGCGCGGCGACAGCGCCGCGCGTCCAGTCTGGCCGGGTTGGATGACAATCGACGCATCGGTGGATAAGCCGGTGACGTTGTCGCGGCAGCGCTGCGATGCTGGTTCACGCAATAAGCCGGGCGTCACCGGAACAGTGGCGGCCGGGCGAAAAGCGAATCTCCCACAACTCCTCTTTTCCAAAGAGGGGAGCCGATTTTGGCGATCTTGAGGCCGCCTCGCTGTGCTTATGGTTTACGCGCGCGGCGGCGGCACGGCATCCGCACACGGTGCGACACGCGGATCGAACCGGGCGGCCACGCGGCGCCGCGTGTAGACCGCACCGATCAGTGCCGACTGACGCCGACGTCCTGGATATCAACCACGCCGTCGGACACCGACATCATGATCCGGTCTTCGTTCTTCTTGCCGCTGGGATAGACCTCGATCAGGGTGCCGCCGCCCTTCCACTTCTGCGCCATGATCTCGCTCTGGGCGAGCAGGCCCAGCCACTGATTGATCTGATCGCCCTTGACCGGCTCGGTCTGCCCGGCCAGGGTCTCGATTTCCTGCAGCACCGCTTGAGTGGCCTCGGGGTCCTGCATTTTCTGCAGTTTCTTCGGGTTGAAGCTGGTTACGTATTCGTACGGCATGAGTTTCGACTCCCGGCCCCGGCGCGTCGCGCGCCGGGGCCCTACGTTGTTGATGTGATATCAGCCGCCGCTCTGCGGCTCTTCGCGCACCGAGAACTGCGTCGCGCCCGGCCACACGCCGTACATGTCGATGTGGCGCTGCCCGGTCAGCCACTGGCCCAGCGGACGCGCCCAGCTGCGCTCGTAGGTGTCGCTGTTGATCACGCCCTTGAAACGCGCCTTGACCCGGATGTCGGTGGCGTTCAACGGAATGTTGCCGACCGTGCGCGACAGGCCGCCGCTGATTTCGAACGAATCGTTATGGGTCTTGTCGCCGACCTTGTAGCTCAGTTCGATCGCGACGATGTAGGTGCTGCCGGGCCGGTTGCTGAAGAAGATCTCGAACCCGCCGATCTTGCTGACCCAGTTCGGGATCAGCAGCTTGCCTTCGAACGAGGCGAAGGTGTACGCGATCGGCACCGGGCCCGACGCGATCGTGTTGGCGTGATCCGGCCACAGGTGCTTGTCGATGCTCTTGGCCTTGCGCACCGAGGTGAACGAACCCTTGGCGGTCGCGCCGCCGAGCATTTCATGCACCGCGCTGGCGCGGCCGGCGATCGCGAACGCCGAGTCCTTCGCCTGCGAGCCCACGTTGAGGCCGCTGTTGGCGTACAGCACGCCGGTGATCACGCCGAAGCCCTGGGCGATCTCGCCGTTGCCGCCGAAGCCCACGCCGGCCGCCTGCTGGGCCAGCCAGGCCTGGTTCTTCTCGACCTGGGTCAGTTCTTCCAGATAGGCCTCTTCGCGCAGCGAGAACTCCGACGCGATCGAGCCTTCCTGCGACATCGACCAGCTGACCTCGACGCCGGCCTCGCCCTTGACGCCGGTATCGGGATCGGTGACTTCACCGCTGATGTCGGCCTTGGCCTCGGTGCGCGAGACCTTTTCCGACAACAGCTGCCAGGAGTTGGACACCGGCAGGCGTTTGACCTTGAGGTTCGGCATGGTCTCGGCCACCAGACGGAAGTCGCCCGATTGCGGGTCGACGATGCCGATCGCACCGGGCTGGACCTGCGCGTTGAGCGCCCAATTGCCCCAATAGGCCGGGCGGCTGCGCCGGATCAGTTCGGAAAAAGATCGGTTCCACTTTTCGTTCATTACTCGCTCCTGTCGTGTTGATTGGACTTGCGAGCTACACAAACGAACCGACTTGGAAACTGTGAGCGACGCGGGCTGCGGACCATGCGCCACCGTCCGGCCCGGCAGCGGCTATGATGCGGCGTCACTCGGGGAGAGCATTCGATGAGCCTGGTCGCGAAGATCCTGCGGCACAAATCGGTTGAACAATTGCAGGCGGAGGCCGGCAAGCGCACGGACTTCCGCCGCGTGCTGGGGCTGTGGCAGCTCACCGCGATCGGCATCGGCGGCATCATCGGCGTGGGCGTGTTCGTGCTCGCCGGCCAGCAGGCCGCGGAGAACGCCGGTCCGGCGGTCGCGCTGGCGTTCCTGATCGCCGGCATCGCCAGCGCCGCGGCGGCGCTGTGCTACGCCGAGTTCGCCGGGATGATCCCGGTCACCGGCAGCGCCTACACCTACAGCTACGCCACCCTGGGCGAACTGGCGGCGTGGCTGATCGGCTGGGACCTGTTGCTGGAATACGCATTGATCGTCGCGGTGGTGGCGATCGGCTGGTCGGGCTATGTGCAGGTGCTGCTCGAAGGCGTCGGCATCCATCTGCCGGTGTGGGCGCAGGGCGCGATCGGCACCGGCGAAGGCCGGGTGTTCAACGTGATCGCCGCCGGCGTGACCCTGGCGGTCTCGGCGCTGCTGGTGTTCCGCACCGAATGGGGCGCGCGCTTCAACACCATCATCGTGGCGATCAAGGTCCTCGCGGTGCTGCTGGTGATCGGCGTGGGCGTGTTCTACATCAATACCGCCAACTGGACGCCGTTCATTCCCGAGCGCGTGATCGATGCGAACGGCGTGGGCCACTTCGGCTTCGCCGGCGTCGGCACCGCCGCGGCGGTGGTGTTCTTCGCGGTGTTCGGCTACGACACCCTGACCACCGCGGCCGAGGAATCCAGGAACCCGCAACGCGATCTGCCGCGCGCGGTGCTGCTGTCGCTGGGCGTGTCGATGGTGCTGTACCTGGCGGTGTCGCTGGTGCTCACCGGCATCGCCCACTACTCCACCCTCGGCGGCGACGCGCCGGTGTCGGACGCGTTCGCCGCGCTCGGCCTGCCGTGGATCGCCAAGGCGATCGCGTTCTCGGCGGTGATCGGCATCGCCAGCGTGTTGTTCGCCTTCATGCTGGGCGCGGCGCGGATCTGGTTCTCGCTGTCGCGCGACGGCCTGCTGCCGGGCTGGTTCGCCAAGATCCATCCGAAGTACGGCACCCCGCACCGCCCGACCATCGTGCTGGGCGTGTTCACCGCGCTGGTCGCCGGCTTCCTGCCGATCGGCGAAGTCGCCAAGCTGGTCAACATCGGCGTGCTGTCGGCCTTCATCATCATCTGCGCGTCGGTGTGGGTGCTGCGCGTGCGCAAGCCGGACCTGTTCCGTTCCTTCCGCACCCCGCTGGTACCGCTCATTCCGATCGTCGGCATCGGCTTCTCGATCTGGCTGCTGTCCGAGCTCGCCGCGATCACCTGGCTGATCTTCCTGATCTGGCTGAGCCTGGGGCTGCTGGTGTATTTCGGGTATGGCATTCGCCATAGCAAGCTGGCGCAGGAACAGCAGACCTGAGATCGAAGCGACGGCGGCGGCGCTGAGGTCGTCGTCGCCTTCGTGAAGCGATCGTCGTTGTCGTAAGTTCGCGGTCGCGGCTCGCGCCGCTCCTACAGGGGCGAGTCCGCAACGACATGACCTACCTGTAGGAGCGGCGCGAGCCGCGACCGCGACACGTCAGCTACCGCGAAACCCCGGCCACCGCCTCGCCCCGCTCACCGCGGTGCGACGTACCCTCCCGGCACGCCCTCGGGCGACAGCACCACCTGCCACAGCTGCGCGTGGCGGCTGCGGAAGGTCGCCATCGACGCGGCCAGGTAGAACCGCCACATGCGCCGGAAGCGTTCGTCGTACCGCGCGTCCAGATGCTCCCAGGCCGCTTCGACGTTGTCGCGCCAGGCCTGCAGGGTCAGGTCGTAGTCGGTGCTGAAGTTATGCCAGTCCTCGATCACGAAGCGGCCTTCGACCTGCTCGGCAATCTGCTGGGCCGAGGGCAGCATCGAATTGGGGAAGATGTACTTGGCGATCCACGGGTCGGTGTGGGTCACCGATTTATTGCCGCCGATGGTGTGCAGCAGGAACAGGCCGCCGTCGTCGCTGTCGCGGTCCAGGCAGCGCAGCGCGACGTCGAAATAGGTCGCGTAGTTCTTGTAGCCGACGTGCTCGAACATGCCGAGCGAAAAGATCCGGTCGAAGCGTTCGTCGGCGTGGTTGCCGCTGAGGTCGCGGTAGTCCTGCAAGCGGAATTCAATCGGCAGGCCCCGGCACAGCTCGCGGGCGAAGTCGGCCTGCTCGCGCGACACGGTCACGCCGACCCCGACGATGCCGTAGCGCTCGGCCGCGAACTTCAAGGCCTCGCCCCAGCCGCTGCCGATGTCGAGCACGCGCATCCCAGGTTTCAGGCCGAGCTTGCGGCAGACCAGGTCGAGCTTGGCTTCCTGGGCCGAGTCCAGGTCCGGCAAGCGCCGGCCGTCGCGGTCGCGCCAATAGCCGCAGCTGTAGACCAGCCGCTTGCCTAGCATGGCCCGGTACAGATCGTTGCCTAGGTCGTAGTGGCGCTCGCCGACGGTGAAGCTGCGGCGGTGGCTTTGCAGGTTGATCAGATGCGCGCGCAGGCCGTCGAGGATCGCGGCCCAGCCATGCACCTGCTCGTCGACGTGGGCGCGCAGCAGCCGCACCAGCATCCCGTCGAGCGAGGCCGCATGCCAGCTGCCGTCCATGTAGGTTTCGCCCAGGCCGAGCGAGCCCTGCGCGATCACCCGCGCATAGAACTCCTCGTCTTCGACCTGGATATCCCAGGGCCGGTCGCCGCCGATGCGCACATCGGCCAGCGCCAGCAACCCTTCGACTCGTTTACGCAGCGACGCAACGGACATCTCGGCCTCGTTCGACGTGGTGGGCTCGGTCGGTTAACGGTCGGCGGCGCCCTGCGTGAGATCGCATGCGGCGCGCCGGTGCTCATCCTGAGGCGGCTGTCCGGGTGGGATGACCCGGGTGGCGCGGGGTATCGCGCTTGTCGGCACGATAACAAACCGCTTGTCGCGCGATGTGCCCGAACGCGCTGTTTGGGCTGAACACTCAGTTGCGCGGGAGGAGCGTTGCGGAGCGTCGCTACGGGGCTGATTTGGAGGCTGGTTTGGAGGCCGGTGTCGAGACCGATGCAAGTGTCGCGGTGGGCGCGGTGCCGCGGTCGCGGCTCGCGCCGCTCCTACAGGGGCTCGCGCCGCTCCTACAGGTAGGCCATGGCGGTGACGCGTTTTTTGCTCTTCTCCCTCTCCCGTTCACGGGAGAGGGCCGGGGTGAGGGCCGCTCAAACCCCGCCGACGAACAAGGCCCGATACTCCGGCGCCACATGCGGCAGCAACACCGCCGCCGGCACTTCGACCATCTGGGTGCCGTCCGAATACGGCCCGACTTCGTACGGCGCGAACACGAACTTCAAGCCGGTGAGCTTGCCGTCGGCGGCCTTGATCGGCTCGAACATGGCGAAATTGGCCGCGTCGGCGCCGGTGCCGTCGTCGATCATGCGCGCGCCGGTCTCCATCTGCTCGGCGCGTACCGCAGGCTCGGGATCGTCGGCGTCGATGCGCTGCGACAGCGCCGAATGCAGCTGCTCGCGCACGTAGCGCGAGACCGCGTCCCAGCCGGCCTTCTGCGGGATCAGCTCATTGGCCTTGAGCAGCTTGTTTTGCTTGGGCAGCCAGACGAAGCGCGCGATCAGCGGCGCGGCATGGGCGCCGCCGGTGTAGCTGCTGCCGTCGGCGGACACCGCGACCATCTCGGGCGAATCGAGCACGTCGTTGAAGGTCAGCGACAGTTCGTACGGCGAAGGGTTCTCCTTCGCGGTGCGGCCGTTGGCCGACTCGACCAGCTCGGCGCGCGCGCCGTCGGCGAAACGCTTGAGCTCGCGCGCCAGGCCCGGGTACTTGGCCGCCTGGGTGTCGTAGGTGATGCCGACCACGTAGTTGGGCGTGGTCTCGACCACTTCCTTGAGCTCGACCGCGCCGTCGTCGGTCGCGACCGGCGCCGGCAGCGTCGCGGGGGTGGCCGGCGCGTTGGCGGCCGGCGGCGGCGTGGCTTCCTTCTTGCAGGCCGCCAGGGCCAGGGCCAGGGCAAGCAGACAGACGGCGGTGACGCGCTTCATGCAGCAATCCTTTTGACTGACGTCCATGGATGTTTCGCGCGACATTATCGCGCAAAGCGTGACGCCGACATCTAGATCGCCGAGCCAATCCGATCAGTGCGCGCGCCCGCTCGTGGCGGTTGTGTGCCGGTTCACCACTCGGTGCGGTGCGGCAGCAGGCCCTGCAGTTCCGGATCGGTCAGATTGCGCCATTGGCCCGGCTTGAGATGGCCGAGCTTGACGTTGCCGATGCGCGCGCGCAGCAGCTGCTTGACCCGGAAACCGAAGTGCGAGGCCATCAGCCGGATCTGCCGGTTGAGGCCCTGCACCAGCACGATCCGGAAACCGAAGCGGCCGAGCTTGCCGGTCTTGCACGGCAAGGTGGTCTGGCCGTGGATCGGCACGCCGCGGGCCATGCCGCGCAGGAATTCGGGGGTGACCTCGTGGTTCACCGCGACCAGGTATTCCTTTTCCAGCTTGTTCTCGGCGCGCAGGATCTCGTTGACGATGTCGCCGTTGCTGGTCAGCAGGATCAGGCCCTCGGAGTCCTTGTCGAGGCGGCCGATCGGGAAGATGCGCCGGTCGTGGCCGACGAAATCGACGATGTTGTCCTTGACCCCGGATTCGGTGGTGCAGACCACGCCGACCGGCTTGTTCAAGGCGATATAGACGTGCTGGCGCTTGCCCTTGACCGCGACGCGGGCGCGCACGATCTCGCCGTCGATGCGGACCTCGTCGCCCTCGCCGACCTCGCTGCCGACCCGGCCGCGGATGCCGTTGACGGTGACCCGGCCTTCGGCGATCAGCCCGTCGGCCTCGCGGCGCGAGCAGAAACCGGTGTCGCTGATGTGTTTGTTCAGACGCATGAGGCAAGCATGCCGGAAAACCGGCTGGCAGGTGGCGGGGGGCGCGTAGGCTGGCACAGACGCCGCGGATTGGCGAGCGTGGCGGCCTGGGCGGGGTCATCGGGGCCTTGTCCGATTCAGAAAATACTGCGGCCGCAAGCACCGCGCCACCACTCCCGACGCCCCTACCCGAAGGATTCCCCCCTTTGAAAAAGGGGGGCCAGGGGGGATTTGCTCTTAGCCTGGGATCGCAGCGCAATGCGCCAAAAGCAAATCCCCCGCGCTGAGGTACTACGCCACCTCGATTGCCGCCGGGCGCTCGCCCCCTCTACAAAGTGGGCGATGGTTGGCGCGCTTGGGTGCGGCGGGATCAAGCACCGCACTCAGATCGATAGCGCTCGGCCCAGGCGCTCGCAGAACCCCTCTTCAATACGGTTCTCGCCGAATCAAGCCGAGCCGAGCCGAGGCGTTACGCCAACAACTGCGAATACTCAGGATGCCGCTCGGCCCAGGCGGCGGCGTAGGAACACGCCGGACGCACCTTGTAGCCGCTGCTGCGCGCGTATTCGAACGCGGCCTTGACCAGGTCGCTGGCGACGCCGCGGCCGCCGATCGCCTCGGGCACGCCGGTGTGGGTGATGACGAGCTGGTCGTCGCGCATCTGGTATTCGAGCAAGGCCTGCACGCCGTCGACGACGACGGTGAAACGCTGCTGCTGGGGTTCGTGCTGTACGGAAGCGGTCATCGGGCGGTCCTGTGCGGTAAGGAGACGGAGATGCTCGGATGCCGGGGCGCTTCGGCGATGAAGCGTCGTGCGCCGAGCATCGCCACAAAGCGGCAAGGCGCGCATGCGCCGCGCCGCCAGGGAACGAAGCGGCATGCACTGCGCCGCGCTGCAAGAGGGCGAAGCCTGCATGCACCGCGCCTCGCCTCGCCTCAAGGTGGCGAAACGGCATGCATCGGGCGTCGCTACAAGCTTGCCAAACCCGCGGTCGCCGGGATCGCCGCGAGGCGACGATCCCGGCGGCACGGCTTATCCGCGATTGTCGCGCTTGCCCTGGTTGTGGCGGTCCTGGGTGCTGTTGGAGCCCTGGATCGCGTCCATCCGGCTTTCGGCGGCATGCAGTTCGCCGGCCTTCTGCGCGGCGCTGTCGGACTGCGGGCCGGGCTGCGGGACGTGACCGCCATGGCCGCCGTCGAGCTGCTGCCACGGCTGCGGCGTGCGCGCCTGTTCCTGTTTGGCTTCGAGCAGGCGACGGGTGTTTTCCAGCGCCTGCTCGGCGCTGATGTGGCCCTCGCCACCGGCATGGCCTGCATCGCCTTCGCCGGAACCCTCACCGGAACCTTCGTCGTCGGAGTCGTCGCTCGAAGCGGCCGGCGCGGCCTCGTCGGCGGCGTCGCTCGCGGCCTCGTCTTCGCGCTGCGGCGACGTCGCGGTGTCGGACCCGGACGCGGCGGTCTCGGCCTCGACCGCGGTTTCGGCGGCGCCCTGCGCGGCGACGCTGCCGGCGGCATCCGCCGACTGACTGGCGCGGCCCTGGTGACGCTCGGATTGCAACGCAGGCGCGGCGGCCTCGCTGCCCGATGCGGCGGCCACCAGCGAACCGGCCGGCACCGTCGACGGCGCTTCCACGGCCGGCGCAGCCTTGGGCTTGCGTTCGGCCTTGGGCTTCGCCGCGGCCGGCGCCTTCGTCTCGACCGGCGCTTGAGCCTGCGGCACCGAAGTCGCAGTCGCGGCAGCGTCAGCGGGCTTGGCGGCGGCGCGCTTAGGCGCGGGCTTCGGCTTAGGCGTCGGCGCGGAGGTCGACTCGAACTTGGGTGCAACGACGACCGGCGCCGCGGCTTTCGGCGCGGACTCGGCGGCCGGCGCGCTCGCGCGCTGCGGCTTGGCCGGTGCGGCCGGCTTGCGCGCGCTCGTCGTTTGCGGCTTCGCCGCGGACGCAGTCGCCGCCGGCTTGCTCGCGGTCTTCGTTGTGGCCGGCTTAGGCGCGGCTTGCTTGGTGACCGCCGGCTTGGACGCGGCCGGCTTGGAAATCGCGGGCGTGCTCACCGGCGCAGCCGACTTCTTCGTCACCGCGGGCTTGGCCGAGGCGCGCTTGTCCGCCGCCGGGTTGGCGACGACCGGTGCCGCCGCGGGCTTGCGCGCGACGACAGGCTGCGCGGTGCGCACGGCCTTTTGCGGCGCAGCCTGCTTGCTCACCGGCTTCTTGGTGGCGATCGGCTTGCCGACCTTCTTGGACGCCGCCTTACCGCTGGCGACCTTCTGCGGCACGGCTTTCTTGGCGACCGCCTTGCTCGGCGCGGCCTTCTTCACTGCGATCTTTTTCGCTGCCGGCTTCTTGGCGACCACGTTCTTGGCGGCAGCCTTGCTCGAAGCAACGCTCTTGCCGACCCGCTTGTTGCCCAGCGCGGCCTTCTTGGCGACGACCTTCTTGCTCGCAACCTTCTTGCTCGCGGCCTTCTTGCTGGCCGCGACCTTGCCGGCGACGGATTTCTTGGCCGGCGACTTCTTCGCCACGGCCTTCTTGCCGGCGAGTTTCTTGGCCGCGGCCTTCTTGCCGGCCGCCTTGGCGAGGGTCTTGTTGACCGCCGGCTTGGTCGCGACTTTCTTGGCTACAGCCTTCTTCGTCACGGCCTTGTTGCCCGCCACTTTCTTGCCCGCGGCCTTCGCCACGGTCTTCTTGCTCGCGCTCTTGCCGGCAGCGCTGCGCGCGGTCTTGCTCACCGCGGCGCGCTTGCTGGCGGAGGTCGCCGATTTACCTGCCGACTTGCCGGTTTTCTTGGTCGCCATACTTCACTCCTCATCGAATTTTACGAATGCGCGAATGATAGCGGCTGCCCCCATCAACACATCAGCCTGCGTGCGTACGCAGTGTCGTGTTAGCACGCGGCACCTTCATGGCGGGTGAGCGACGGTGAGAGTCGCCGCATCGCGTCATGCGCCTGATCCTGGCCGACCGCTGTTGACGCCGCGCGTCACTTCGCCCCCTCGAAAACCGCCGAAACCGCTGGCATGAAAGATGCGTGGAACTGTGAGTAAGTCCACATGGAAACAGAGAAGGGGATTCCAGATGACTCGCCACATCGACCAATACAGCGACAACGTCCATACCCAGGCGGTGATCGCCCGTCTTTACGAAATCGCCCGCAACGGCGAAGCCGATGGCAGCGAACTGCGCGAACTCGACGCCGAAATCCAGGCCGGCCTCGCCGCCGCCTACGGCGAAAGCGAACCGTTGCCCGAGCACCCGATGGCCGCCTGAGCCGGGCCGATCGAATCGCTCCATGCGCGCCGCGACAATGCGCGCACCACGAAAAACGGCGGCCCATGGCCGCCGTTTTCGCATTGCAGATGCCTGCCCGGCCGCAGCCGCAGGACTCAGCCGAAGAAACTCGGCAAGCTCGGACTGGCCAGCTTCTCCAGGAACACCAGGCCCATGCGCGGCTCCATCAGCAGCATGAACAGCAGGCCGTAGATCGCGCCGGACAGATGCGCGCTGTGGTTGATGTTGTCGCCGCCGCGCTTGTCCATCCAGTACGAATAGGCGACGTAGGCGATCGCGTAGACCACCGCCGGCACCGGGATCACGAACACGATGATCCAGCTCCACGGCGACACCAGCACGAACGCGAACAGCACCGCCGAGACCGCGCCGGACGCGCCCAGGCTGACGTAGGCGCTGTCCTTGCGATGGCGCAGGTAGGTGGGCAGGATCGCGACCACGATCGCCGACAGGTAGAAGAAGGCGAACACCACCGGCCCGACCAACTGGCTGAACACGCTCTCGACCGCGCGGCCGAAAAAGTACAGCGTGATCATGTTGAACAGCAGGTGCATCCAGTCGGCATGCACGAAACCGTGGGTCAGCAGGCGGTCGTACTGGCGGAAACGCTCCACGCCCGGGGGCCACAGCACCAGGCGTTCGTACAGGCGGCGTTTCTCGAACGCCTGCCACGACACCAGCACGGTCACGGCGATCAGGACATAGGTGATCATGGTCGGGTCGGACTCTTGTTATCGGATCGGGTCATCGATGCGGGACGGCGGCGTTCAGACCGCGCGGTAATGGTCCTGCATCGGGTAATTGCGTGCGTACAGGCCGAACGCCGCCGCGGCGACGAAGGCGAAACCGGCGAAGAAGAACATCAGGAAGGCGTTCTCGCTCAGGCCGGTGGCGGCGATATGGCCGATCACCGTCTCGTTGCGCACCGCGGCGTTGGTCAGCATCACCCACAGGTTGCCGAAGGTGCTGGTGAGGTACCACATGGCCATGATCACGCCCTTCATCGCCGGCGGCGCCTGGCTGTAGGCAAACTCCAGCGCGGTGGCCGAGACCAGGACCTCGCCGAGGGTCAGCAGGATGTAGGGAAGGATCTGCCATGCCAGCGACATGGGGTGGCCGGCGTCCATATACAACTGCAGCACCGCGGCGATCACCCACGACAGGCCGGCCATCACGATGCCGAACCCCATGCGCCGCAGCGGCGTGGGGTTCAGGCCGATCCGGCGCAGCGCCGGGTACAGCAGCAGGTTGTTGAACGGGATCAGCAGCATCACCAGCAGCGGGTTGATCGCCTGCATCTGCGAGGCCGCCGCGCGCGAGCCGCCTTCGCCGGAGATCAGCCAGCTCGGCCACCACCACAGGTCGGTCGGCACCAGCATCTTCTGGCCCTGCAGGACCCAGGTCGAGGCCTTCTGGTCGAACAGCGACCAGAACGGGGTCACGAAGGCGAACACGATCAGGATGCGCAGCACCGCGCGCACGCCGTCGACCGCGGCGTCGGGATGCTTGCCGCGGGCGCGGTCGAGCTGCAGCGAAATGCCGTAGCCGCCGAAACCGATCAGCAGGCCCAGCGCCAGGCAGGCGCTCTTGACGAAGCCCATCGCCGGCAGCACGGTCAGCGACAGCGCCGCCACCGCCAGCACCACGCCGAGCGCGGCCACGATCAGGCCCGGATTGCCCTGCCCCGGCGCCTGGGCGGTCAGCGCGGTGCGGGCGACGTTGAAGAACGAATCCGGATCGGGCGCGTAGCGCGTCGGCGGCACCCGCACGTAGCGATGCCGGCCCAGCCAGAAGATGAAGGTGGCCAGGAACATCAGCGCGCCGGGAATGCCGAAGGCGACGCTGGGGCCGTATTCGCGCAGGAAGATCGGCATCAGCAAGGAGGCGAACAGCGAGCCGAAGTTGATCGTCCAGTAGAACGCGTCGAACACCAGCTTGGCCTTGTGCTTGTTGCTCTGGTCGAACTGGTCGCCGCAGAACGACACCACCAGCGGTTTTATCCCGCCGGCGCCGAACGCGATCAGGAACAGGCCGGTGTAGAAGCCGGTCTGGTTGTGTTCGAACAGCGCCAGGCAGGCGTGGCCGGCGCAGTAGATCAGCGAGAACCAGATGACGGTGTTGTACTTGCCGAAATAGCGGTCGGCCAGCCAGCCGCCGAGCAACGGGAAGAAGTAGGTGCCGATCATGAAGCTGTGGAACACCTCCTTGGCCAGGTGTTCGCGCTCGGCCAGGTCGGAGGTGGACGCCAGCAGCAAGGTCCCGACCAGGAACGAGGTCAGGATGTTGCGCATGCCGTAGAAACTGAAGCGCTCGGCCGCCTCGTTGCCGATGATGAAACCGATCTGGCGGGGCATGCGCCCCTGCGAATCGACGGTGGCGGTGGCGGCTTGGCTCATCTACGGTCCTCGGCGGTGTGTCGGGGGCGGTCGGGCGCGCTCGTCAGGGGCGCGGCCTGGAGCCGTCGCGGCATCGCCCCGCGCAAGGCGCGGACGCAACAGGGCCGGGGCGGTCCAGCCCCACAGCCTAACCGATCGACCGCGCAGCCGGTTTGGCCCGGACAGGCGCCAGGGCGGGCGCGCCCGTTCAGCCGATCAGATCGCCGACTCGCCGATCTGCAGCTCGTATTCGAAGTTCTGGATCATCCGGCCGAAGTCGGCATCCTGGTCGTTGCCGTAGTTGGCGCCGATCACCAGGCGATGCTTGCCCGGCGTCAGCGGCGGCAGCAGCAGCCAATAGCCGTCGGCGGCGGCGTGGTAAGGACCGGGATGCTTGCGGTCTTCTTCGTCGCCGTCGGGGTCACCATCGGGAAAGGGGTCGAAACAGCGCGAAGTCAGCCGCGCGGGCCGCGGCAGCGCCTTGCCGTCGAGCACGACCACCGCGCTGACCAGGGCCTCGTTGTTGACCATGACCTGCGCCTTGACCTGATCGCAGCGGTGCGCGTACTCGCCGATGCGCGGCGCGTGGAAGTACATGTTGATGACCGGCACCAGCAGGTGCTTGCCCGCCGGTATCCGGCAGCGGCGCCGGACCTGCGAGCGGCCGTCGGTGCCGGCCAGGAACCAGACCGGACCGTCTTCGTCCTGGCCCAGCGCGCAGCGGCTGCCGTCGGGGTCCTGATACGGCCGCGCGCCGTCGACGAAACTGTGGGCCCAGCGCCACCAGCGCACGGTCCATTCGGCCGGGCTGAGGCCGCCGACCGCGGTGCCGACGGCGGCCACGCTGGCCGGCGCGGCCTTCGCGGGTTTCGCATCGGCAGACGCGTCGGCCGCAACGATCATGGACAAGCCGGTCGCGCAGGCGATCGCGAATACGGCAGCCCAGCCGCCCCTTCTCACGCCCATTCGCTCAAACCTTCGCGCTGATACAGCACGGCGAAACTCGGCCGCGCCTTCATGCGCTGGGCGAACGCGCCCAGATGCGGCCAGTCGTGCGCCGGCCTGGGCATCTTGCGGGTCCAGCGCATCAGCATGGTCAGATAGAAATCGGCGACGCTCAGCCGCTCGCCGAGCAGGTACGGGCCGTGCTGCGCCAGGTGCGCGTCGAGCCGTTCGCAGGCCGCCTCGATCCGCGCCTGCGCGCCGAGCCGCACGGCCTCGTCGTCGGCCTGCAGGTCGGAGGGATACCACCACAGCCGCAGCGGCGATTGCAGGGTGTTGGTCAGGTTGAACATCCACTGGTTGTACTGCGCGCGCCGCGGATCGGCGATGCTCGGCGCGAGGCCGGCCTCGGGGTGGCGATCGGCCAGGTACATCGCCAGCGCCGCCGCTTCGTAGCGCGGCTCGCCGTCGACGATCAGGGTCGGCACCAGGCCGTTGGGATTGAGCGCGAGGTACTCGGCGCGCTTGTGGTCGCGCGCCTCGATGTCGACCGGTCGCAGCTCGTGGGCCAGATCCATCTCGATCAGCAGCCAATGGACGACGAGGCTGGCGGTGCCGGGTGAGTAATACAGAGCGTACATGCGGGCCGTCCGGACGATTCAAAGCGAGAGGCGATGCGCAAGTCTAGGTCATCGCCCGCGTTGCCCGCACGACGGCGACGGGCGATGCACGGTCGCGGCATGACTGCTGTCACCGGTTGGCAGCAGCACCGATCCTGCACAGGCGCAGCGCGGCGCGATCCCGTAAATTAGCCCACGCCATGCGCCCATCGCCGACGGTGCGCATGCTCTCGACCAGGAACCGCTCCCATGTCGCAACGCCTGCCCCGATTGCTGCTGATCACCGGCCTGAGCCTGGCGATCGTCGGCTGCGATTCGATCAACCGCGCGTTCGAATACGCCTCGCGCCCCGCCGACGACAAGCCCGCGCAGGCGCCGCCCGCCGACGCGATGGTCCCGCCCGACCGCTCGACCCCGGCCGCGCAAAACGCGAACACGCAAAACACCGACGCGCCCGGCAGCGGCGCGTCCGTGCCGATGCAGACGGTCGCCCACGCGCGCCGCGCAACTGCGCCCGAACCCGCGCGCAACGCGAGCAAGCCGCAAGGGTCCGAACCGGTGGTGCCGATCGTCCCGATCGAACCGCCCGACACCCGCCCCGGCGGCGAAGCCGGGCTCGCGCTCGGCGTGCGCGAAGGCTATCTGCGCGAAGCGCGCAACAGCGACATGAACGAATGGCTGGCCACCCAGAAACCCGGCGACGGGCGTGGCGATTCGTCCGCGTTCGCGATGCACAACGCCTACGTGGTGCTCAAGCCGTATCGCGTGCCGAGCGGCCTGTACGGCGCGCATTCGGCCAAGTTCTACGTACCGCGCGGCGTGCCGCGCCCGACCGGCGAACTCGGCCACTCGGCGATCTACGACTTCAACACCCGCACCTGCGCCGGCGTGACCTGCAATCTCGATTGATCAATCCCCTTTCCGCTTGCTGGATGTCCGCAATGACCCATAGCCGCTCGCCCCTGTCCCTCGCGCTGCCGCACGCCACCGCCGCGTTGTGTCTCGCCTTGACCTGCGCACTCGCCGCGCCCGCCGCGAGCGCCGCCGCGCCGCAGGCGCTGAGCACCGTGTCCGAGCGCAGCGGTTTTCTGAAAACCGGCCGCTACGACGAAGTCATCGCGTTGTGCAAAGCCTTCGCTCAGCGCTATCCCGATGCGGTGCGTTGCGAGGATTTCGGCACCACGCCGGAAGGCCGGCCGATGAAAGTGCTGATCGCGACCCGCAGCGGCGCGTTCACCCCGCAACAGGCGCAGGCCAGGCAATTGCCGGTGACCTTGATCCAGGGCGGCATCCACTCGGGCGAAATCGACGGCAAGGACGCGGGCTTCCTGGCCCTGCGCCAGATCCTCGACGGCGAAGCGGCGAAGGACGCGCTCGACAAGCAGGTGCTGCTGTTCGTGCCGGTGTTCAACATCGACGGCCACGAACGCTTCGGCCGCTGGAACCGCCCCAACCAACGCGGCCCGGAGGAAATGGGCTGGCGCACCACCGCGCAGAACTACAACCTCAACCGCGACTACCTCAAGGCCGATGCACCCGAGATGCAGGCCATGCTCAAGCTGGTCGAGCGCTGGGACCCGCTGGCCTACGTCGACCTGCACGTCACCGACGGCGCCAAGTTCGAACACGACGTCTCGATCCAGGTCGAGCCGGTGCATGCCGGCGACGAAGCGCTGCGCGCGGTGGGCACCGCATGGCGCGACGGCGTGATCGAACGCCTGTCGACGCAAGGTTCGCTGCCGCTGTCGTACTACCCGTCCTTCGTCGAATCCGACGACCCGACCTCCGGCTTCGAGGACAGCGTGCCGCCGCCGCGTTTCTCGCACGGCTATTTCCAACTGCGCAATCGCCTGGGCATGCTGGTCGAGACCCACTCGTGGAAGGACTACCCGACTCGCGTGCGGATCACCCGCAACACCATCGTCGACCTGCTCGAACTGATCGCCGCCCACGGCGCGCAATGGCGCGGCCAGGCGCTCGCCGCCGACCAGCGCGCGCAGTCGCTGGGCGGTCAGCCGGTCGCGCTGGACTACAAGGCCAGCGACAAGACCCGCACCGTCGCGTTCCGCGGTTATGCCTACACGCGCACGCCGTCGGACGTGTCCGGCGCGCTGATGACCCGTTACGACGAAACCAAACCGCAGATCTGGAACATCCCGCTGAAGTACGACATCCAGCCCAGCCGCGTGGTCGACGCGCCGCGCGGCGGCTATCTGGTGCCGGCCGCGCAGGCGGCCTGGGTCGCGACCAAGCTCGATCAACACGGCGTGAGCTATCGCCGCCTCGATCACGCCCTCAAGCAAGCGCCGGTGCAGAGCTTCCGCGCCGACAAGGCCGAATTCGCCGCGACCTCGGTCGAAGGCCATCAGCGCGCGACCCTGACTGGCGCCTGGAAAGCCGAGCCGCAGGACCTGATCGCCGGCGCGCTGTTCGTGCCGATCGCCCAACCCAAGGCGCGGCTGGCGATGGCGATCCTGGAACCGCAGGCGCCCGACTCGCTGGCCGCATGGGGCGAGTTCAACAACGCCTTCGAACGCAAGGAATACATGGAGGACTACGTCGCCGAGGACGTGGCCCGCGAGATGCTCAAGGACCCGAAGGTCAAGGCCGAATTCGACGCCAAACTGCAAGATCCGGCGTTCGCCAAGAGCCCGCAGCAGCGCCTGGACTTCTTCTATCGCAAGCATTCGGCCTGGGATACGCATTACAACCAGTATCCGGTGCTGCGTATTGAGTCGGTTCCGCGCTGAGGTTGGTGCCGCGCTGATTCTCACGCGGTGAACGCGATGCACCTCGAACGCGCGAAGCTTCGGCTTCGCGCGTTTTTCTTTTTTGCGCGACGACGCCCGCGGCGGTCTCGGGAAAAAGCAGCGTCCCACGCGGATCTTCTTCGATCGCGAGTGGCGATAGCGACCTCACGCCGTCGACGTAAGCGAGGATTCGCGGTCGCGGCTTGCGCCGCTCCTACAAGGCGCGCCCGATCCAGCCGAAGGCGACTGTAGGAGCGGCGCAAGCCGCGACCGCGAAATCCCGCCAACGACAAACCTCCCGGCACCATCACGCACCCCGCAACCATCGTTCTAGAGGCGTCCGATCCAACCAAAGGCGACTGTAGGAGCGGCGTAAGCCGCAACCGCGAAATCCCGCCAACGACAAACCTCCCGACACCATCGCGCACCCCGCAAACATCGCCCTACACGCCGCGCAACACCCCACGCGTTATCCTGGGCCTGCGTTCCGAACACCGAGAGACACCGCATGCGTTCGCGCCTCATCCTGCTGTGTACCCTGCCCGCGTTGCTGCTCGCCGCCTGCGCCGACAAAACCGCACCGACCGCAACACCCAAGCCCGCCGCCGCGCCGCACACCGCCTCCGGCCTGGCATTGCGCGCCATCGGCACCGAACCGGGCTGGGTCGCCGAAGTCGGCGCCGGCGCGCAGCCGAAGATCTCGCTGCAACTCGACTACGGCCAGCGCAAGCTCGAAGTCCCCAAGGCCACGGTGATCGAGGAAAGCAACGGCTTCGCCGGCGACACCCGCGACGGCACCGCGGTCTCGCTGACCTACAAGCGCGAACAATGCAGCGACGGCATGAGCGATCGCGATTACCCGGCCAGCGTGATCCTGCAGGTCGGCGATCAGCAGTACCTGGGCTGCGCGGAGTTCCCGACGCCGTGATCGCTGTCCATGCCCCGCGTTCCCCGCGCGAGCGGATCGGCGGCCTGCGCAACGCCGCATTCGCGCTGTCGCTGACGTTGCTCGGCGTATTCGCCATTCCGCCGCAGGCCCTCGCCGCGGAGCGCACCGCAAACATCGCGCTACGCCCGGTCACCCTGACCGTGCTGAGCCTGAACCTGTGGCACGACAAGACCGACTGGCCCAAGCGCAGGGCCTTGATCGTCGCCGAGATCAAGCGTCTGCAACCCGACGTGATCGCGCTGCAGGAAGTGCTGCAGCACGAAGGCCTGCGCAATCAGGCGCAGGATCTGGCCGATGCCCTGGGCTATCAGGCGCAGTTCGTCTCGGTCGATGCGGCCGATGCGCCACGCCGCTACGGCAACGCGATCCTGACCCGGATGCCGGTCGCCGCACGCGACATGCACAAGCTCGCGCCGTTGAACGACTACCGCACCGTCGCGCACGCACTGCTGCGCGTGGGCGCGCAACACCGCGGCATCAATGTCTATGCGACCCACCTGCACAACGACGCGGGCGGCGGCGAGATCCGCCGCGAACAGATCGCCAGCCTGCTCGGCTTCGTCGACGCCACCGCGCAAGGCGCGCCGACGATCGTCGCCGGCGACTTCAACAGCAATGCCGACTCGCCCGAACTGCGCGCGCTCGCCGCGCGCTATCGCGACGCCTACGCCCAGGCGCATCCGCGCGAGGCCGGCGATGCCGCCGCCAGCACCACGCTCAACCCGGCCTATCTGCCGGCGCAGCGCATCGATCACGTCTTCTACGACCCGGCCGCGTTCGAGCTGATCCAGGCGCGCATCGTCCTCAACCGCAGCCGCGACGGCGTGTGGGCCTCGGATCATTTCGGCCTGCTGGCGACGCTGCGGCTGCGCGGCGGCACGCCGTCCACGCCGTCACCGAACTGACATATCGGGCCCCTAGCGTGGCGGGTTCCCCCGTTGTGCCTGGAGCCCCGCATGATCCGTTCCGCTCTCACCGCCGTGCTGCTCGCCTGCGCCGCGCCCGCTTTCGCAGGCAGCGTTCCGGCTTCGCAGTGGACCTTGACCGATATCGAAGAAACCCCGGCGACCACGCGCGACGCGGTGCGCCTGCCGCCGGGCACGCCCGACCAGGCCAACCTCAACCGTTTCGGTTTCTACTCCGACCTCACTTACAACCCGCGCGACGGTTATTGGTATGCGTTGTCCGATCGCGGTCCCGGCGGCGGCGTGATCGACTACGCCACTCGCGTGCAGCGCCTGCGCATTCCCTTCGATCGGCGCAGCGGCCGGATCGGCCAGCCCATCGTCGACAAGACCATCGTGTTCAGCGCGGGCCGCGGCGAGAGCTTCAATGGCCTCAATCCGCTGCTGCTCAACGGCGATGCATCCACGCTCGGCATGAGTTTCGACCCGGAAGGCTTCGCGATCGGCCGCAACGGTCACTTCTTCGTCGCCGACGAATACGGGCCGAGCGTGTACGAATTCGCCCCGAACGGCCGCTTCCTGCGCGCGTTCGCCACGCCCGACAACCTGTTGCCGCGCACCGCGGCGGGCGCGCTCGATTACGTCGGCGACCGCAAGTCGGTGGTCAGCGGCCGTCAGGACAATCGCGGTTTCGAAGGCCTGACCTTCAACGCCTCGGGCGACAAGTTGTACGCGGTGATGCAGGACCCGCTGACCCAGGAAGGCGCCAGCAACGACGGCCGCCGCAGCCGCAACGTGCGCATCGTCGAGTTCGACGCGCGCAGCGGACGTTCGCAGGCGCAGTACGTGTACCAGCTCGAACCGATCGCCGCGTTGAACGCGATCGATCCGTCCGGCGACGACGATTTCTCCGCGACCAACCAGGGCCGCAGCATCGGCCTGAGCGCGATCCATGCGCTCAGCGACCGCGAGTTCCTGGTGCTCGAACGCGACAACCGCGGCCTCGGCGTCGAGGTCACCGCCGCGCCGCTGCACAAGCGCGTGTATCGCATCTCGCTGCGCGGCGCGAGCAACGTCGCCCAGCGTTCGCTGGCCGGCAGCAACGAGTTGCCCGCCGATGTGCGGCCGGTCGCCAAGGCGCCCGAACTCGACATCCTCGCCGCGCTGCGCGACGCGGGTGCGCGCGACATCCCGGAGAAACTGGAAGGCCTGGCGATCGGCCCGCGCCTGCGCGACGGCAAGCATCTGGTGCTGATCGGCAGCGACAACGATTACAGCGTGACCCAGACCGGCGCCGGCGAGCAGTTCGAAGTCTGCGTGAACCGCGGCAGCGGCGAACGCGCGCAGGTGGCGTTGGATGGCGATTGCCCGGCTGGCATGAGCCGCATACCGGGCACGTTGATCGCGTTCGCGGTGGATTTTCGGCGCTGAGGCGAAGGCGTTTTCGCTTACGCCAAGATCCGGTGTCTGCGTACATCGATATCCCACATCGTCTGCATCGCCCCAAGCGTCGCCTGCATCGTCCCAAGCCCCGACGCAACAGTTCCCCCCTTTGAAAAAGGGGGGGTTAGGGGGGATTTGCTTTTGCTCTTCTCGCTTACACGACGAACAAGCCAGAGCAAAAGCAAATCCCCCGGCGCACGTACCCAAGCGCTTCTAACAGCCACGCCGGGCGCCAGCCCCCTTTTTCAAAGGGGGCGAATCGACGGCGCTTTTTCGGGGATTCGGGATTCGGGATTCGGGATTCGGGATTCGGGATTCGGGATTCGGGATCAAGCCTGCGCGGTATCATCGGCAGCATGCAACTTTCGGCGACCGGCAGCAGCGATAGCTTCGCGGCGGTCACGCGCAAGCGTTGCGCCAACACCGGCGCATCCGTCTCATACGCAACAACCTCATCGAACGTTCCAAAATCCACTTCCGCCGCGCACGCAACTCACGCCGCGCACCTACTTCGCCACATACTTCCAATTGCGAATCTTGCCCTGCGCCATCCACTCCACCGCCTGGGCAACGCAGCCGCTGCGGGTCTGCTCGCGCTTGGCGCTTTCGATCCACTCCACATATTCGCGCTGCTGGCTGGGCGGAAACGCGGCGTAGGTGGCGCGCGCCCTGGGGTTTTTCTTGAAGGCCACGGCCAGATCGTCGGGGATCACCACCGGCGGTTTGGGCACGCGGGCCTTGCTCGCTGAGGCCTCGCTCGCTGGGGTCTGACTCGCCGGGGTTTTGCTCGCCGCTGTCTTGCCAGCCGTTTTCTTGCCGCCCGCATCGATCAGCGCCATCGCCTGCTTGAGCAGTTTCGACAGCTCGCGCTTGCCCGGCAGGTCGCCGACCTGGGTCAAGCGGCCGAACTGGCCCATCGCCTCGCGGCTGCGTTCCGCCGACGCGCCGACGACGCTCGCGCCCTGCCAGAAACCGAAGGTCGCGTGTTGCTTGAATGCGCCCATGCCGCACAGGATCTTGCCGCCGTAGACGAAACTCGGCATGCCCCACTTGATCGTTTCCTCGACCTGCGGACAGGCCGCATGCACCACCGCGCGCAGGTGCTCGAGGATCGGCTGCGCGAACGACGCGGCCTGGGCGATGTAGGCATCGATGCGCGGATCGGTCTGGCTCATGGCGGCCTCCGGGGCGGACACCGGCCTATTGTGCGCCGCTCACTCGTGCAGCGACCACTGCCCCAGCACGGTGTAGGCGTTGCGCGCGCCGAGCTGGCTGTGGATCAGGGCGAACTCGGCGACCCACCAGTCGATGGCCTCGATCGCGACCGGCGGATGCAGCGCCGCGGCGGCATCGCGCACGATGGTCACGTGCGGGGTCAGGCTGTGCCCGCCTTCGACCCGCACGCCGCGCTTGGCCAGGGCGACGCCGAGCCGGTCGAACAAGGTCTGCAAACCGGCCGGCGTTTGTCCGCAACCCAGCCACCACGGGATCGAGCGATTGCGGAAACTGCCAGCGCGATCCAGGCGCAGTTCGAACGCGCTCGCGACCACCTCGGCGGCCGCGGCCTGCGCCGCTTGCGCGCGCTCGGCCTGGAATTCGTGGGCGTCGCCGAGGAACTGCAGGGTCAGGTGATAGCGATGCGCGCCGATCAGGCGGCCGCCGCCATCGTGGCGGGTGTGGATGTCGGCGGCCGCGCTCGCCATGCGCTGGCGCGTCGCGTCGTCGGGCAACAGCGCGAAGAACAGGCGATGGAGGTCGGTCGAAACGGGCGGCGCGGCGCCGAACAGGGAGTCCTGGTGCATGGGGTAAGTTTACCTGCGCGGTCGCGGGGGGCGTGCAGGCGCTGGGATTTTTCGGTCGATCCGGGGTTGGTTTCGGCGCGATCGGAGCGGAAGGCGTCGGGGCTCAAGCCCCTCCCACGCAGAACTCGAAGCCATATTGAACTCATGTCGCCTAGCTCGACGACATGAGCGTGAGTCCGTCATCCCGATTCATTCGCCGATTCACTACGCCGCCCTACTGCGCCGGCTTGCCCGCGTTCGATGCAGGCACAGGCGGCGTTTCCGCCTCGCGCTTGCGCGTGTCCTCGACCAACACCTCGCTCGCCGCCTTGCGCACCGCGGCAGGATCGGCCTTGCGCAAGTCGGCATCGGCGGCCAGGCCGAGCCGGCTCGTCACCGCCGCGATCACCCGCTTGTTGGCGTAGGGATGCGGGTGATCGGGTTCGTCGTCCTGGCTGCGGTAGAACTTGTCCAGCAGCTTGATCCGGGTGTCGTCGGCCTTGGCCAGCTCGACCAGTTTGGCGCGGTATTCCAAGGTCCACGACGGCATCTGCGGCCAGCGCTTCATGTCGGCGAAATGCTGGGCTTCGTGGCCCAGGAAACTGACCCGGAAGTCTTCGCCCTTGAGATCGCCGTAGGACGAACGCACCGCATACAGGCCCTCGGGTTTGGCCCAGCCGGCCGCGCCGGTCGCGCCGCAGGCGGTGTGATGGCTCCAGCCGCGGCTGAGCCAGTCGTCCATCAGGAACACCCGCACCGGTTGTTGCTCACCGTCGGGCAGATCGACGGTGTAATCGCGTTCGTCCTGCTTGCCCCACAGGAACAGGTCGTACAGCGGCGGCGTGCGGCCCTGCAGCGGATGGAAGCCGCGCTTGCGCAGTTCGACGTTGAGCGGTTCGACCATCGCATCGAACGCGTCGTCGCCATCGGCCGGCGGCGGCTGGCCGGTCAATGCGGCGAGTTCGGCCTTGAGTTTCGCGTCGAAGGCCGGACGCGTGGCCGGATCGCGCACCGCGTGCCACCAATAGCGCTGGTAGATTTCCAGCACCTGCCGCGCCAGCGGATCGGTGGTGGTGGTATCGGCCAGGTACGGCGGCGCGCGACGGTCGTGGCGGGCCAGCATGCAGCCGCGGAAGGTCGCGTCCTTCGGGTTGAGTTGTTCGGCCGGCGCGGCCTTCAGCACGGTCAGCGCAGTCGGCACGTCGGCGCGCAGCACCGCGCCGAGGGCGTCGCTGACCGCCTTGGCGGCGGCCGGGCCGCTGTCGCGCGGCGGCGGCAGGGTCGCGGCCGAACCACCGACGACCCAGGCCATCAGCACCGGCAATGTGGTGACAACGGGCAACAAGCGATTCATGGGGGAGGCTCCGTGTGCGCCGGGCGGCGCGTTGGAGTCATTAGGCGGCGAGCGCGGGGCGCCGGTCTTGTACGTACTTGATCTGCCGCCGCAACTGCACCGGGGTGCAGCCGGCATGGGCGACGACGACGCGATGCAGATGGCTCTGGTCGGCGAAACCGGCGGCGGCGGCGATCTCGGCCAGCGACTGCGCGCCAGCGAGCAGATGCAGCGCGCGGCGCCAGCGCGCTTCGCGACGCAAGGCGCGCGGCGACATGCCGTAGCTGCGGCTGAGCGCGCGGCTGGCGTGTTCGGCCGACACGCCCAGGCGCCGCGCGAGCAGCGCGATGTCGTCGTCGCTGTCGGCCATCGCGCGCAGCAGCGCGGGCTGCCAGTCGGGTTGTTCCGCGGCGGCCTGCGGCGTGGCGATCGCCAGCAATTCGGGCAGGCGCTGCGGACAACGCGCGAACACCTCGCACGCCTCGCGCAGGTCGTGCACCTGCCAGGCGCTGGCGGCGAGTTCGAGCGTGGTCTCGGGCAGTTCGATGTTCAGCGCGCTCGCGCCGAGCCGGCCGAAGCGATCGCCGTGGGCGTGATACGCCGGATGCAATATCAGCGTGCCCGGACGACACGGCAGCGGGCCGTCGAGACTGGTTTCGGTGTAGTCGCCGTCCAGCACCAGCGCGGCGTAAGGCGCGCGATGGCGATGGGTCGCCAGGGTCGCGCCGCGCGCATGGCGGGTGCTGTAGGCGCCGCTGTCGCTCATGGGGTCGCGTCCGCCTTCGGTTTGGGCGCACCCGCCGGCTTGTTCAGGTAATCGGCGAGCCCGGCCAGTTGCAGGCCCTGGACCTTGTCGATCACCGGCACGAACTTGCTCAGATCGTCGGGGGTGTAGCCACCGGCGCGGTAGAACAAGGTGATGCGGGTGCCGCCTTGCCGGGCCGGCGCGAGCCGGAATTCCATCGCCCCGCTCAGGCCCATGCCCTGCAGCGGGCCGAGCCCGCCGAGCAGGCGCAGGGTCTTGCCGGGATCGACGAAGGCCACGGTCATGTGCAGCGCCTGCTGTTTGCCGTCGCGGCCGATTTCGCAGAAACAGCCGCCGGCGCGCGGGTCGATGCTCAGGGTGGAGCCGGCGCCCCACCACGTGTGGTCCTTGGGCCACCAGCGATCGACCTCGCCGACCAAAGCATTCCACGCGGTAGCCGGGTCGATCGGCACCGTGCGTTCGTTCTCGATCGTGAAGCCGTTCGCGGCGACGTCCTTGACCGCGGCCGGAGCGGCCGTGCAGCTCGCGAACAGGCCGATCGCCAGGGCCAGGGTGGGTGTGATTCGCGCCATCGCCGTTCTCCGCGCCGGCCCGGTCCGGGGCCTGTGGGGCGATTAAGGACCGTGGCCGCGAGGGCCGCAAGGGACGGAAGTTGGGGTGAGCGGACGCGCTTGCGAGCCGCAGGCTCGCGCGTGCGCGAACGCCAGGGCGACCAGCCCTGGTCGGGGTCGTAACGGCAGGTCGCTGACGCAATGCATCGAAGCGATGCCACGGGGTTGCTCACGGTGGCATGTGCGCTGACTTAAGGTTGTTTACGGTGGCATGTGCGCCGGAGGATCGGCCGCAGAACGGTCGCGGTCCACCTCCCCCGTCATCCCCGCGAAGGCGGGGATCCAAAGACTTCAGACTCATGCCGCGGTGAAGCCCTGGATCCCCGCCTTCGCGGGGATGACGACTTGTGAGGGCGCAGATAGGAACAAACCAAGGAGGACGCAACTTTCATAACCGTCATTCCCGCGAACGCGGGAATCCAGCGACTCTGGCGCGGGCACCCGCGCTAACTGCCATGTGGGAGTGACGAACAAAGTCACTGGATTCCCGCGTTCGCGGGAATGACGTTCTGGAAGATCGAGAAGTGCTGGCGGTTCAGTGCGTAGAACGCGGACGGAAGATCAACGCGAACTTCACCCCCGTCATCCCCGCGAAGGCGGGGATCCAGAGACTTCAGAGTCATGCCGCGATGAAGCCCTGGATCCCCGCCTTCGCTGGGATGACGACTTGTGAGGACGCAAGTAGGAACAAACCAAGGACGATGCAACTTTCATCACCGTCATCCCCGTCTCAGCAGCAACGACGATCCGCGACAAAACAACGCAACCAAAGCCGCGCCGCGCCCTCACCCATCCAACTCCGCCCACCGCGCAAACGCCGCATCCAACTCGACCTGTGTCTGCGCCAAGCTCGCGTTATGCGCATTGATCGCCGCCGCATCGCGCTGATAGAACGCCGGCTGATTCATCTGCGCGGTCAGTTCGGCCAACCGGGTTTCCAGTTGTTCGATCTTCAGCGGCAGTTGCTCCAGTTCGCGCGCGTCCTTGTAGCTGAGCTTGCGCTTGGGCGCGGCCGGCACCACCGGCGCCGCAGCCACCGGCTCGGGTTCGGATTTCGACCCCGCGCCCTTGGCGACGAGGCTGCCCTTGCTGGCGCCGATCGACGCCACCGGCCGCTGCCGCAACCAGTCGCTGTAGCCGCCGACGTATTCGCCGACCCGGCCGTTGCCTTCCATGACCAGGGTCGAGGTGACCACGTTGTCGAGGAAGTCGCGGTCGTGGCTGACCAACAGCAAGGTGCCCGGATAGTCGCCGAGCAACTCTTCGAGCAGCTCCAACGTTTCCACGTCCAGGTCGTTGGTCGGTTCGTCCATCACCATCAGGTTGGACGGCTGGGCGAACAACTTCGCCAGCAATAGGCGGTTGCGCTCGCCGCCGGACAGGCGGGTGATCGGCGCGCGCGCGCGTTCGGGGGTGAACAGGAAATCCTGCAGGTAGCCGATGATGTGCTTCTGCTTGCCGCCGACCTCGACGAATTCGCGGCCCTCGGCGACGTTCTCGATCGCGTTCCAGTCCTCGCGCAAGGTCGCGCGGTATTGGTCGAAATACGCGATCTGCAGCTTGCTGCCTTCGCGCACTTCGCCGGCGGTCGGTTGCAGGTCGCCCAGCAGGACCTTGAGCAAGGTGGTCTTGCCGCTACCGTTGGGGCCGATCAGGCCGATCCGGTCGCCGCGGAAGATCGTGGTGGAGATGTTGTCGAGCATGATCCGCCCGCCGTAATCGAACGACACCTCCTTGGCTTCCACGACCTTGCGGCCGGAGGCTTCGGACTGGGCGAATTCCATGCGCACGTTGCCGACCGTGTCGCGCCGCGCCTGGCGTTCGTTGCGCATCGCCTTGAGCCGGCGCACGCGGCCTTCGTCGCGGGTGCGGCGGGCCTTGATGCCTTGGCGGATCCACACCTCTTCCTGCGCCAGCATCTTGTCGAAACGCGCGTTCTCCTGCGACTCGGCGTGCAGCCGTTCTTCGCGGCGACGCACGTAGTTGGCCCAGTCGCCCGGCCAGCTGGTGACCTGGCCGCGGTCGATTTCGACGATGCGGGTCGCCAGCGCGCGCAGGAAGCGCCGGTCGTGGGTGACGAACAGCAGCGCGCCCTGCCAGGACTTGAGGAATTGTTCGAGCCAGTCGATGGCTTCGATGTCGAGGTGGTTGGTCGGTTCGTCGAGCAGCAGCAGGTCCGGCGACGACACCAGCGCGCGCGCCAGCAGCACGCGCCGCTTCATGCCGCCGGACAGCCCGGAGAACAGGCCTTCGCCGTCCAGGCTCAGGCGGTCGAGGGTCTCGGTGACGCGCTGATCCAGGCCCCAGCCGTTGGCGGCCTCGATCTTGGTCTGCACGTCGGCGACCGCATCGGCGTCGTAGGTGTCGGCGTGGGTGAGATGGTGGTACTCGGCCAGCCAGTGGCCGAGTTCGCCCAGGCCGTCGGCGACCACGTCGAACACGGTGCCGGTCGCGCCGGGCGGGACCTCCTGTTCGAGCCGGGCGATGCGGACGTTGCCTTCGCGGCGAATCTCGCCGTCGTCGGCGTGGATTTCGCCGGCGAGCAGCTTCATGAGCGTGGACTTGCCCGCGCCGTTGCGACCGATCAGGGCGATGCGTTCGCCCGGTTCGATGGACAATTCGACGTTTTCGAGCAGGAGCGGGCCGCCGACGCTGTAGTCGACGTTTTGGACAGTGATCAAAGGCATCCGCCCATGGTATCAGGCGCTGCCGCTCCGGCGCTGAGCGGATTCCAGGGCGGGCCGGGTGCCGCGGACCACTGGCCAGGCAGCGGAGTCTGAAACTACTTCACCGACGTGCAGATCCGGCTCTGGAACCAAAGCTCGAATTCGGCGCCGGCCACCCGCCAACGGGCCACTTCCAGGCCATGATCGAAACTGGTGAGGTCCTGCTTCGGCAGCCCGAGGTAGAACTCCACCTCGCTCAAGGGCAGGTCCACGACCAGGGCCGAAAGCATCGCCGCATCGATGGCTTGGCGGTCATTGATCGCGGCCGACAGCATCTGCGCCTGCCGATTGGCGTTTTCCACGCGCTGCCTGAACCGCGCGAGCGCGGGTCGGTAATCGGGCGCGGTGACAAACAGGACCGAGCAATGGACACAGACCGCCGCCGCATCCTCGGCCAACCCGCGGCTGTCGCACAAGGCAAACCCGCACAGGAAACAATCCCGCTGCGCGGACGGCCGGGCGATGGCGACCAGATCGATCTCGAAACGGCGACTGTCCGGCGCGGCCCGGACTTGCTCGATCCGGGCGGGCAACGACGCGAAATCGACGACCCGGTTCTTGACCACTGCGTTCTTGCTCACGCCCTCGCCCTGGCCAGTCGCCGAGCCGGCAGATTAGCCCGCGCCGCGACCGCCGGCGATAGCGGTCCGCACACACGAACGCCTGCGCGGGCGCATACTGCGCCCAGGCGTCCGGCATCCGCCGCGCCGCACCGTCATCCAGCGAGGAAAACGTCATGAGCAAGGGCATGGACCGCAAGAAGGAAACCAAGAAGAAACCGGCCAAGACCATGAAGGAAAAGCGCACCGAGAAGAACGAAAAGAAGACCACCAAGGGCTTCGCTCCGGTCTGAGGGTCGCTCCAGCGCCCTGCCCGGCGGTTGCCGCGACGGCCGCAACCACCGGGACCGCATCGCAGCGGCTACACGCACGCGGCGATCGGGCTCAGGTCCGCGCCAGCAGCGCAAACCGGTTCGGCGACGCCGGCACCGCCAGATTGCGCACGAACAGGCCGGCATCGGCCTCCTCGCCGAGCACCCGCGCCTGCGGCCAGTCGCGCTCCGGCGTGAAGCCGAAGCGCAACTCGCGAATCGGCTGGTCGATCAATCGTCCGATCGCGGCCGGCCAATCGACCGGCTCCGAGGCGAACACATCCTCGATCGTCAGCACCCCGTCCTCGGCCTGGGCGAAGACCCAGACATCCTCATCCAGCCGGTGCAGCGCGCTGGCGTAGCCGTTGGCGGCGTACCAGGTCGCGGTGCGGCCGTAGTCGCGCGCGCCGAAACGCTCGCTGACCGGCCGCGCCGACGCGGCGGCGCGCAGGAACTGCGCGCGCACCGACGGATCGGCCAGATCGAGCACCGGCGCTTGCTCAGACCCGGGCTGCGCCTGCCAGTCGAGCGCGAACAGGCTCTGCGGCGCGGGCGCGAAACCGAAGCGCGGATAGAAATCGAGCACCCGTTCGTTGGCGAACAGCAATATCGGCGCGTCGCCGCAATGCGCCAACGCGGCGTGCATCGCCGTGCGGGCCAGGCCACGCCCGCGCAATTGCGGCAGACAACCGACCGCGCCGAGCTGCCAGCCGTCGACGTGCGCGCCCTCGATCACCAACCGCATGCGCATCGCCGAGGCATTGGCGACCACGCGTCCGTCCTGAAACACACAGAACGCGAGATAGTCCTCGTTCCACTGCCGCCATTCGCACCAGCGGCGGAAGTCGGCCTGGGTGAAGACCTGCGCGACGTAGTCGCAGTACGCGGCATGAAGATCGGTATCGCGGTGGCTGACCACGCGCAAGCTCGGTGCGGGATTCATGCAGTCGATCGAAAGCGGATGAGGTGCGTCAGTTTGCTTGAGTCGCCGCGGCAAAATCCATTTTCATGTGTGCGACACGAAGGCGACTGTAGGAGCGGCGCAAGCCGCGACCGCGAAACCTCACCCACGACGCATCCCACCAGAACGATAGCGAGCGGCGACGGTAGAAACCCCGCCGTCCACGACAACTGCTCCACCACGCGAACTCAAGAACTGCAAGACAACATCGAACACCCCGCCTTCTCCCGCGCCCAATCCGGCCGCTTCGCCGCGAACGCCTCGCGCCCGGGCTGATCCTGATACGGCCGCCGCATCACCTCGAGCAGTTCGGCGATGCCGTCGAAATCGCCTTGTTCGGCCCGATCGATCGCTTGCTGGGCCAGATAATTGCGCAGCACATAGCGCGGGTTCGCCGCGTTCATGCGCTCGACCCGCTGCGCCGCCGGCATCGCATCCTCGCGCGCACGCGCGGCGTAACGCGCCAGCCACGCGCGCAAGGCCGGCTCGCCCGCGCCGGCCTTGTCGGGGTCGTAGTACGCATCGGCGAACACGCCCACATCAAACGTTTCATGCTCGACATCGATCAGCGCCAGCGCACGGAAGAAAATCGTCATGTCGACCTCATGCATCTGCAGCCATTCGCGCAGTTCCTGCATCAGCGCGACATCGCCGTCGCCGCATTCGCGCAGGCCGAGCTTGCGCGCGATGCTGTCGCGCTCGGCCTGGTTGTAGGCCTCGACGAAACCACGCAGCCCGTCCTGCAATCGTTCCACCGCGATCAACGGCGACAAGGCCCCCGCCAGTCGGCTCAGGTTCCAGTACGCCACCTGCGGCTGCTGACCGAAGCGATAACGACGGCGACCGGCGTCGGTGGTATTCGGAGTCCAGTCCGGGTCGTAGTTGTCGACCCAGCCGTAGGGACCGTAATCGATGGTCAGGCCGAGAATGGACAGGTTGTCGGTGTTCATCACCCCATGCACGAAGCCGACCCGCTGCCAATGCGCCATCAGCACCGCGGTGCGTTCGCACACCTCGAAGAACCAGCGCGCATACAGCGCCTCGCCCTCGCCCGACAGATGCGGAAAATCGCGACGGATGCAGAAATCGAGCAATTGCCGCAGCACTTCGTTTTCGCCGCGCGAGGCCGGCAGTTCGAAATTGCCGAAGCGGATGAACGACGGTGCGACCCGGCACACGATCGCGCCCGGTTCGGCCTGCGGATGGCCGTCGTAGAACATGTCGCGGACCACCGATTCGCCGGTGCCGACCAGACTCAGCGCGCGCGTGGTCGGCACGCCGAGGTGATGCATGGCCTCGCTGCACAGGAATTCGCGTATCGACGAACGCAGCACCGCGCGGCCATCGGCGCTGCGCGAGTACGGGGTCGGTCCGGCGCCCTTGAGTTGCAGTTCCCAGCGCTCGCCGGCCGCGTTGACGGTTTCGCCGAGCGAGATCGCGCGGCCGTCGCCGAGCTGCCCGGCCCATTGGCCGAACTGATGGCCGCCGTAATTGGCCGCGTACGGCTCCATGCCGTCTAGTAACGCATTGCCGCCGAACACCGCGGCGAAGGTGTCGCTGGCGATGTCCTCGGCGTCCAGCCCGAGGGTCGCGGCCATTTCGGCCGAATACGCCAGCACGCGCGGCGCCTGCACCGGCGTGGGTTCGACCCGCGAGTACAGGGCGCCATGCACCTGGCGGATGCCCGGCGCGGTGTCCGGGTCGCCGGGCAGTTCGCGGACGAAGGCGTTGTCGAATCGCAGTGCGTGCATGCTGACCTGAAAGCCGATGGCGAAACCCGTCGAAGCGACGGCACCGGTTTAATGGGTGCGCGGCCCCGGCAATCCAAGCCGCCCGGGCTCGCCGCGCGCGGATCGCCGCCGCAATCGCCTCAGCTCAGCTCAGCAACGAATACGGCCCGCCCTTCTCCAGCGCGCGCTGATACGCGGGCCGGGCCTGGATGCGCTCGACGAAGGCCTGCATGCGCGGACGCTGGCCGTCCTTCGCCCGCGCCATCGCCGCTTCGACCGGAAAGCTCATCTGGATGTCGGCCGCGGTGAAGCGTTCGCCGGCGAACCACGCGCGCTGACCCAGTTCGCTTTCGATGTAGTCCAGGTGCAGCTTCAGCTGCGGCCCGACGAACGAGGACAGCGCCTTGTCGGCGATGCCGCGCGCCACCGGCTTGACGAAGAACGGCATCGGCGCCTGCTTGAGCCGCGAGAACACCAGGCTGAGCAGCAGCGGCGGCATCGCCGAACCCTCGGCGTAATGCAGCCAGTAGCGATAGCGCATGCGCTCCTCGCCCTCCAGCGGTTGCAGCGGCGGCGACACCCGGTGCTCGCTGTCGTAGCGTTCGGTCAGGGTTTCGATGATCGCCGCCGATTCGGCCAGCACCTGGCCGTCGAGTTCGACCACCGGCGATTTGCCCAGCGGATGGATCGCGCGCAATTCCTTCGGCGCCAGCATGGTCTTGGGATCGCGCTGGTAGCGGATCACCTCGTACGGCAGCTCGAGCTCTTCCAGCAGCCACAACACGCGCTGCGAGCGGGAATTGTTGAGGTGATGAACCTTGATCATGAGGCGCGTCCGGCGTGGGCGATGCGGCATGGTAGCGGGGAAACGCGGCCGCGGCCGTGACGATCCGTGGCGCCGTTTGCGCCCTCGGCACGGCCCCGCGCGCGAACTGCCTCAAGCGCTGCGCGTGACGATCACCGACTGGATCAGGCGCTGCCGCCAGGACTCGAGATCGCCCTGCACCCAGGGATATTCGCGCTGGAAATTCTTCCAGTCGATCTGCCACTCCATCACGCTGGACATCCCGAACACCCTGCCCTGCGAGATCCAGTCCTTGTTCATGTCCAGCACTTGCCGCAGCAGGTCCATCGACAACACCGTGTGCTCGGCCAGCATCACCGCGTCGTACAGGTCCTTGCCCTGCGGATAGCTGTCGGTCTCCAGCCACAGGATCTTCCAGGCCAACGACAACTCGGCGCTGGCGCCCAGCAGATAGATCGGCTCGCCCGATGCGGCCGGGACCGCCGTGACCACCGGTTCCTGCGGCAGTTTTTCGCCGAACACGAAATCGAGCTGGATCGTCCCGGCCGGCAGCCCTTCGACCGACCACACGAAGCTCAGGCGGATGCCGTCGGCGCGTTCGTAGGTCCAGATCTCGTCGCGTCCGATCGGCTCGGCATGCAGTCGCGCCGGTCCGGCGATCGGCTCGGCGAGCACACGCGCGGTCAGCTCCTCCAGCATCGTATCGGCCTGGGCGTCGTCGGATTTGAGGTGCGCCGGCAGCACCACCCAATCGATATCGCCGGGCGTGCGCGCCTTCTCGCCGATGAACGCATGCAGCAGCACGCTTCCGCGCAGCAGCAGGCGTGCGCGCCAGGGCGAGGCCGCGACGGTGCGCAGCACGTGATCGATCACCGAGGCGCGCGCTTCGTACCAGCGGCGCCGGTCGCCGCCGTCGGCGAACACCGGCTCGCCGGGGCGGAATGCGCGGCCGTAATGTTTCAGCGCCGGATCGAAAATATCCGGGCGCTGATCGCCGCCGAGCAGGAAGGTGCTGGGATAGCCGGAAGGCGGCGGGCTGATCTGGCTCATCTCATGATCCTGGGGGTGTGGTTCGCGTCGAACGCCGGCGCCGGGCTGGCGGCGAGCGTGGTGGCCGGCACGATCCAGCCGTCGTCGATCGCCAGATTGCTGTCGTGCACGACGTATTCGGTCTCCACGCTCAGCTGGCGATGGCCCAGCGGCCGTAGCGCGTCCAGTAAATTGCGCAGCGCCGCGTCGACCGCGCGAAAGCCGCCGCGCGCATAACGCTGGGTCACGAAGCGCTCGTGGCGGCCATCGTCGCGCCGCCGCAGCGCATTGCGCGACAGGTGCGCGCCGTGGGCGATCGCCAGCGCGGCCAGTTCGCCGGTATCGGCCTGCGCCGACAGCAACAGCTTGATGTGGCTTTCGAAATAACGGCCCGGCTGCGCTTCGTGTTCGTGCTGGGGAATGCCGGCGTTCGTCGGCGAGGCTTCGATCTTGGTCCGGCACACCGCGAAACCGGCGTCGCGCAACTGCGCGGCCAGGCGTGCGGCGATCGCGAGTTCGCCGGCCAGATCGCCTCGGCCGCGACGGGTGAGCATCGGCTGGAAAGCATGCGTGCCGCGCGCGAGTTCGATCTGCAGGCACTTGAGTCCGTGCGCCTGGGCGAAGCGCAGCAGGCCCTCGCCATCCAACTCGCCGCGTTCGCCCGCGACGGTCAGGTGGGTTTCGAATTCGCCTTCGAATTGCGGCGCGGCCTCGCTCATCGCCGCCGCCCGCGAACACGAGACCGGCTCGCGCAAACGCGCGCCGGCCGGCGATTGGGGTGACGCGGAAAGTCGCAATCCATGACGGTTCCCCTGCCCCGGATCGGCGCCGTTCGCCGTATCCGCAGGCTCCAGGCCGATGCCGTGGAAGCCAGGCATCGAGAATACCAGCCCGCTTGCCGTGGCCGATATCGCGAGCTGCGCGCCAGCGCGGAACCCGCCGCCGGTGCAAGCCGATGACGTGTCCGGCCAAGGCGGTCACACTGCCGGCCTCGCCCTCGACACCGGCTTCGTTACGCCATGACCGCCACCGCTTCGCCGCAAATCTGGGTCGACGCCGACGCCTGCCCGGTCGTGATCAAGGAGATCCTGTTCCGCGCCGCCGAACGCGCGCAGGTGCCGCTGACTTTGGTCGCGAACCAGTGGCTGCGCACGCCGCCGTCGCGCTTCATCCGCGCCATCCAAGTGCTGGGCGGACTGGATGCGGCCGACAACGAAATCGTGCAGCGCCTCGCCGCCGGCGATCTGGTGGTGACTCAGGACATCCCGCTGGCCTCGCTGGCGCTGGAAAAAGGCGCGGTCGCGCTCAACCCGCGCGGCGACCTGTACACCCGCGACAACATCGCCGAGCGACTGTCGGTGCGCAATTTCATGGACGAACTGCGCGGCGCCGGCATCCAGACCGGCGGCCCGCCGGCCTTCCACGCGCGCGACCGGCAAGCCTTCGCCGCGCAACTCGATCGCTGGCTGGCGCGGCGCCCGCGTTGAGCGCCACGCGCAACGGATTCAGCGCCTGGCCGCGACGATCCGCGCGCTGGCCGCGACCGCGATCAAGGCCAGGCCCAGCACCACGAACGCCAGCGGCAGGCTGCTGATCTTCGCGATCCAGCCGATCCCGGCCGGACCGGTGAGGATGCCGGCATAGCCCAAGGTGCTGATCGCCGAGATCGCCGGACCCGACGGCATGGCCTTCTGGTTGCCGGCGGCGGTGAACAGCACCGGCACGATGTTGGAACAGCCGAAACCCACCAAGGCAAAGCCGATCAAGGTCGCAGTCGCGGAAGGCACCAGCGCGGCAAGAAGAAACCCGGCCGCCGCGCAAGCCCCACCCACCATCAGAATCGGCCGCGGACCGAACCGCTGCACGATGCGGTCGCCGTTGAAGCGGCCGATGGTCATCGCCGCGGCGAACACCGCATAACCGATGCCGGCCACGCTCGCGTCGACCGCGCGCTGCGACACCAGCAGCAGCGCGCTCCAGTCGAGCATCGCGCCCTCGGCCAGGAACACGATGAAACACAGCACGCCGAGCACGATCACGATGCCATGCGGCAACACGAACATCGAGCCGCCGCCGTGGCTGTCGTCGCCATAGCGCAGCAGGCCGCGGCCGCCGAACAGCATCAGCAGCGCGAGCAATACCGCGATGCCCAGCGCCGCGTTCAACGGCGCGACCTGCCACCACAGCATCGCGCTGACCAGGCCCGCGCCGGCGATGCCGCCGACGCTGAAAAAGCCATGGAACCCCGACATCAGCGCGCGGCCGCTGGCTTTTTCGACGATCACCGCCTGGATGTTGATCGCCACGTCGATGCTGCCGATCGCCGCGCCGAACACGAACAAGGTCAGCGCCATCGATGGCACGTCGGAGAAATGCGCGAGCAGCGGCAGGCTCGCGCACACCACCGCGCTGGCCAGCAGGATCACCCGGCGGCAACCGTAGCGGCCGGCGATCGCGCCGGTCAGCGGCATGGTCACCAGCGAACCGGCGCCCAGTGCGAGCAGCAGCAGGCCCAGGGTGCCGTCGTCGACGCCGGTGCGCGCTTTTGCGTAAGGCACCAGAGGCGCCCACGCAGCCATCGCCAGTCCGGCGATGAAGAAGGCGATGCGGGTCGACAGGCGCTCGACTGCGCCGATCGGTGCGCGCTGTGCGGCGCTGGCTGGATGGCCGGATGCGGCGGCCGTGGCGGCGGCGCTGGGGTCGGATTCGCTCATGAGGGGTTGGAACTCCGGGGCAGGCATGGGATCAGGTGGGGGTTTGCAGGTTCAAGTCGGGGGGTGCAGGTGGGATCGGCGGCGGCGGCGGCGGAACGGAAAGCGTCGGGGTTGAAACCCCTCCCACGAAAAACCTCGGAGCTTCACAAGAGATTGCAGGTTCAAGTCGGGCTTGCAGGTGGGAGTGACGGCGTCGGAAGAGAAAGCGTCGGAGTTGAAACCCCTCGCACAAAAAACCTCGGGGGTTCGCACGGCGTTGCGGATTCAAGCGCTGCGGATTTCCAGACAGATTTCCAGTCGCGCTGCGGCAACGATTCAAATCGCGTCGCCTGAGAAAATTCGAATTGAGTCGAGTCCAAGAATGCGAGCCGCTTTGCGAGAGCGCTTTAACTGCGCAGTCATTTGTCGGGAGGGCGCTTGGGTCCGCGGCATTTCAGATAGAACTTCGGCTTCGAGATCCAGTGCGATCAACCTCGAGATCCAGTGCCAGAGGCGCTTCAGCCGCGAGGTTTCTTGTGGGAGGGGTTTCAACCCCGACGCCTTTCGATCCGACGCCGGCCACCCACACCGCCCTCACGCCACCGCCTCCGCCCGCACCACCCGCACGCCCAGGCCCTCGAACGCGCGCGACTGCGCCGCATCGGCGCCGCGCTCGATCACCAGCGCATGCAGATCCTCGGCCGCCGCCACCGCGAACGGCGCGGCCGTGCCGAGCTTTTCGTCGGTCGCCACCGCCACCACCGCGCGACTCGCCCCCGCGACCGCCTGCTTGAACTGCGCGTCTTCGTAGTCGAGCGCGCTGATACCGGCCTGCGCATCCGCGCCGCAGACACCGGCGAAGTACATGTCGCCGCGGATCGCCTGCGCATCGCGGATCGCCACCGCGCCCAGGCTCGCACCGATTCGCGCGTCGACCCGGCCGCCGATCACGATCAGTTGCAGGTCCTCGCGCAGCGCCAGCACGGCCGCGATCGCCGGCGCATTGGTCGCCACGGTGAGGCCGTAGCCGTGCGGCAAAGCCTGGGCGATGGCGATGTTGGTCGAACCGGCATCGAGAAAGATCAGCTGGCCGCGCTCGATCAGTCCGACCGCGACGCGCGCCAGCGCGGCCTTGCGGCCCGGCGCCTGGGTCTGGCGCAGCGCGATCGGGCCGTTGTCCGGCGCCAGCGGCAAGGCGCCGCCGTAGACGCGCCGGCATTGGCCGGCGGCCGCCATTTCGCGCAGATCGCGGCGGATGGTGTCGTGCGAGACCTCCAGTTCGCGCGCCAGATCGACCGCGATCACCCGGCCCTGGGCCAACAGGCGCTCGAGGATCAGGCGGTGGCGCTGCTGCGGCAGCAGTTCTTCGGCGGACATGATGGGGCTCAATCGTTATTGATTGAGTGTAATTGTGCATAATCGTGCAGAAGCTGCAAGCACGCAGACGGGCCGATGCTTAACGGCCCGATACGGCACAGGAGGGGCTGAAGGGGTCAGGAGGCCCCCATGGCTGAAATGAAGAACCGGCGATGCCGGGCCGATTCGACATGCCCTCGCGGCGTCCTCAAAGCACCATGCCAGTCGCATTAATCAAGGTGTTTTTTACCGATCATCGGTACTCGGCCCTGCCCGCATCGCACCGATAATCCGCGCGAACGCTCGCGCCGATCACGCGCAGCACGCAGGCGGCCGCGCCCCGCGATCGTCCGAAAACCGCCCCGATCGCCTGTCTTCACCGCCTTGATTTCCCGGTTTTCCTGAACTCCCCCGCCCGCAAGAGCCTTCGCTCCACACGCATGCGAGTAAACTGGTCGGTCTTCCCGACCGGCCCTGCCGGCGCTGCTGGAGCCTCGTCATGAGCGCCGACATGCCCAATACCCCCTCCGATTCCCCCGCTACTCCCAAATTCACCGACCTCGCCCTGTCCGCGCCGCTGCTGCGCGCGCTGGCCGATGTCGGCTACGAGTCGCCCTCGCCGATCCAGGCCGCGACCATTCCGCCGCTGCTCGAGGGCCGCGACCTGCTCGGCCAGGCCCAGACCGGCACCGGCAAGACCGCCGCATTCGCGCTGCCGATCCTGGCCCAGATCGATCCCAAGCAATTCAAGCCGCAGGCGCTGGTGCTGGCGCCGACCCGCGAACTGGCGATCCAGGTCGCCGAGGCGTTCCAGAAGTACGCCGTGCATCTGCCCGGCTTCCACGTGCTGCCGATCTACGGCGGCCAGAGCTACTACCCGCAGTTGCAGGCGCTCAAGCGCGGCGTGCATGTGGTCGTCGGCACCCCGGGCCGAGTGATCGATCACCTCGACCGCGGCACCCTGGACCTGTCCGAGCTGCGCTGCCTGGTGCTCGACGAAGCCGACGAAATGCTGCGCATGGGCTTCATCGACGACGTCGAGAACGTGCTCAAGAAGACCCCCGAATCGCGCCAGGTCGCGTTGTTCTCGGCGACCATGCCCTCGCAGATCAAGCGCATCGCCCAGACCTATCTGAAAGACCCGGTCGAGATCGCGATCAAGTCGACCACGACCACCGCCGCCAACATCCGCCAGCGCTACTGGTCGGTCAGCGGCGTGCACAAGCTCGACGCGCTGACCCGCATCCTGGAAGCCGAATCCTTCGACGCGATGATCGTGTTCGCGCGCACCAAGCTGGGCACCGACGAACTGGCCGAGAAGCTGTCGGCCCGGGGCATTTCGGCCGCCGCGATCAACGGCGACGTGCAGCAGCAGCAGCGCGAGAAAACCATCCAGAACCTCAAGGACGGCAAGATCGACGTGCTGGTCGCCACCGACGTCGCCGCGCGCGGCCTCGACGTGGACCGCATCAGCCACGTGCTGAACTACGACATTCCCTACGACACCGAAAGCTACGTCCACCGTATCGGCCGCACCGGCCGCGCCGGGCGCAAGGGCGAGGCGATCTTGTTCGTGACTCCGCGCGAGCGCGGCATGCTGCGCGCGATCGAACGCGCCACCCGGCAGCCGATCGAGCCGATGGAGCTGCCGAGCGTGGAGACGGTCAACGAGCAGCGCGTTTCGCGTTTCCTCGGCAAGATCAGCGACGCGCTGGAAAGCAGCGACCTGAGCCTGTTCCGCGACATGGTCGAACGCTACGAGCGCGAGAAGAACGTGCCCGCGGTGGAGATCGCCGCGGCCCTGGCCAAGCTGGTGCAGGGCGACAATCCGCTGCTGCTGACCCCGCCGCCGGCGCCGCCGAAGTACGCGCGCGAAGAACGCGACGGCCCGCGCGAGCATCGCGGCCAGGCCACGCGCAAGTTCAACGAGCGCGACAACGCCTCCAACTCCGGCGCGCATCGCCAGGACTACCGGCAGGACGCGCCGCGCCCGGACACGCGCCGCGCCGATCCGCGACCGCCGCGCGAATACGAGCGCGCCGCGCCGACCCCGCGCCATGAAGAACGCCAGTACACCCCGCCCTCGGCCACGCGCCCGGCCAACGCCGCCGAAGCCTTCTTCGACGACGAGGCACCGGCGCCGCGGCAGGAACGTTCGCATGAGCGCTCGCAAGAGCGCGCGCCGCGCGGCGAATCCGATGTCGGCATGGAAACCTTCCGCATCGAAGTCGGCCACAGCCACGGCGTGCAGCCGGGCAACATCGTCGGCGCGATCGCCAACGAAGCCGACCTGGAAAGCCGCTACATCGGCCGCATCGACATCCGCGACGACTACACCCTGGTCGACCTGCCCGAGGGCATGCCGCGCGAACTGATGGAGCACCTCAAGAAGGTGCGCGTGTCCGGCCATCCGCTGCGCATCCAGCGCGCCGCGCCGGGTGACCTCGAAGGCGGCCGTTCGCGCCGTCCCGCCGGTCCGGGCGCACCGCGTCCGGGCGGCCACAAGCCGCACGGCGGCCCGCGTCCGGGCGGCCCCGGTGGCCCGCGCGGTCCGCATACCGGGCCGAGGAAGCCGTTCAAGCCGCGGTGATTGATTCGGGAATCGGGAGTCGAGTTTCGATTTGAATCCTTCTCCCGCTCGCGGGAGAAGGTGGTCCGAAGGACCGGATGAGGGCACGCGACCTCGTGACTACGTCGCTACCACAAGCACCCTCACCCCAGCCCGCCCCGGCCCAAGCGACAAGCGCTTGGGCGTTCGCGGATGCGCGAGCCAATGGCTCGCAAGCAGCATCCGCTCACCCCGCAAGCGGGAGAGGGAGAGGACGTGGGAGAGGGAGCTTGATCGCCGCGGCATATCGGCACCGAAGCAACCACACCGAAATTCATAAGCCGCAGCGCCCACACACGCGCCGCGGTTTGGCATAGTCGTGAGCGCAAGCCGCAACGCCGCCCCTCATGTCCCGCATCCTGGTCTTCCAACACGTCGCCGCCGAACCGCTGGGTACGCTGGATCCGTTGATCCGGCGGCGCGGCCATCGCATTCGCTTCACCAATTTCGACCGCGACCCCGACGCCCAGCCCAATGTCGACCGCTACCGCGGGCTGATCGTGCTCGGCGGGCCGATGAACGTCGAAGACCAGGCCGCGCGCCCACATCTGCGCACCGAGCTGCTGGCGATCGAACGCATGCTCCAGCAAGGCAAGCCGGTGCTCGGCATCTGCCTGGGCGCGCAGTTGCTCGCGCATGTGCTTGGCGCGCCGGTGCGCAAGCACCATCGCCCCGAGATCGGCTGGTATCCGCTGCAGACCACCGACGCCGGCCGCGACGACCCGGTGCTCGCGCCGCTCGCGCAAGCCGCGCCGGTGTTCCAGTGGCATCGCTACAGCTTCGAGATCCCGCAGGGCGCGCAGCACCTGGCCTGCACCGACAGCTGCGAGCAGCAGGCCTTCCGCTGGGGCGACAACGTCTACGGTTTCCAGTTCCATCTGGAAATGGACGTGCCGCTGATCGAACGCTGGCTGGCCAATCCGGTCTACCGCGAGGAACTGGCCGAACTGGGCCAAGACACCAGCGAGGCGGTCATACGCGCGCAGACGGCCGAGCATATCCAGGCCATGCAGACGCGCGCCGATGCGGTGTTCAACAACTTCCTCGACCTGATCGGGCGGCCGCAGCGTCGCTACACCCTCCCCTCGCGGGAATGGGTTTAGTCCGGGAGCACGGGCATGGCGCGATGCGCACCTGGAGATGCATCGGACCTCGGTCGGGGCTGAAGCGCCCTCCCACCAAAGACCTCGCGGCCGTCGCAGTCATTGAAACCGTCGTACGAGGCCCATAAGGCGTGCGAATTGAACCATCGCGCGCACACAACGAAGTCTTTTGTGGGAGGGCGCTTCAGCCCCGACCGCGACACCTCGAGCACGGCGAAACCCGCAACACCGCGATCAAACTCAAAGCTCGAAACCACTGACGAAAGAACGCTCCAGCCCATCGAACGGATCGACGAACCGCAACGACCGCGCCAGCAACTTCAACGGCCGCTCGAAATCGTCCTGCGCCTGCGCCGCCAGCGGATAAAACCCGTCGTTCGCGATCGGCGCGCCGAGCGACGCCATATGCACCCGCAACTGGTGCTTGCGCCCGCTCACCGGTTCCAGCCCATACCGCCACAGCGGCCCATCGCGCGCGATCACCTCGATCCAGGTTTCGCTGTTGGGCTCGCCCTCGACCTCGCGCATCAGAAAGAACGGCTCGCCCGGCGCCATGCGCGAGCGATGCAGCAGCGGAAACTGCAACCCCGGCAACGGCGCGGCCAGCGCTTCGTAGCGCTTGAAAATGCGCCGCTCGCGAAACAAAGCCTGGTACGCATCGCGACTGGCCGGCTCGCGCGAAAACATCACCACGCCGGCGGTGCCGCGATCGAGCCGATGCAGCGGCGCCAGCCCAGGTTCGCCGAACTGCCGCTGCAGACGCCCCAGCAGGGTTTCGTTGACGAACGCGCCGGCCGGCGCGACCGGCAGGAAATGCGGCTTGTCGACCACCAGCAGGCGCGCATCGCGATACAGCACGCGCTGTGTGAACGGAATCGCCGGCTCGCGTTCGACCTCGCGGAAATACCCGATCTCCATGCCGGCGCGATACGGCGTATCCGCGGCCAACGGCCGGCCCTGCGCATCGTGGACGCGGCCGCGCGCGAAACGATCGAGCCAGGTCGCGCGATCGATCGCCGGAAACCGCGCGCACAGCCCGTCGAGTAAGCTCGCCCAGGGACCGGGCGGCAACTGCAGGCGGCTCGGCGGCACGTTGGCTGACGCGGAATCGGGATCGACGGCGGACATGCCGCTATCTTCGCCGATCGGCGCGGGGCACGAACGCAGCCACGGACAATCCCGCCCGCATTGGCGCGGTCACGCGCCGGTGCGATGGCCGTGGCGCTGTTCGAGCTGTCGCACGCTCGGCGTTGCGGATCGCAACGCAGGCCACGGTCGGTCTGAATGGGGCCGGCCCCGGCTGACCCGGCCCGAATCGAATCGGCGCCGACCCAGGCAAATCCGCCCAAACCGGCAGCACGCGCCGGCAAAGTCTAGAATACGCGCTGTTTTCCTGCAGGCATCTCCATGGCGCCCAATGCCACCATCGTCAAGATCGAACTGCAAATCAGCGACATGGACCGGCATTACTACGCCGCGCATCAGCTGACCCTGGCCCAGCATCCGTCGGAAACCCCGCAGCGGTTGATGGTGCGCATGCTGGCGTTCGCCTTGAATGCGCACGAGCGCCTCGAATTCGGCCCCGGTCTGAGCAGCGAGGACGAACCGGACATCGCCCTGCGCGATTACACCGGCGATATCGAACTGTGGATCGATGTGGGCCAGCCGGACGAATCGCGCATTCGCAAGGCCTGCGGGCGCGCGCGGCAAGTCGTGGTGGTGAATTACGGCGGCAATGCGGCGAACATTTGGTGGGACAAGAACGTCGCGATCCTGCGTCGATTGAAAAACCTCACCGTGCTCGACATCGACCCGGCCTCGGTCGAGGCGATGGCGGCGATGGTCGAGCGCAGTTTCCGCCTGGACTGCCAGATCGCCGACGAGGAAGTCGCGCTCAGCAACGACAAGTCCGCCCTGACCTTCACCCCGACGGTGCGTCAGAGCACGGACGCACGGGCGGCCTGAAGTGGCCGAAACGTTCGACGCGGTGATCGTCGGCGGCGGCGCCGCCGGCTTGATGTGCGCCTTGACCGCCGGCCAGCGCGGCCGGCGCGTGCTGGTGATCGAGCATGCCAACAAGGTCGGCAAGAAAATCCTGATGTCCGGCGGCGGACGCTGCAATTTCACCAACACCGGCACCACCCCGGCCAACTATCTGTCGGCCAACCCGCATTTCTGCAAGTCGGCGCTGGCGCGCTTTACGCCGTGGGATTTCATCGCGATGGTCGAGCGCCATCGCATCGCCTACCACGAGAAAGAACTCGGCCAGTTGTTCTGCGACGAGTCGTCCAAGCTGATCGTCAAGATGCTGGTCGACGAATGCCTGGCGGCCGGGGTGCGCATCAACACCGGCTATTCGATCGAGCGCGTCGTGCGTGGCGAGGGCGACAGCGTGTTTCGCATGCATACCACGCAGGGCGCGGTGTCGTGCGCATCGTTGGTGGTCGCCAGCGGCGGCCTGTCGATTCCGAGCATGGGCGCAAGCGGCTTCGGTTACGAACTGGCGCGCAGCTACGGCCACACCGTGCTGCCGACCCGCGCCGGGCTGGTGCCGTTGACCCTCAGCGGCAAGCATCAGGAACGTCTGCAGGACCTCAGCGGCGTGGCGCTGCCGGTCACCGCCAGCTGCAACGGCCGCAGTTTCAGCAACCAGTTGCTGATCACCCATCGCGGCGTGAGCGGTCCGTCGATCCTGCAGATTTCCTCGTACTGGCAACCCGGCGACGATCTGCGCCTGGACCTGCTGCCCGGCCACGACGCGATGGATTGGCTGCTGGCGCAGCAGCGCGAGCGGCCCGCGGCGGAGCTCAAGACCGTGCTCGGCGACGCGATGCCGAAGCGCTTCGCGCAGCGCCTGTGCGAGCTGTGGCTGAGCAACAAGCCGATGAAGCAGTACAACGCGCCGGAGCTCAAGCAACTCGCGTCGACCTTGAGCGCGTGGCCGTTGGTCGCCAGCGGCACCGAAGGCTATCGCACCGCCGAGGTCACCCTGGGCGGGGTCGACACCGACGAAGTGTCGTCGAGCACGATGATGTCCAAGCGCGTGCCGGGGCTGTATTTCATCGGCGAGGTGATCGACGTGACCGGCTGGTTGGGCGGCTACAACTTCCAGTGGGCCTGGGCGTCGGGGCATGCGGCTGGGGTGGCGGTTTGAGACGTAGGGATTAGGGATTAGGGATTTGAGATTCGGGTTTGAGGTTTGGGTTTGAGGATGACGCTTCCGCTGGCGCTTCTTGCTTTTGCTCGTCATTCCCGCGAAGGCGGGCTCTGCTTTACTTCGGCGCAGCCGAACATCCAGTGACTTCAAGCGTTATCGCACGAAAGACCCTGGATATTCGGCTTCGCCGAAGTAAAGCGAAGCCCGCCTTCGCGGGAATGACGGTCGGGGTAGATTGCAGGTACGCAAGAATTTCTACGCGGCCGCAATGACGCAACCGCAATGACGCGGTCGCCTCGCGCCCACCGACGTGCTATCCCGAAGTCCCTGTAGGAGCTGCGCAAGCTGCGACCGCGAATTCGCGACGATTGCGAAAGCCCCGACGCAACCGAGATGGCGCGGTCGCGACTTGCGGCGCTCCTACAGTCGGTACACGCAGCCACGAAGCGATCGGGCCGAAATCTCCTCCGATCGACGCGCCCTTTGAAGTACCCCAGCAGGAGCTGCGTAAGCTGCGACCGCGAATTCGCACCGATTACGCAAGCCCCGACGCAACCGAGATGACGCGGTCGCGACTTGCTGCGCTCCTACAGTCGGTACACGCAGCTTCGATGCGAGCGGGCCGGCGCCATGCGGCCTTGCTACATCGCCACCGACCCGACTCAATCCTCCAGCACCGCCTCACCAAACAGATCATGCTCATCACTGCCCATGATCTCGACATCGACGAACTGCCCCACCCGCAGCTGCGCTTCCAGACCGTTCTGAATCTGCACCAAGCCGTCGATCTCCGGCGCGTCGGCCATCGAACGCGCGATCGCCAGGTCGCCGTCGAGCGCGTCGACGATGCAGCGCTGCACGCTGCCGACCTTGGCTTCGAGCTTGTTCGCCGAGATCTCGGCCTGACGCTCCATGAAACGCGCCAGCCGCTCCTGCTTGACGTCCTCGTCGATCGGATCGGGCAGATCGTTGGCGCGGGCGCCGTCGACCGGCGAATAGGCGAATGCGCCGACCCGGTCGAGCTGGGCTTCGTCGAGGAAATCCAGCAGTTCTTCGAACTCGGCCTCGGTCTCGCCCGGGAAACCGACGATGAAGGTACTGCGGATCGCGATGTCCGGAGCGATCGAGCGCCAGCGCTGAATGCGTTCGAGGGTCTTGTCGACCGCGCCGGGGCGCTTCATCAGCTTGAGCACGCGCGGGCTGGCGTGCTGGAACGGAATGTCCAGGTACGGCAGCAGCTTGCCGTCGGCCATCAATGGGATGATCTCGTCGACATGCGGGTACGGATACACGTAATGCAGGCGCGTCCAGATGCCCAGTTCGCTCAGACCCTCGCATAGCGCCTTCATCCGGGTCTGGTACGGCTTGCCGCGCCATTCGTGCTGCGCGTACTTCACGTCGACGCCGTAGGCCGAGGTGTCCTGCGAGATCACCAGCAGTTCCTTGACCCCGCCCATCGCGAGTTTTTCGGCTTCGCGCAGCACCTGATCGACCGGGCGCGAGACCAGATCGCCGCGCATCGACGGGATGATGCAGAAGCTGCAACGGTGATTGCAGCCTTCGGAAATCTTCAGATACGCATAATGCTTCGGCGTGAGCTTGACGCCGATGCCGTCGTCGCGTCGCGGCACCAAGTCGATGAACGGGTCGTGCTTGGGCGGCAGCACCGCATGCACCGCGCTCATCACGCTGCCGTAGTCCTGCGGGCCGCTGATCGACAGCACGCCCGGATGCGCTTCGCGGATCAGTTCCGAACGCTTGCCCAGGCAACCGGTGACGATGACCTTGCCGTTCTCGGCGATCGCCTCGCCGATCGCGTCCAGCGATTCGGTCACCGCCGAATCGATGAAGCCGCAGGTGTTGACCACCACCACGTCGGCATCGTCGTAGGTCTGGACGATGTCGTAGCCCTCCACGCGCAACTGGGTGAGGATGCGCTCGGAATCGACCAGGGCCTTCGGGCAACCGAGGCTGACGAAACCGACTTTGGGATTGGCTGGCGAGACGCTGCTGGCGGAAGACATGCGGGAAGAGACCTGAACGAGAGAATCCGGGCGCGAAACGCGAGCCGGCGGCCGGCGAAGCGGCCGGGGGCGCGAATTATAGCCTCCGGGGCTAAACTGACCCTGCCTTGCGGGTGAACGCCCGCCGGGTTTCTCGCCACTGAGGAGTAGCCGATGGCTCACTGGATCGATCTCGACACCCCCGCCGGCCCCGTCCAGGCCTGGCGCGCCGACCCGACCGGCGTGCCGCTGGGCGGCGTGGTGGTCATTCAGGAGATCTTCGGCGTCAACGCGCATATCCGCGAGGTCGCCGAGCGTTTCGCCCAGGCCGGTTACCTCGCGCTGGCGCCGGCCCTGTTCGATCCGGTCGAGGCGGGCGTGGAACTGGACTACGAACAGTCGGCCTATGCGCGCGGCCGCGAATTGCGCGACCGGGTCGGTTTCGACCGCGCGACCGAGATCGTCGGCGCCGCGGCGCACCTGCTGCAAAGCGAAGGATTGCGCACCGCCGCGGTCGGCTTCTGCTGGGGCGGTTCGCTGGCGTTCCTGGCCAATACCCGGCTCGACCTGCCGGCGGTGAGCTACTACGGCGCGCAAACGCTGCGGTTTCTCGACGAGGCGGCGCGCGCGGCGGTGCGCGCACCGATCATGTTCCACTTCGGTCGCCACGACGGCAGCATCCCGCCCGAAGCGATCGAACAGCATCGCCAGGCGCTGCCGCTCGCACCGATCCATGTCTATGAGGCCAGCCACGGCTTCAATCGCGATGTCGGCGACGCCTACGAGCCCGCCAGCGCCGCGCTGGCCTGGACCCGCACCCTCGCCTTTCTCGCGGACAGCCTCAAATGAACCCCTGGCACCTGCACCCGCAACTCGCCGACGACACCCACCCGCTGGCGCAATTCGAACTCAGCGAACTGCGGCTGATGGACGACGCCAACCATCCGTGGCTGATCCTGGTGCCGCGGGTGGACGGCGCGGTCGAACTGATCGATCTCGACGAGGACCAGCAACTCACCTTGACCCGCGAAATCGCCCGCACCAGCCGCGCGCTGCAGGCCGGCTTCGCGCCGCACAAGCTCAATGTCGCCGCGCTCGGCAATCTGGTGCCGCAGTTGCACGTGCATGTGATCGCGCGCTATCGCGAGGACATCGCCTGGCCGCGCCCGGTCTGGGGCATGGCGACCGCGCAGCCGTATTCGCCCGATGCGCTGGTGCAACGCATCCGCCGCCTGCAGGACGCGCTGAACGCGTGAACCCGCGCGCGCAATCCGCCGCGCCGGACGCGGCGATCGAATTCGAAGCGCTGTCCGACGATGCCTGGCTGCTGCGCCTGGGCGAGGTCATCGACGATGCGCTCAACGCGCGCATCCATGCGCTGGCCGCGCGCCTGCGCGCGCAGGCGCCGGCGTGGCTGCGCGATCTGGTGCCCGCGTACGCGAGCCTGGCGGTGTTCTTCGACAGCCGCGCGATCGATGCCGATGCAGTGCGCGACTGGCTGCGGGCGCGTTGCGACGAAACGCGCGACGCCGATCATCTCCAATCGCTCGCGCCGCGCGCGGTCGAATCGCGCACGGTCGAAATCCCGGTCGCCTACGGCGGCGAGTTCGGCCCCGACCTGGTGACCGGCGCGGCCGAACTCGGCCTGTCGGCGTCGGCGCTGATCCAGCGCCACAGCGAAGCGCTCTACACGGTTGCGATGATCGGATTCGCGCCGGGCTTTCCGTACCTGTCCGGCCTGGACTCCGCACTGGCGTTGCCGCGTCTGGCCACGCCGCGCACGCAAGTGGCGGCCGGCAGCGTCGCCATCGGCGGCGCGCAGACCGGCATCTATCCCCGCCCCGGCCCGGGCGGCTGGCGGCTGCTCGGCCGCACGCCGTTGACCTTGTTCGATCCCTCGCGCGCGCAGCCGAGCCTGCTGCTGCCCGGCGACCGCGTGCGCTTCCTCGCCATCGACGCGGCGCACTTCGCGCGTTTGCAGGCGCAGGCATGAGCGCGAGCTACATCGAAGTGATCGCGCCCGGTCCGCTGAGCCACGTGCAGGACCTGGGCCGCGATGGTTGGCGTCATCTGGGCATCGCCCGCGGCGGCGCGCTCGACCCGGGCTGCGCCGCGCTCGCCAATGCCCTGGTCGGCAACCAGGTCGATGCCGCGGTGCTCGAATTCACCCTGCACGGCCCGAGCCTGCGCCTGCCGCGGCCGCTGCGCATCGCGGTGATGGGCGCGGCCTGCGAGGTGCGCTTCGAAGGCGACGCCCTGCCGCAGGCGCGCCCGATCGACCTGCCGGCCGGCCACTTGCGCCTGGGCGGCATGCGCGAAGGCGTCTATGCCTGGCTCGCGGTGCATGGCGGCTTCGACCTGCCGCACGTGCTCGGCAGCCGCGCCACCGATCTGCGCGGCGGCTTCGGCGGATTCGAAGGCCGCGCGCTGCGCGCCGGCGACCGGCTGCCGCTCGGCCCGCACGCGCGCATCGAGGCGACAACGCCGCGGGTGCCGCGCTGGTGGATCGATCCGTATTGCGAACACGAGCCGCAGGCGCCGATCCGTTACCGCGCCAGCCAGGCGCCGGCGGTGCGCGAGGCCGCGCGGCAATTCGGCGAGCGGGTCTGGCGCGTGCATGCGGCGAGCAATCGCCAGGGCCTGCGCCTGTCCGGCACGGCGCTGGCGAATGCAGGCGGCGGCGGTGTGTCCGAACCGGTCGCACCCGGCACCCTCCAACTGCCGCCCGACGGCCAACCGATCGTGCTGCTGGCCGACGCGCAGACCGTCGGCGGCTATCCGCGGTTGGGCCACGTGATCGCGGCCGACCTGCCCCGCCTGGCCCAGGCCGGGCCGAACACCGGCCTGCGCTTTCGCGCCTGCGACGCCAACGAAGCCGCGGCCGCGGCGCGTACCGCCCGGGCCGAGGTCGCCCGTCTGCGCCTGGCGATCGACGCGCGCCTGCGCGGTTGACGGTTGCGGGATCGAGCGAGGGCCGAAGGGCCAAAGGCCGCGGCGGAGCACGGCGGCGGACCGGCATCGCGCCAGTGAAAAACGTGCCCGGTGAGAAAGCGTGAGGGAGTTAATGCGCGCAATACACGCTATTTGTAAGTAAATATTATGCGTAACGTGAATAGCGGCATGGCGCAATGCACCCGGAACAATCGACAAGCCGTACCGTTTGACGTATCAAACGCTTAATCTGGTTATATCGTAGAGACCGCTGCCTCCCGGACATGACTCACGACAGTTCCCGCCTAGAGTCTCCCTCTCCCGGCCCGGCCATCGGTCCGGCGGAGTTCGAGTTCGGCCAGTACACCTTGGATTCGGTCACAGAATTGATCGTCGCCGCGCAAGGCGGCCAGGCCGGCGCCTGGGACAAAGTGTACGCGCTGCTCTACAAGGAGCTCCACGACGCCGCATCCTTGCAGATCCGTCGCCGCTGGGGCCGCGGCAAGCGCTCGCCGACCTCGCTGATCAATCGCACCTGGCTGCGCTTGAACCAGGACAAGCTCAGTTTGAACAACCGGCAGCATTTGCTGGCGGTGCTGTCGCGCGCGATGCGCTACGCGCTGATCGACGAAGCGCGCCGGCTCAACCAGCTCAAGCTCGAGGAAAGCTACGGCGCCGAGCATGCCGAGCCGAGCTACGACCCGGACCTGGAACAACTGATCTCGATCGACCATGCGCTCAATGCGCTCGGCGCAGTCGAACCGCGGCTGATCCAGCTGGTCGAGATGCGCTACTTCGCCGGCATGAGCGATATCGAGATCGGCGAAGTGCTCGGCCTCACCGACCGCACCATCCGCCGCGACTGGCGCAAGGCGCGCGCCTTCCTGGCCGCGCACCTGAGCCACGCGCCCGGCATCGCCGGGCCCGAGCCCGGCCCGAGCTCGCCCTGATCCTTCGGCCCAGCCGTCGCGGCGCCTCATGAACGATCTGGCTGCGCGTGCATTGTCCTTGTTCGACGATTACGTCGAACTGCCGGCGAGCGAACGCGAACGCAAACTGCTCGAACTCGCCGCGCGCGAGCCGGCGCTGCACGACGCCCTGCGCGCGCTGCTCGACGCCGATGCGCACGACGACGATCACCTGCTCGACCGCTCGCCGGCCGACATCCTGGCCGACAAACACAACCGCGCCGAACACAGCGCCGCCGAGCAGGACGAACGCGCCGATGCGCGCATCGGCACCCGCCTGGGTCCGTGGCGGATCGACCGGGTGATCGGCCACGGCGGCATGGGCACGGTCTACGAAGCCCATCGCGACGACGGCGAATACGAGCAGCGCATCGCGCTCAAATGCATCCGCACCGAACTGGCCACCCCGCAACTGCAGGCCGCGTTCCGCGACGAACGCAATCTGCTCGCGCGCCTGGACCACGCCGGTATCGCCGCGCTGGTCGACGGCGGCGTCGGCGAAGACGGACAGCCCTGGTTCGCCATGCGTTTCGTCGACGGCATCGCCCTGGACGCATGGTGCGACCATCGCCGCGCGAGCGTGCGCGAACGCGTCGGCCTGTTGATCCAGGTCTGCGAGGCGCTGGGCTACGCGCATGCGCAAGGCATCGTGCATCGCGACATCAAACCGTCCAATCTGCTGGTGACCGAAGACGGTCGCGTGCAATTGGTCGACTTCGGCATCTCCTCGCATTTCGCCGCGCAAGGCGTCGTGCCGCGCGAACAGATCGCGATCACCCCCGACTACGCCGCGCCGGAAGCGCGCGAATACGGCGCGCATGGCCCGGCCACCGACCTGTACGCGCTCGGCGTGCTCACCTATCGCCTGCTGTGCGCGCAATGGCCGGCGCCGCTGCACAGCCTGCGCAATCTGATTCCGATCGCGGCGTCCGGCGAACCGGTGCCGATGGATCGCCTGCTCGACAACCGGACCGGCGAGGCCGAGGCGGCCGACGACAACGCCGACTTCATCGCCCGCCAGCGCGGCGCCGCCGATGCGGCCGCGTTGCGCCAGCAACTGGCCGGCGACTTGTCGGCGATCGCGCTCAAGGCGGTGGCGACGCGGCCGCAGGATCGTTACTCCAGCGCCAGCGAATTCGCCGACGACCTGCGACGCTGGTGCGAGCACCGCCCGGTCAGCGTCAACCCGGGCCGCTGGCTGTCGCGCGCGCGCAAGTGGCAGCGTCGCAATCCCGGCGCGGTGGCGATCGGCGCGGGCCTGCTGCTGGTCGTGTGCATCGGCCTGAGCGTGACGCTGTGGCAGCAACGACGCGCCCAGCGCGAAGCGGCCGCCACCGCGACCGTCAGCCAGTTGTTCGCCTCCACCCTGGGCACCGCCACCCTGTCCGGACTGAGCACCACCACGTTTTCCTCGAAAGCGCTGCTGGAGAAGACCGAGCGCGAACTGCGCAGGCTGCCGCTGCGCGATCAACCGCGATTGCTGGCTCGCGGCCTGGCGACCTTGGCGCGCAGCTACACCCTCGTCGGCGACTACACCCACGCCGGCCGCCTGACCGACGAAGCCCTGCGCGTGCTCGACCGCGCCGGCGAAAGCGATGCCTTCGTGACCAGCGCGCGGGTGTCGATGCTCAACTTGAACAACCGCTATCGCGAAGCCGCGGCGTTGGCCGCGAAACAACTCGACGCGCTCGGCGATCGCGACGACGAACAGACCCGGCTGACCCGCGTCGCCTACACCACCGAACTGGCTAGGGCCCAGTGGGGCATGGGCCGCACCGAGGAAGCGACACGCACCGCGAATGCGCTGGTCGAGCAGACTGGCACGCTGGGACCGGGAAACCATGAGGTGATCGCGCAGGCGCTGATGCTGCGGGCCGGCTTCTTCAGTCGACTGCTGCGGCCCGAGCAGGCCGAGGCCGACATGCGCAAAGCGATCGAACTGGTGCGGGTGTCCAATCCGGTGTTGGCCGGCGACGGGCTCGACAGATTGGTCAATCTGGTCGCCCGACGCGGCTCGTCGGAGACCTTGCCGCTGGCCGAGGAACTGGTGCGCAACCGCCGCGATACGCTGGGCGAATCGCATCCAAAAACCGCGCAAGCGAAGTTGCGCCTGGCCCTGACCCGTTATCCGAATGTGTCCAACGACGATGTGTCCAAGGCCCTGGCCGTACTCAAGGCCAGCTACGGCGGCGACAATCCGGCCTATGCCTCGGCCCTGAGCGCCGGCGCCTGGGCCGTCGCCCGCGACCCGCGCGAAAAAATCGCCCTGCTGCGCCAGGCGGCGGACACGCTGCAACGGACCACGGGGCCACGCACCGAAGTGACCCTGGCGGCGCAGTACAACCTCGGCAAGGATCTGATCGGCCTGCCCGATGCGATACGCACCCCGCACGATCTGGCCGAAGGCATGGAGCTGCTGCAGTACGTGATGAACGAAATGAGCCGGGCCGGTGTCCCGCCGGTAAACGTGCGTACGATGGTGATCGTCAGTCTGCTGATGTATGGCGACCCCGCGCAATTGCCCAGGGCGCGGGCGCTGCTGGACGAAAACCGGCGCGAAGCCCTGCGTTATTACCGCCCCGGCGATGGCGAGGTAACCAATCTGGAATACATCTCCGATTGGCTGCTGTACCGCCAGGGTCAGCAGGAACAGGCTGATCGTAATTTCGCCCGCCGCATCGAGGACGCCGACGCTTTCATGCGCGAAGCGAATGCCGACCTGGACAGCGAAGGGATCAGGCGCAGCGGTCTGCTCAGTCAATCGCTGGTGTTCAGGGCCTTGTATGCCCATCAGCGATGCGACCGGGCCCAGGCCCTGGCATTTATGCGCCAGGCCGAAAGCTTCGACCTGCGCGTCTTCGGCGCGGACAATCCGATCACCCAAGCCGTAACGAATTCCCTGGACAGTCTGCGCAGGCACGGACGCATGATCGCGACCGCGGATGCGTGGCTGATGCCTCCGGACGAACTCGAACGCATCAATCGACAGGCGCAGGCATGCCCATCGCAGCGCTCGCATTAGTCCGGCGCCGCCTGCCGCGGCGGGATCGCGCATGAGCGCCGCGGCCGCGCGCGCGCTGGCGCTGTTCGACGATTACGTCGACCTGCCCGCGGCCGAGCGCGCGCGCGCATTGGCCGCATTGGCCGCGCGCGAGCCGGAACTGCACGCCGCGCTGTGCGCGCTGCTCGACGCCGATGCGCGACACGACGACGATCACCTGCTGGATCGCTCGCCGGCGCAGGTCCTGGCCGGCAAGCGCGGCGACGGCGAGGACTGCGAATCCGAGCACGACGAGCGCGCCGACGTCCGCCTCGGCACCCATCTGGGCCCGTGGCGGATCGACCGGGTGATCGGCCACGGCGGCATGGGCACGGTCTACGAAGCCCATCGCGACGACGGCGAATATCAACAACGCGTCGCGCTCAAATGCATCCGCACCGAACTGGCCACCCCGCAACTGCAGGCCGCGTTCCGCGACGAACGCAATCTGCTCGCGCGCCTGGACCACGCCGGCATCGCCGCGCTGGTCGACGGCGGCGTCGGCGAGGATGGACAGCCCTGGTTCGCCATGCGTTTCGTCGACGGCATCGCCCTGGACGCATGGTGCGACCATCGCCGCGCGAGCGTGCGCGAACGCGTCGGCCAGTTGATCCAGGTGTGCGACGCGCTGGGCTACGCGCATGCGCAAGGCATCGTGCATCGCGACATCAAACCGTCCAATCTGCTGGTGACCGAAGACGGTCGCGTGCAATTGGTCGACTTCGGCATCTCCTCGCATTTCGCCGCGCAGGGCGTCGTGCCGCGCGAACAGATCGCGATCACCCCCGACTACGCCGCGCCGGAAGCGCGCGAATACGGCGCGCATGGCCCGGCCACCGACCTGTACGCGCTCGGCGTGCTCACCTATCGCCTGCTGTGCGCGCAATGGCCGGCGCCGCTGCACAGCCTGCGCAATCTGATTCCGATCGCGGCCTCGGGCGAACCGGTGCCGATGGATCGCCTGCTCGACAACCGGACCGGCGAGGCCGATGCGGCCGACGACAACGCCGACTTCATCGCCCGCCAACGCGGCGCCGCCGATGCGGCCGCGCTGCGCAGGCAACTGACCGGTGACCTGTCGGCGATCGCGCTCAAGGCAGTGGCCGCCCGGCCGCAGGACCGCTATCCCAGCGTCAACGAATTCGCCGACGACCTGCGACGCTGGTGCGAGCACCGTCCGGTCGGCGTCAACCCGGGCAACTGGCTGTCGCGCGCGCGCAAGTGGCATCGGCGCAGCCCGGCCGCGGCGCTGCTCGCCGCCGCGTTGCTGCTGGCCCTGGTCGCGACGCTGGGTTTGTCGCTGTGGCAGCAGCACCGCGCGACGCGCGAGGCGCAGGCCACCCAGACGGTCGGCAATTTGTTCGCCACCACCCTGGGTACCGCAACCCTGTCCGGACTGGGCAGTTCGCGGTTCTCCTCGCGCGCGCTGCTGGAAAAGACCGAGCACGAATTGCGGCGCCTGCCGTTGGACGACCAGCCCGGCCTGCACGCCCGCAGCCTGGCGACGCTGGCGCGCGGCTACGCGATGATCGGCGACTACCGCAATGCCGAGCGCCTGGCCGCATCGGCGCAGCAGGTCCTGGGCTCGGCCGAGGACGAGTACAGCTTCGTCGCCGCCACCTGGGTGGCGATGCTCAACACCCAGAATCACTATGCGCAGGCCCGGCAACGCGCGCGCGAACAGATCGAAGGCCTGGGCGATCGCGAGGACCGGCCCGCGCAATTGGCGCGCGTGACGTTCGGCGCCGAACTCGCCAAGGCGCAATGGAACGTTGGCGAAACCCTGATCGCGCTGGACAGCGCGGACGCGTTGCTGGGTCAGGCGCGCGCGCTGCGCCCGGAAGAACCGGAGTTGCTGGCGCAGGTGCTGATCCTGCGTTCGGGCTTCCTGACCCGCCTGTACCGGTTCAAGCCGGCCGAGGCCGATGCGCGCGAAGCCATTACGCTCGCGCGTCCGATCAATACCGTGATCGCCGACGACGCACTGGAATTGCTGGTCTGGATTCATAACGTGCGCCGCAGTCCGGGCGAGCATGCGCTCGCGCAGGAACTCGTGCGCGGCCGCGAGGCCAGCCTGGGCCCCACCCATCCGGTCACCGCGCGCGCGCGCCTGCTGCTCGCGCTGAGCGAGTACCCGCTCCCGGATTCGCCGCAGAAAGTCCAGCAGGCGCTCGATGCGATCGTATCGGCGTACGGCCGCGAGCACCTCGACTACGGCTGGGCGCTGTCGACCTCGTCGTGGGCGATCGCGCGCGATCCGCGCGACAACGTGCGCCTGCTGCGCGAAGGCGTGGCGATACTCGAACGCAGCCAGGGCCCGCTGGGGCCGCTCGCCCTCAACGCCAAGGGCAACCTGGGCAAGGACCTGTCGCAACTGCCCGATGCGTATCGCGGCGCAACCGATGTCGCCGAAGGGATCGCGATCCTGGAAAAGACCATCGCCGACAAACGCTCGATCGGCCTGCCCGCGCCGATCGACCGGATCAACCTGATCCGCGCCCTGCTGCGATACGGCAGCCAGGCGCAACTCGACAAAGCCTCGCGCCTGATCGACGAAAGCGGGCAGGACGCGCGGCTTTACTTCGAAAAGGGCGACACGCCGCCCGCGCAATGGGATCTGTTCCGCAACGTGCTGCTGTTCCGGCGCGGCGACTATTCGCGCGCCGATCGCGGGTTCCAAAAACTGGTGCAGGCCGAGTTGGGTTACATCGGCAGCGCAGCGCCGAATCCGCAAGCAAGGCAGCAACGAAATCGCCGCACCCATTCCACCGTCGCCGCCCAGGCCCTGACCTACCGGGCCCTGCATGCGCTCCAGACCTGCCATCGCGACCGGGCGCAATCGCTGCTGCAGCAGGCCTACGAGATCGCCGAAGCGGCCTCGTCGGCGAACGATTCGCTGCTTCGCGTCGTGGGCCGCTATCGCGACCTGACCCGCCATGGCTCGCAGATCGATGCCTCGGTGGCGGACTCGTTCGTGGACCCGTCATCGATCCAAGCCGGCAACCGGCTAGCGCGTTCGTGCGCGGCCGACTCCGGCTGACATGCCCGCGGCCGGGTGCATCCGCGGCCACGCCGCGACGGGCCCGATCGCGTCGGCGCGGCGCCCGCCTGCCATAGGGCAAAAGGCACTGGTCAGTCCTGCCGAGCCGCTCCACGATCAGTGGTCGGGCCGCCCCTGTCTCGTCGTCGCGGCCATGCACGCCCTCGCCGCTTTCCGGAGAAACGCAATGCGTACCCTGCGTCTGCTGTCGTTGTCCGCCTGTGTCGTCGCCGCGCTCGCCGCCGGCTGCAAGTCCGAAACCGCACCGCCCGCCGCGTCCGCCGACGCCACGCCGGCCGCCAGCGCCGCGCAACCGGCCGGCGCGCAATGGGACGCCGCCGTCGACGGCTTCCTGCAAGGCTTCTTCGAACATTTCCCGGTCGCCGGCGCCAACGCCGGCAAGCACGAATTCGACGGCCGCCTGCCCGATTATTCGCCCGAAGGACTGCAGCGCAACATCCAGTGGCTGCACCAGCAACGCGATGCGATCAACGCCTTCGGCGACGATCGCCTGGCCGCACCGCAGCGCTATCAGCGCGACTACGTGCGCGCGGTGATCGACGGCCAGTTGTTCTGGCTCGAAGACTCCGGCTTCGCCAGCAAGAACCCCGGCTTCTACGCCGGCGACCTGTCGCCGAGCATGTACCTGACCCGCCCGTACGCGCCGCTGCCGCAGCGCCTGGCCGCGTTCGTGAGCTATCAGGACAACCTGCCCAGGGCCGCCGAGCAGATCCGCGCCAACCTCAAGGGCCCGCTGCCGGCGAGCTATATCGACCTGGGCACGATGGTGTTCGGCGGCTTCGCCGAATTCTTCAAGAACGATGTGCCCAAGGCCTTCGCCGAGGTCAAGGACGAGGCGCTGCAGGCGCGCTTCAAGGCCTCCAACGCCAAGGCGATCGAGGCCATGCAGGGCCTGTCGGACTACCTGGCCGCGCAGAAGCCGCAGGCGACCCAGGACTTCGCCCTGGGCGCGGAAAAATTCTCGAAGATGCTCAAGGCCACCGAGGGCGTGGACCTGCCGCTGGATCAGCTCAAGGCCGCCGGCGAAGCCGATCTGGAGCGCAACCTGGCCGCGCTGAAAGCCGCCTGCGACCAATACGCCAAAGGCCGGCCGATCGTCGAATGCATCGAGAAGGCCAACGCCGACAAGCCCAAGGGCGGCGCGGTCGAAGGCGCGCGCGAGCAATTGGCCGGGCTGCGCCAGTTCATCGTCGACAAGGACCTGGTGTCGATTCCCGGCACCGAGCAGGCGCTGGTCGAGGAAGCGCCGCCGTTCAACCGCAACAACTTCGCCTACATCGAAATCCCCGGGCCGTACGAGAAGAACCTGCCCTCGGTCTACTACATCGCCCCGCCCGATCCGAAGTGGCCCAAGGCCGAGCAGGACGCCTACGTGCCGGGCAAGGCCGACCTGTTGTTCACATCGGCGCACGAAGTCTGGCCGGGGCATTTCCTGCAGTTCCTGCACGCCAACCGTTCGCAGTGGAAGTTCGCCCAGTTGTTCGTCGGCTATGCCTATGCCGAGGGTTGGGCGCATTACACCGAAGAGATGATGTTCGACGCCGGCCTCGACGGCGCCGGCCCGGAAATCCACATCGGCCAGCTGACCAATGCCTTGCTGCGCAATGTGCGTTATCTGTCGGCGATCGGCCTGCACACCGGCGGCATGACCGTCGCGCAGTCCGAGCAGATGTTCAAGGACAAGGCGTTCCAGGACCCGGGCAACGCGCGCCAGCAGGCCGCGCGCGGCACCTACGACCCGGCGTACCTGAACTACACCCTGGGCAAGTTGATGATCATGCAGTTGCGCGAGGACTGGACCGCGGGCCACGGCGGCCGCAGCGGCTGGAAGGCGTTCCACGATCAGTTCCTGAGCTACGGCGGCCCGCCGATTCCGCTGGTGTACGGGCAGATGATGAACGTTCCGGCGCAGGCCAAGCTGTGGACGGCGCCCAAGCCGGCCGCGGCGGCTGCACCGGCCGCGCCGAATGCCGCATTGCCGCCGGCGACGGGTTCGCCGGACAAGGCGGCGCCTAAGAGCGCGATGTGATCGGTACGCTTTCGCTTTGATTCGCGGGTGAAGATTCGCAAAGTAACGGGGCCGTTCGCGGCCCCGTTTTTGTTTGCGCGACGGTAATTGCCGGCAAAACCTAACTTTGACTTTGACTTTGCTTTGCTTTGCTTTGCTTTGCTTTGGATCGAGCTTGAAGCCGCGCAGTTCATCCAGTGCCGCGAGGCCTGAACTCGCGTTAGCAACAGCACACCCAGAGGGCGGCGCACATGGATGTGCGCCGTGCGCCACCGGGACAGGATGTCCCGTGTGGCGCATGCTTGCGCAAGCACCGATCGTGCGGCTCTTGACTCGAAACAGGAACGCCTTTTTCTTTGGTGACTTTCTTTTGTGGCTCTGGACAAAAGAAAGTTACCCGCCGCTTTAGTGGCGGAAGCTTTTGATGTTGCTTCAAGCTTTGAAGCCAGAGGCAAGATCAACAGCTTTCGTCCGCAAGCGGCCGAGTTACTTTCTTTTGTCAAAAGCGACAAAAGAAAGGTAACCAAAGAAAAACGCTTTTTCTTGAATCAAGTGCCCGCAAGTGCGGTGCTGACGCAGGCATGCGCCACACGGGACATCCTGTCCCGGTGGCGCACGGCGCACATCCATGTGCGCCGCCCTCCGGGTGTGCTGTTGCTAACGCGAGTTACAAGCCTCGCGGCGCTGGAAATGAAATCTGACTTCAAGCGAAAGCTGCATGGCCTCCCTGTAGGAGCGGCGCAAGCCGCGACCGCGAAAACACAACTACGGCGCAGGTATCGACGTTATCGATATGTCGCGGTCGCGACTCGCGTCGCTCCTACAGGGCGATGCCATGCCACTGCGTCGCCTCGTGCTCCAACAAGGGTACGCAACGCATATTCATGCGCACCGCCCATCGACACGAAAAAAAGGCGCTCGAACGATTGCCTGAACAGGCCAAATCCCCAACCCCGGCCCCACCGCGCAGGCAACATCCTCCATCCACCCCACACGCCCCCATCCCCTTGGGCAAACCCACCCAACCCGACTAGACTCACCCCCTGTCCCGACGACGCCCACCCGCGTCGCCCACCGCTTCGAACCGAGACCCGTCCCAGATGAAATCCCATGTTGTCGGCGCCCTGATCCTGATCGTCATCGGCACCTTGTTCCTGCTCAACAACCTGGGCTACACCAACCTCAGCCTGACCAAGGTCCTGGTGACCTGGTGGCCGGCCGCACTGGTCGTGGTCGGCCTGGGCCTGCTGTTCAAGCGCAACTAGCCCGCACCGGCCCATGCGCGACCGCATCGACTTCAACTGCGATCTGGGCGAAGGCTGCGGCGACGACGCGGCGATCCTGCCCTACGTCAGTTCGGCCAACGTCGCCTGCGGCGGCCACGCCGGCGACGATGCGAGCATGCGCGCGACCCTGCGCCTGTGCCGCGAGCACGGCGTCGCCGCCGGCGCGCATCCGGGCTATGACGACCCCGAGCATTTCGGCCGCCGCACCCTGCCGCTGAGCCGCGACGAGATCGGCATGCTGATGCTCGGGCAGATGGCGCGGCTGGCCTCGATCGCCGCCGACGAAGGCGTGCGACTCACCCACGTCAAGCCGCACGGCGCGCTGTACAACCTGGCCGCCGACGACCGCATCGTCGCCGACGCCATCGTCGCCGCGGTGGCCGCGTTCGATCCGAAGTTGATCGTGTACGGGCTGGCCCAGTCGCAACTCACCGACGCGGCGCAGGCCGCCGGGCTGCGCGTCGCGCACGAGGTCTTCGCCGAGCGCGGTTACGCCGCCAACGGCCGCCTGTTGCCGCGCGGACAAGCCGGCGCGGTGATCGAATCGCTGCAGCAGTCGATCCAGCAGGTCCGCGATCTGGTGCTGCACGGCGAAGTCGCCGTCGGCGGCGGCGGCCGCATCGCACTGCGCGCCGACACCTTGTGCCTTCACGGCGACCGCAGCGACGCGCCGACGTTCGCGCGCGCGGTGCATGAGGCGCTGCGCGCCGACGGGATCCGGGTCGCGGCGTTGTGAGGGCGCATTGCACCAACCCATCCGCGCTCCGCTTCGCCCCTTCATCGATATCGTTCTTCGCCCGCGAATCGCGCTGCGAATGTTTCGCGCGCATGCCGCGAAACGCATGATTCCAAGCGCATGAATCCCACGCCCCCGCATCATTTCTTCGAGGACGCGACATGAATTATTGGCCCCTGATCGGCGTCGCGGCGGTCGTGCTCGGTTTCGTGCTGCGGCTCAATCCGGCGCTGGTGGTGGTCGTGGCCGGGTTCATCACCGGACTGGCCGCGCAACTGTCGCCGTTGGACGTGCTCGAAGTGCTCGGCAAGGCGTTCACCGAAAAACGCTTCCTGTTGCTGTTTCTCGCGCCGCTGCCGGTGATCGGCCTGCTCGAACGTCACGGACTCAAGGAGCACGCGCAGCACTGGATCGCGAAACTGCGCGGCGCCACCATGGGGCGCTTGCTGATCGCCTATTTGCTGATGCGCCAGCTCACCTCGGCGTGCGGGCTGACCAGCCTCGGCGGCCATCCGCAGACCGTGCGCCCCCTGCTCGCGCCGATGAGCGAAGGCGCCGCGCAGACCACCCACGGCGAACTCAGCGACGACCAGCGCCAGCGTATCCGCGCGATGGCCGCCGGCACCGACAACGTCGGCCTGTTTTTCGGCGAGGACATCTTCTTCGGCTTTACCGGCGTGCTGATCATCCACGGCTTCCTGATCGAGCACGGCCACACCTACGAGCCTTGGCAGATCGCGGTCTGGAGCATTCCGACCGCGGTGTGCGCGTTCATGGTCCACTCCGTACGCATCTTGCGCTTCGAACGCAGGCTGTTCGTACCTGCGCCCGCCTCCATCGCCACGACCGAGCGCACCGAGCCGCCGCAGGCGTCGCCATGATCACCCTGACCTTCGTCTATTGGTTGCTGGGCGCGTACTTCGCCGCGCTCGCCTGGCGCGGCCTGCGCGATGCGGCCAACCCGCGCCGCCATACCACCGCGTTGTTCTGGGGCTTGATCGCGTTCTTGATGTTCGCCGCCGAACATCTTCCGAACAAAGCCGTCGGCGCTTGCGTCGTCGCGCTCGCGGTGCTCGCCGGTTTCGGCGGGCTTGGCAAGGGCCGCTACGCCGAAACCACAGACGAGCAGAAACAGGCCGAATCGCTACGACTGGGCAATCGTCTGTTCTGGCCCGCGCTGCTGATTCCGGCGGTGACCGTGGCTGGCGCGGTGGGCCTGAAATACGTGTGGATCGGCGATCAGCCGCTGCTGGATCTCCAGAACCTCACTCTGATCGCGCTGGCCCTGGGCTGCATCGTCGCCCTGATCGCCGCGTGCCGGCTGACCCGGCAGACACCGTGGAGCGGCGTTGAGCAATCGCGCCGTCTGGTCGACTCGATCGGCTGGGCCGCGATGCTGCCCTTGCTGCTCGCCGCGCTCGGCAGCGTGTTCGAAGCCGGCGGTGTCGGCCAGGCCGTGGCCGGTGTCGTACGAGCGGTAATCCCGGTCGACAACGCCTTCGCCGTGGCCATGGCCTACGCGCTGGGCATGGCCTTGTTCGCGGCGATCATGGGCAACGCCTTCGCCGCGTTCCCGGTGATGACCGGCGGCATCGCCCTGCCGTTGCTGGTCCAGCACCACGGCGCCGACCCCGCCTCGCTGGCCGCGATCGGCATGCTCTCGGGGTATTGCGGCTCGCTGATGACGCCGATGGCGGCGAATTTCAACCTGGTGCCGGCGGCGTTGCTGGAGTTGAAGGATCCCTACGGCGTGATCCGCGCGCAATGGCCGACCGGGCTGGTGTTGCTGGCCTGCAATGTCGTGTTGATGTACTGGATCGCACTGCGATGAACAAGCCGACCTCTGCCGGAACCGCGGCTGCGCGCAAGCGCGCCACGACCAAGAAAACGACGAAACCCGGCTCAAAAACGCCCTCGAGCGCGTCCGAGCCGATGCATCGCCACACTGCGCCGCGCACGGTATTGCTGACCGGCTTCGCGCCGTTCGGCGGCGAATCGGACAACCCCAGTTGGGATGCGGTGCGCTTGCTCGACGGCGAGATCATCGTCGGTCATCGCATCGCCACGCGCTGCCTGTCGGTGGCGTTCGATCTGTCCTTGCACGAACTCGACGACGCCATCGGCGCGCTGCGTCCCGCACTGGTGCTGTGCGTCGGCCAGGCCGGCGGCCGCGCCCAGTTGTCGATCGAGCGCATCGCGATCAACGTCGACGACGCGCGCATTCCCGACAACCTCGGCGCGCAACCGATCGACCGCGCGATCGCCGCCGACGGTCCGGCCGCCTATTTCAGCGACCTGCCGATCAAGGCCATGCTCGCCGCGGTGCGCGCGGCCGGCATCCCGGCACAGATATCGCAGACCGCCGGCACCTACGTGTGCAACCACGTTTTCTACGGGCTGATGCACCGGCTGCACGAACGCGACGACACCGCCGGCGTGCGCGGCGGCTTCGTGCATATCCCGTATTCGCCGGCGCAGGCCGCGCGCCATCCCGGCGTGGCGAGCCTGGCGATCGAGACCGTCGCGCAGGGCCTGCGCGTGGCGCTACACGCCGCGTTGACCACCCACACCGACCGCCGCATCGCCGCTGGCGCCGAACACTGACACCTTCGCCTTTCGCCCGATCACGGAGCCCTCCATGCACCGCCTGCTGCTCGCTACCTTGCTCACCGCCGCCGCCATCACCGCGCCGGCCCATGCTGGCCTGTTCGACAAGAACCCCGACAAGGTCGCCGACGAAGCCGTGACCCAACGCCTGCGCGCGGTCACCGTGTGGGTCGACGCCAGTTGGGGATTCCGCAACCAGGGCGCGGCTAACGCGCTCAGTCGCGCGCATCAGGCGTTCACTACGCGGGGCTACGATGTGCTTAGCGTGGCGCCGTATATCGAGAATGGGGATTTGCAGGGGTTTTTTGTTACTTATCAGAAGCCGCAGGGACGCTGAGGCGCCGGCTTGAGGCGAGGTGATAAGTGACTTCCCACTTCGGCGGTGGTGGCTTTTTATCCTGCTGGAAGCTTTAACGGCTTTAAAGCTCTGGGGCTTTTAAAGTCGAAGGCAAGATCAACAGCTTTCGTCCGCAAGCGGCCGAGTTACTTTCTTTTGTCAGAAGCGACAAAAGTCCGTCTGGATTCCCTTCGGTCAAAAGGTAACCAAAGAAAAACGCTTTTCTTTGGATCAAGTGCCCGCAAGTGCGGTGCTTACGCGGGCATGCGCCACACGAGACATCCTGTCTCGGTGGCGCACGGCGCACATCCATGTGCGCCGCCCTCCGGGTGTGCTCTTGTTCTCGCGAGCGAGTGGCCTCGCAGCGCTGGGAATGAAATCTGACTTCCTGCGAAAGTCACATGGCCTCCCCGTAGGAGCGGCGCGAGCCGCGACCGCGCCAATACAGCAACGGCGAAGCGTTCGTCGTGGTTGTGTTTCCGCGGTCGCGGCTCGCGCCGCTCCTACAGGGAGGCCATGTGGCTTTTGTTTGTGTCTGAGGTCGCGCGGTTCGTCCAGCGCTGCAAAGCACATAACTCGCGTTAGAAACAGCACACCCGGAGGGCGACGCGCATGGATGCGCGTCGCGCGCCACCGGGACAGGATGTTCCGTGTGGCGCGTGCCTGCGTCTGCACCGCACGCGCGGGCACTTGATTCACAAAAAGCGTTTTTCTTTGGTTACCTTTCTTTTGTCGCTTTTGACAAAAGAAAGTGACCCGCCGCTTTAGTGGCGGAAGCTTTTGATCTTGCTTCGAGCTTCGGACTTCAAGAGCTTTTAAGAGGCCACGCTGCAGACCGCTGGGTCGCGTAAAAGCAAATCCCCCCTGCCCCCTTTTTCAAAGGGGGGAACAGCAAAGGCCGCGGGCCTGCACGCTGTAACCAGACAATCGATTCAGATTGCTCGGCACCATCACCGCTCCGCGATACCGCCATGGCGCCATGGCGCCATGGCGCCGCATCGTCGCACCGCCAAAAAAGAAAACGCGCCGATGCTCCGCACCGACGCGTCCTCGTTCGATATCCAAACCAATCCCCGATCAGCGCGCCACCACCACCTTGGTGCCGGCGATCTGATCGTGCAGACAGCGCCGATCATCGCGAAAGATCATCAACACATCGACCAACTGCATCACCGCGCCCAGGCACGGAATCAACCCGATCCCCTGCGCGAATCCATAACGCTTGCCCAGCAGCTCGGCCAAGCTGGGCTGCAGACCGTCCATGTCGACGATCTTGATCCGCATGACCTTCTTGCCCCAGGTCTGCCCGGTCGCGTTGAGCGGATACGCCTGGATCAGGAACGACACGATGATCCCGATCAAGCCCCACATGAACTGCAGGCCCAAGGTGCTCTCGCCGGTCTGGTAGGCCTGTATCACCTGGTCGAGGTAACCGCCGACCAGCATGATCGGCACCATCACCGCGAATATGATCGCCGCGTCGATCAGCGAGGCGACCAGGCGGATGCCGCGGTCGGCCAGCTCGTCTTCGCCGCCGCTGTAGTGGAATTCGTTCAAAGCCGATTGCGGCGTCTGATAAGGGTTTTGCTGCGGGTCCATGCCTGCTCCGTACGCGAAAGGGCGACGCCCGCGGCTCCCCGCCGCGACGCACCGCTGGAAGATTCCCGCGAGACGATATCAGGCCGCACTACCGGCCGCACACCGTTGCGCATGCGCAGGCGTCCGCTCGTCCGCGAATGCGCCATCGGGGCCAGGACACGGGTCGAATCAGGCAGCGCAGCGACGCGCGCCATGCCGGCCGCGTCGCCGCCGATCGGCCCGACGCCGCGATCAGGTGCGCGGCAGGGTCACGCCGGTCTGGCCCTGGTACTTGCCGCCGCGGTCCTTGTAGGAGGTCTGGCAGACTTCGTCGGACTGGAAGAACAGCATCTGCGCCACGCCTTCGTTGGCGTATATGCGCGCCGGCAGCGGCGTGGTGTTGCTGAATTCCAGGGTCACGTGGCCTTCCCACTCCGGTTCCAGCGGGGTCACGTTGACGATGATGCCGCAGCGCGCGTAGGTGCTCTTGCCCAGGCAGACCACCAGCACGTCGCGCGGGATGCGGAAGTACTCGACCGTGCGCGCCAGCGCGAACGAGTTCGGCGGGATGATGCACACGTCGTTCTCGATGTCGACGAAGCTGCCCGGATCGAAATGCTTCGGGTCGACGATGGTCGAGTTGATGTTGGTGAACACCTTGAACTCGCGCGAGCAGCGCACGTCGTAGCCGTAGCTGGAGGTGCCGTAGCTGACGATGCGCTGGCCGTCGGCGGCGTGCTTGACCTGGCCGGCTTCGAACGGCTCGATCATGCCGCCGGGTTGCTCGGACATGCGACGGATCCAACGGTCGGACTTGATGCTCATGCGGTGTTCCAGTGGAGGGCGGCCGTAGCCGCGCATTGTAAGAGGTGGATGCGGCGGCCCGCTTCTACTCGGTGATTTCGTGGCCGATGACTCAACCCAGCAGCGAAGCCGAGATCGAGGGGCTGACCCGCGGCCGCCGCGCCAGTTGCACGGCCAGCCGCCGCGCCGCGCCGCGGTAGGCGCGGGCCGCGGCCGAATCGGGCTGGGCGACGACCACCGGCACGCCGGCGTCGCCCTGCTCGCGGATCGCGATCTGCAGCGGCAGGCTGCCGAGCAGCGGCACGCCGTACTGCGCGGCCATGCGCGCGCCGCCGCCTTCGCCGAACAGATGCTCGGCATGGCCGCAGTTCGAACACACGTGCACGGCCATGTTCTCGATCAGGCCCAGCACCGGCACCTCGACCTTCTCGAACATCCGCAGCGCCTTGCGCGCGTCCAGGGTGGCCACGTCCTGCGGCGTGGTAACGATCACCGCGCCGGCGACCGGGATCTTCTGCGACAAGGTCAGCTGGATGTCGCCGGTGCCCGGCGGCAGGTCGACGATCAGGTAGTCCAGCTCGCTCCACTGGGTGTCGTTGAGCAAGGTGGTCAGCGCCGAGGTCGCCATCGGGCCGCGCCAGATCATCGGCGTGTCCTGCTCGACCAGCGGGCCGATCGACATCGCCTCGATGCCGTGGGCGCGCATCGGTTCGATGCTCTTGCCGTCGGGGCTGTCGGGGCGGCCGTGCAGGCCGAGCATCATCGGCACGCTGGGGCCGTAGATGTCGGCGTCGAGCACGCCGACGCGCGCGCCGTCGGCCGCCAGCGCCAACGCCAGATTGACCGCGGTGGTCGACTTGCCGACGCCGCCCTTGCCCGAGCCGATCGCGATCAGGTTGCGCACGTTCGGCAGCGGCGACAGCTTGGGCTGCACCGCGTGCGAAACGATGCGGGAAATCAGTTCCAGGCTGGCCAGGCTCAGGCCCTGCGGCGCCAGCACCGCGCCGATCGCCGCTTCGAGCCCGGCGCGCATGCCTTCGAGCGCGAAACCGGCGGTGATCGACACCGCGACCCGGCCCTCGGCCGCGCCGGCGCGCACGCGCGCCTCGCTGTCGGCCAGGCTCAGTTCGGTGTCGGGAAGGAAAGTCGCCGCGATCGCGGCTTGCAGACTGTCGCTCATGCCGGCGATCCGGCCGGGCGCGGGGTGTGGTTGCGCATGGAAGCTCTGGTAGGGGAACGCGCCGCTGGACGGCCGGACCACATGGTAAAGCCTGCCGGTTCGCACGTCCCGGGTCGGCGCGGCGAACGGGCGCGCCGGCGCGGTCCGCGCGCGGCGCGATCGTCGATCCGGGGGCGGCGGTTCGAGCGCCTCCCAGGCCGGCCCCACACCGGGCTTGACGCGTTTACGGCTCCGAGATAAATACAATCTGAAATTGGTAAACTTTCCGACCAAACGGCGGATTTACGGCGCAAAACGGCAGCCTTAATAGGCCTATTGGACGAAAAAAGCACCCAAATAGACCGCCCGATAGAAAATTTAAGCAAATAAAATCAATTACCTACGATCCGTTGACAAGACCGATACACGAACGGATTGGATTTGGATGACATTTCGGTTAACTGCATGTTAAGTTCGAACCTGAAGGGACTGACCAACCGCCAGGATCGGCAAACAGGCTGAAAAATCAGCCGCGCACGTTTCGACGCTTTCAGGGGATCCAAACCGATGCCACACCATCACAGCGGCCTGCGCCCGAGCAGGCTGTCGCGGGCGCTTGTCGCCGCGATTTTCGTCAGCGCCGCGGGGGCGGCGTTCGCCCAGACGCCGGCCGCGACGGTCGACGAGCTGTCCACCAGCAACAAGAAGACCACCGACATCGGCGGCGTCGTGGTCACCGGCTCGCGCATCAAGCGCACCCAGATCGAAGGCCCCTCGCCGGTCACCGTGATCAGCTCCGCGCAGATCCAGCGCGAAGGTTTCGTCACCGTGTTCGACGCGCTGACCACGCTGACCCAGAACGGCGGCGTGACCCAGAACGAGCTCAACTCGGCCGGCGGCTTCACCCCGAACGGCAGCCCGGTCAACCTGCGCGGCCTCGGCCCGGGTCGCACCCTGCTGCTGATCAACGGCCGTCGCGCCGCCGACTACCCGTTCCCGTACAACGGCCAGAGCAACTTCCAGAACTTCGGCAACATCCCCTCGGCCGCGGTCGACCGGATCGAGATCCTGTCCGGCGGCGCCTCGGCGATCTACGGCTCCGACGCGGTGGCCGGCGTGATCAACGTGGTGCTCAAGACCAACTTCAGCGGCGACAAGGTCACCGTGCGCGGCGGCACCTCGACCACCGGCGGCGGCGATTTCGGCAACCTGCAATGGGTCGGCGGCCGTTCCGGCGACAACTGGAGCGTGACCTACGCGCTGGAATACTTCGCCGACGAACCGGTGTTCGCGTTCCAGCGCGACTTCATGGATTCCACCGACGACAACCCGCATCCGGTGCCCGAACTCGGGGTCAACCAGCCTTCCGCCGCGATCCGCCTCAATCGCCCCGGCGGCGCGGCCAATTCCTACATCGCCCCGCCCGCGGGCGCGTGCGACCGCTTCGGCGGCGAGTTCGAGCGATACAACTTCCGCACCGTGGCCGCCGGCACCCGCGCGGTGGTCAACCTCGGCGCGGGCTGCGGTTCGTGGAAGGACGTGGGTTACCAGACCATCGCCAACGGCAACAGCGACTGGTCGGGCTATCTGTACGCCACCTACGATTTCGCCAACGGCATCGAAGCCTGGACCAGCCTGCAGGGCTTTTATTCCAAGTCCAAGCTGTCCGGCGGCACCGAGGCGATCAGCGGCCCGCATATCGACGGCACCGGCCGGGTCACCACCTGGTTCGACACCGGCCTCAACGCCAACATGAACATGCAGCGCATCTTCACCCCGCAGGAAGTGGGCGGACTGGATGCGATGTACCAGCGTTTCACCGAGAAGTCGCTCGACGTCGCCTTCGGCCTGCGCGGCACCCTCGCCGACCGCTTCGACTGGGACGTGACCGTCGGCCGCGCCGAATACCACGCCGACCGCACCCGTCCGCGCCTGGACGGCTCGAAGGTGACCGACTGGTTCTTCGGCCCGCGCCTGAACACCACCGGCACGCCGCGCTACAAGATCAATCTCGATCGCCTGTACACGCCGTTGACCCCCGAGCAGTACCGCTCGATGTCGACGATCCTCAAGTACCAGTCGAAGTCGTGGGTCAACCAGGGCAGCGCGACGCTCTCGGGCGACCTGTTCGACCTGCCGGCCGGCCCGCTCGGTTTCGCCGCGGTGCTGGACTTCACCTCGCAGGGCTACGACCTGCAGTCGCCGCCGGCCATCCTGCCGACGGTGATGGAGGCCTACGGCCTGACCGGCACCAACGGCGGCGGCGACCGCGACCGCTACGCCGCGGGCCTGGAGTTCAGCATCCCGATCCTGCCGTCGTTGAAGGCCAGCCTCGCCGGCCGCTTCGACAAGTACGACGACATCACCGCGGTCGACGACGCCAAGACCTGGGGCGCCGGCCTGGAATGGCGCCCGCTCGACAGTCTGCTGTTCCGAGCCAACTACTCGACCAGCTTCAAGGCGCCGGACATGCACTTCGTGTTCAACGAAGGCAGCGGCAGCTTCAGCAGCCCGCTCGATACCTACCGCTGCCTCAACTCGGGGTTCAACGCCACCAGCTGCGCCAACAACGTCATCTACAACTACTCGATGTTCGCCACCAGCAAGGGCGAGCCGGGGCTGACCGAGGAGACCGGCGAGTCGTGGGGCGCGGGCCTGGTGTGGGACGTCACCGACGGCCTGTCGATGTCGGTGGACTACTACGACATCAAGCTCGACGATGCGGTGACCTCGCTGAGCAGCACCTACATCCTCGACAACGAGGGCGGCTGCCGCACCGGCCTGACCCGCACCCGCCAGCCGTTCCAGTTCGCCGCCGATTCGGCGTTCTGCCGCGAGATCACCAGCCGCGTCACCCGCGTGGCCGCGCCGGGCGAACTGACCGACCGCGTGACCAACATCCGCAGCGGCCCGGTCAACCAGTCGCTGCTGCACGTGGCCGGCCTGGACGCGGCGATGAACTGGCGCCTGAGCACGCAGCGCTTCGGCGACTACCGCATGGAGCTGGGCTGGACCCACACGCTCAAGAGCGAACGCCAGCTGCTGGCGACCGACCCGGTCCAGAAGGACTGGCGCGACGATCCGAGCAACTTCGACTTCCGCAGCCGCGTCCGCGGCTCGGTGTCGTGGCAGAAGGACGCCTGGAACGCGACCGTGTTCATGACCCGCTACGGCAGCCTGCCGAACTGGCAGGAAACCGGCCGCATCGCCCCGTACTTCCAGTGGAACCTGAACCTCGGCAAGCAGATCACCGACAAGGCCAAGGTCACCGTGTTCGTCAACAACGTGTTCAACAAGTTCCACCCGGACGACGACGGCTACGACACGTATCCGTACTTCTATCGCGCCTACAGCCCGATCGGCCGCGAGATCTCCGCGCAGTTGGAATACAACTTCAACTGAGCCGTCGATCGAGCACGCGAAGCCCGGCGCAAGCCGGGCTTCTTTTTGCCCGGCCCCCGCCGCGCCGCGACTTCCATACCCCGGCGGATGCGGTATAAAGATCACAACCGCCACCCGGCACCGCCGGCGCGGTCCGAATCACGCCTTATCCCTGGGAGGGGACACATGCGTACCAAACTGCTTGCACTGCTGTTGCTGGCGCTGCCGACCGCGGCATTCGCCCAGTCCACGCCGGTCGGCTCGTGGACCACCATCGACGACAAGACCGGCAAGCCGAAGTCGGTGGTCGAAATCTACGAAGCCAAGGACGGCAGCCTCGCCGGCCGGGTCAACGAAATCCTGCAATCCGAGCGCGGCCCGAACCCGCTGTGCGACAAGTGCTCGGGCGAGCGCAAGAACAAGCCGGTCAAGGGCATGGTCATCCTGTGGGGCATCCGCAAGGACGGCGACACCTGGGACGGCGGCCAGATCCTCGATCCGGTCAGCGGCAAGGTGTATTCGGTGAAAGTCACCCCCACCGACGGCGGCAAGAAGCTCGACGTGCGCGGCTTCATGGGCTTTTCGCTGATCGGCCGCACCCAGACCTGGATGCGTCACGAATAACCCGGGCCGGTGCGGTGTGATTACACGCAAACCCGGCCTTGGCCGGGTTTGTTGTTTTTGATGGTTTTTAACGGTTCGTCCCGATCTCGCGTCACTCTCGGTTCGTCATTCCCGCGAACGCGGGCTTTGCTTTATTTCGGCGGAGCCGAACATCCAGAGCCTTCAGCGCCATCCTTCCAGAACGTCATTCCCGCGAACGCGGGAATCCGGTGACTTCAAGCGTTCTCGCACGAAAGGCACTGGATGTTCGGCTCCGCCGAAATAAAGCAAAGCCCGCGTTCGCGGGAATGACGAGCAAAAACAAACGCAAGCCAAAGCCAAAGCCCAACCCAAACCCAAACCGCGAAGCCCCCCATCCCCTGCGCAAGCCCCCGCGCAGCCCCATGCCATAATTCACGACCACCCACGGCCACCCCGCCCATGTCTCGCGAAATCGTCGTCTCCAACGCCCTGCCCTACGCCAACGGTCACCTGCATCTGGGCCACCTGGTCGGCTACATGCAAGCCGACATCTGGTGCCGCGCGCAGCGCATGAGCGCGAACACGGTCCACTACATCTGCGCCGACGACACCCACGGCACGCCGATCATGCTGGCCGCGGAAAAGGCCGGGGTCACCCCGGAAGCCTTCATCGCCGCGATCCAGGTCAGCCACGAGCGCGACTTCGCCGCGTTCGGCGTGGCCTTCGATCACTACGACTCGACCCACTCGGCCGGCAACCGCAGCCTGACCGAAGGCTTCTACGCGCGCCTGGACAACGCCGGCCACGTCAGCCGCCGCTCGGTCGCGCAGTTGTACGACCCGGTCAAGGGCATGTTCCTGCCCGACCGCTACGTCAAGGGCATCTGCCCGAACTGCGGCACGCCCGACCAGTACGGCGACAACTGCGAACACTGCGGCGCGACCTACGCGCCGACCGAACTCAAGGAACCGCGCTCGGTGGTCAGCGGCGCGACCCCGGAACTGCGCGAGTCGGAGCACTTCTTCTTCGAAGTCGGCCACTTCGAAGCGTTCCTGCGCGAGTGGATGGCCGGCGACGTCGCCACCGACGGCATCAAGGCCAAGCTGCACGAATGGCTCGATGCCGAAGGCGGCCTGCGCGCGTGGGACATCTCGCGCGACTCGCCCTACTTCGGCTTCGAGATTCCCGGCCATCCGGGCAAGTTCCTGTACGTGTGGCTGGACGCGCCGATCGGCTACCTCAGCAGCTTCCAGGCGCTGGCCGAGCGCAAGGGCCTGGACTTCTGGTCCTACCTCGCGCGCGACAGCCAGGCCGAACTGCACCACTTCATCGGCAAGGACATCGTCACCTTCCACGGCCTGTTCTGGCCGGCGGTGCTGCACGGCGCGGGTTTCCGCGCGCCGACCAAGCTGCACGTCAACGGCTACCTGATGGTCAACCGCGACAAGATGTCCAAGTCGCGCGGCACCTTCATCTATGCGCGTACCTATCTGGACGTGGGCCTGGACCCCGAAGCGCTGCGCTACTACTTCGCGACCAAGACCAACGGCGGCGTCGAGGACATCGACCTCAACCTCGCCGACTTCGTCGCGCGGGTGAATTCCGACGTGGTCGGCAAGTTCGTCAACCTCGCCAGCCGCTGCGCCGGTTTCATCGACAAGCGTTTCGGCGGCCAGCTCGCCGCGCAGTTGCCGGATGCGGCGATGTACGAGCGCTTCGTCGCCCAGCTCGAGCCGATCGCCCAGGCCTACGACCGCAACGAGGCCGCGACCGCGGTGCGCCTGACCATGGCGCTGGCCGACGAGGCCAACAAGTACATCGACGAACACAAGCCGTGGGTGCTGGCCAAGCAAGAAGGCAGCGACGCGCAGTTGCAGGCCGTGTGTACCCAGGGCCTGAACCTGTTCCGCGTGCTCGCCGCCGCGCTCAAGCCGGTGCTGCCGCGGGTCGCCTCGGAAGCCGAAGCCTTCCTCGCCGCGCCGGTCGTGCACTGGGGCGATCTCGCCGCGCCGCTGACCGCCCACACCATCGGCGCCTACACGCCGCTGTTCACCCGTATCGACACCAAACTCATCGACGCCATGATCGAAGCCAGCACAGAATCCCTCGCCCCGACCGCAGCGACCGCCACCGTCGCGACCGAGACCGCGAAAGCCGCGCCGGCCGCAGCCGTGAAGCCCGAGGCCGCGAAGTCCGAAGCCGCCGCCGCGGCGACGATCGGCATCGACGACTTCGCCAAGCTCGACCTGCGCATCGGCAAGGTGCTGGCCTGCGAATTCGTCGAAGGCTCCGACAAGCTGCTGCGTTTCGAACTCGACGCCGGCGAACTGGGCACGCGCCAGATCTTCTCCGGCATCCGCGGCTCTTACGCCGAACCGGAAAAACTGGTCGGCCGCAAAGTCGTCTTCATCGCCAACCTCGCCCCGCGCAAGATGCGCTTCGGCCTGAGCGAAGGCATGATCTTGTCGGCCGGTTTCGACGGCGGCGCGCTGGCCCTGCTCGATGCCGATTCGGGCGCCGAGCCGGGCATGCCGGTTCGGTAACGCGAGAAACGAGTGCGGAAAAGTGAGGGACGAGCAAGAGCCGCAGCGAACACTTGCCGTTCCTCCGCTTTTACTCACGCCTCACTCCTGTGAACTCACTCCTGGCCCCATGGACCTGACCGAACGCCTCGATCGCCTGCTGCCGCAAACCCAATGCGGCCAGTGCGGTTACGCGGGTTGTCGTCCGTATGCGCAGGCGATGGCGCGGGGCGAAGCCGATGTCGATCATTGTCCGCCCGGCGGCGATGCCGGCGCGCGTGCGTTGGCGCGTTTGCTCGGCGTAGCGGCGCGGCCTTACGACCGCAGCCGCGGTGAGCACAAGCCTGCGCCGGTGGCGTTGATCGTCGAGGCCGATTGCATCGGCTGCACCAAGTGCATCCAGGCCTGTCCGGTCGATGCGATCATCGGGGCGGCCAAGCACATGCATACGGTGATCGAGCCGTTGTGCACCGGCTGCGAATTGTGCGTTCCGGCTTGTCCGGTGGATTGCATCGTGCTGGTGCCGGCGACTGCGCTGGCTGGGGCTTCGGTCTAGACGCCCTTGGTCTTTGTTTGAGATTCAAGCTCGCGTGGCCCCTGGCGGGCTGCGGGCTTGGCGCTGGTTGCGATGTTGTCGTGGTGGCGCGGTCGCGGCTCGCGCCGCTCCTACAGGTAGGCCATGCCGCTTCGCTTGAGTTCGAAGGCGCGCAGTTCATCCAGCGCTGCGAAGCCACTGACTCGCGTTAGCAAAAGCACACCCGAAGGGCGGCGCACATGGATGTGCGCCGTGCGCCACCGAGACAGGATGTCTCGTGTGGCGCATGCCCGCGTCTGCATCGATCGCGCGGGCCCTTGATTCAAAGAAAAGCATTTTTCTTTGGTTACCTTTCTTTTGTTGCTTTAGACAAAAGAAAGTGACCCGCCGCTTCAGCGGCGGAAGCCTTTGATCTTGCTTCAAGCTTTGAAAGCTTGAAGGCTTTGAAAGCTTTGAAAGCTTTGAAAGCTATGGAGCTTTTGAAGCCGCAAGCAAGATCAACAGCTTTCGTCCGCAAGCGGCCGAGTTACTTTCTTTTGTCAAAAGCGACAAAAGAAAGGTAACCAAAGAAAAACGCTTTTTCTTGAATCAAGGGCCCGCACGATCGGTGCTTGCGCAGGCATGCGCCACACGGGACATCCTGTCCCGGTGGCGCACGGCGCACATCCATGTGCGCCGCCCTCCGGGTGTGCTTTTGTTCTCGCGAGTTACATGCCTCGCAGCGCTGGATGAACTGCAAGACTTCAGGCGAAAGCCGCATGGCCTCCCTGTAGGAGCGGCGCAAGCCGCGACCGCGCCATCACGGCAACATCGCAATCTGCATCATGGCCGTTACGGCTTGACCGGAGCAGATTTGCCCGGGACCGGCTTGTCCGAGGCCGGCTTGTCGGAAGCCGGCTTGTCGGACTTCGGCGCAGCCGCGCCTTCCGGTGGCGGAACTTCAATCGGCAACGCCACATCCGGCGTACCGATCGCGCAGGCCGAGCAGATGCGCTCGATCTTGTAACCCTTGCCACGCAAACGCTCGATCAGGCCATCGTCGCCGAGCAGGTGCATCGTGCCGACCACCACCAGGCTGTCGCCCTTCTTGGATTCGTCGAGCAGCTTCTGGATCTGCGGAATCCACGCCTCGTTGCGCTCGAGATTGACCATGCGATAGGTCTCGGGCGTTTTCTCCTTCATCTCCAGGCGCGCTTTTTCGTCGAGCTTGGCGATGTCGGCATTGCGCCACGCGCTGTGGATGTCGTCGAGCATGCCCGGCACGTCCTCGGGCTTGTCGAGGAATTCGCGCAACGCCTTGATCTGCTCGGGCAGCGGGCCCGAATCCATGATCTGCAACTGGCTGTCCATGCTCTCCAGGCCCAGCGCCAGCTTGCCGGCTTCGGCCGCCTGCCGCATCAGGTACTGGTCCAGGCCGAGCTGCGGGCTGAACCCCATCGACTGCGACACGCCCAGCACCAGCGACAGATTGACGAACCACGGTTCGAGCGCATCGACCTGGCTCAACGAGCGGCCGTTCTTGGCCAGCACGCGGTTGAGTTTTTCGCGCAGGTCGCCCGGCAGCACCTGGCTGAGGGTGCGGCCATCGTCGTAGCGCGCGCGCTGCATGAAACGCTGCGGCACGCCCGGGTCGAACATCTCCTGCGGCGAGACCTCGAAGATCAGCTTGTCGGAACCGGCGAAGGCCTGATCGATGTCGGGCGACAGCGGGTAATCGTCGGCGCGCAGCAGATGGAACGAACCCAGCAGGTACACCGCGTTGTCGGCGTCGGACACCTTCCACAGCAGCGGCACCGGCGGCGTCTTGGTCGCCGCGACCGCGGCCTGCTCGTCGCCGGCGATCGCGGTGGCGGAGGTCAGCGAAACGCTCAAGGCGCTGGCGACGAACAAGGGCAGGACGAACAACTTCATGAACCGCATCGGCAGAGTGTCTCGGTGGACTCGAGCGACAACGCCCGAAGGTAAGGAAGATGGGTTACGACGCGGGCGCGGCGGCGGTTTCGGGCTTGGCGCCGTGTTGCGTATCGTCACCCGGCGCCGCGGCGGCGCCGGGCTTGTAGGTCTTCTCGCCGGCCAGCACTTCCAGGTTCAGGCGATTTTCCGGCGGCGGCAGCGGACAGGTCGCATACGCGGTGAACGCGCACGGCGGGTTGTAGGCCTTGTTGAAATCCAGGATCACCTTGCCCTGCAGGTTCGGCCGCGCCACGTCGAGGAAACGCCCGGCGCTGTAGCTGGTATGGCCGCTGGTGCGATCGGCGAACACCAGCATCAGTTCGTCGCCGCCCTGGTCCAGCGCTTCGATGCGGTAGGTCTGGCCGTCACGCTCGAACTCGATCGCGCCGGGATTGGGCGTGGCCTCGATCGTGCCGATGATGTTGGCGATGTCGATGGTCTTGCCGGCCGGATGGGCGACGAACTTGCCGCTGATCTTCCAGTCTTCCTGCGCCGGCCAATAATCGATGCCCTTGAATCCGGTCAGGGTCGGCGCTTGCGAATGACGCACCCGCAGCAGGTAACGATCGCCGCGCTTGATCACGGTCAACACGCCCTTGCCCTCGTCGAAGCCGATCTTGCTCGGCCCGGCCGGATAGTCGTCGGCGAGCAGCGTGGCCGCGCCCTTGAGCGGCTGATCGTTGAGGGTGAGTTGCGCGCCGCGCTCGGGCACGAAGCGCAGCTTGTCCTTGTTCAAAGACAACAAGCCGAAATGCTCCGGGCCGGCGCCGACGCGGATGCCGTTGTCGGGATCGCTGCCGAAATAGTGCGAACCCTCGTCGATCGGATGCAGGCCGATCAGGCTGGTCCAGCCGTCGGGCTTGAGCAGTTCCTCGCGGCGGTGTTCGCGCCACAGTTGTTCGTCGCGGGCGAAGGTTTCGCTCGCCGCGGCGACCTGCTCGGCCTCGCGTTTCGCCTGCGCCTGCTGCTGCGGCGAATCGCAGGCCGCCAGCGCCGGCAACAACACGGCCGCGCACAGCCAAGGCTTGGGGATCAGTCGCAACAACGAAGCAGAAGCAGCAGCCATCTCAACGCCCTCGCAGGAACCAGCGGTCGATTTCGGGCAGGCTGAAGCGTGCCCAGGTGGGACGCCCATGATTGCATTGACCGGAGCGTTCGGTGGCTTCCATCTCGCGCAGCAAGGCATTCATTTCGGGCAAAGTGAGACGGCGATTGGCGCGCACCGCGCCGTGGCAGGCCATGGTCGACAGCAGTTCGTCGCGCGCCGCGGCGACCCGGCGCGATTCGCCGTGTTCGCGCAGGTCGGCCAGCACGTCGCGCAGCAGCGCCTCGACATCGCCATGGGCGAGCAGCGCCGGCACCGCGCGCAGGGTCAGCGACTGCGGGCCGCTGCGGGTGACTTCGAAACCCAGCGCGACCAGCGTGGCCTCCTCGCGCTCGGCGACCTCGGCCTCGCGCTCGGACACCGCCAAGGTCGCCGGCACCAGCAGCGGCTGGGTGCGCAGGCCTTCGCCGTCGTGCGCGCTCTTGAGCTTTTCGTAACCGATGCGTTCGTGCGCGGCGTGCATGTCGACCACGATCAGGCCTTCGGCGCTTTCGGCCAGCACGTAGATGCCGTGCAGCTGCGCGATCGCGTAGCCCAGCGGCGGCAGGGTGTCGTCGTCGCTGGGCGGCAGCGCCGGCCGCGGCAGGCCCGGCGCGGGCCCGGCGTAGGCGCTGCCGGCGCCGGCATACAGTCCGGCGCCCGGCGCGGGCCCCGACACCGAGCCGCCACCGCTGCCGTACAAGGCCGCGTAACCGGCGCGGGTTTCGCTGACCTGCAAGCCCAGCGGCGCGGTCGGCCGATACTGATACATGTTCGATGCCGCCACGCCTTCGCCGTTGGCCGACGCGAACGGATCGCCGCCGCCGGGCACCTGCGCCGACGGCAGGCTGCCGGCGCGGGTCTGCGCCAGCGCATCGTTGAGGGTGCGATAGACGAAGTCGTGGATCAGCCGCGCATCGCGGAAGCGCACTTCGTGCTTGGCCGGATGCACGTTGACGTCGACCCGGCGCGGATCGAGTTCGAGAAACAGCACGTACGCCGGCTGGCGGCCATGGAACAGCACGTCGGCATACGCCTGCTTGACCGCATGGGCGATGCTGCGATCGCGCACCGAGCGGCCGTTGCAATACAGATACTGCTGATCGGCGCTGGCGCGGTTGTACGAGGGTTGCGCGATCCAGCCGTGCAGGCGCAGGCCGGCGCCGCTGTGATCCACGCGCAGCGCGTTCTTGGCGAATTCCTCGCCGAGCGCCTCGCCGATGCGCACGTCCGACAGGCCCATGTCGATCAGGTCGCCCTCGCCTTTCCAGCGCCGGGTCGCCTTGCCGTTATGCGACACGCGCAGTTCGACATCCGGCCGTGCGAGCGCGAGCTGGCGCAACCATTCTTCGATATGGCCCAGTTCGGTGCGCTCGGCCTTCAGGAATTTGCGCCGCGCCGGCACGTTGAAGAACAGGTCGCGCACTTCGACCGTGGTGCCTTGCGGATGCGATTTGGGCGTGACTTCGCCGAGCCGGCCGCCGTCGATCTCCAGCACCGCGCCGCGGTCTTCGCCGATCCGGCGCGAGGACAGCGCGAACCGGCTGACCGAGGCGATCGAGGGCAGCGCTTCGCCGCGAAACCCGAGGGTGGTGACGCCTTCGAGATCGTCGAGCGAGGCGATCTTGCTGGTGGCGTGGCGCGACACCGCCAGCGGCAGTTCCTCCGGGGTGATGCCGTTGCCGTCGTCGCGGATGCGGATCAGGCGCACGCCGCCTTCTTCCAGGTCGATGTCGACCCGGCGCGCGCCCGCGTCGAGCGCATTCTCGACCAGTTCCTTGACCACGGACGCGGGCCGCTCGACCACTTCGCCGGCGGCGATCTGGTTGATGAGGGTATCGGGGAGTTGGCGGATGCTCACAGGCGGCGTTTCGGTGCGCGCGGCACCGTCGGGGGACGGGGATCGATGATAGCCGCTGGGTGCGGGTCGCCGCGATCCGGAGCTTGCGGTTTGGGGGTTTGCCGATTCGGGGCTTGCGGGCGGCGGCCCTCATCCGCCCTGCGGGCACCTTCTCAGCCTTGCACTCCCTTCGGTCGCCGCAAGCGGGAGAAGGACTCGATCTCACTCTCCCACTTGGCTCCCGCTTCCGCTTGGCTCCCTCTCCCGCTTGCGGGAGAGGGCCGGGGTGAGGGCCTGCGAGGGCTAGCGAACCACCCCCATCGCGCGACCGAAATCCGCAGCCCGCAGCGGCAACTGCTCGAAGGTATAGACCAAGGCCACCTCCAGACTGTCGAAGCGCTGCCGCTCATAGCGAAAGTACAGATCGGTCGCATCCTCATACCGATCCAGCCAGTCATCGAACCCCAACTGGATCGCGCCGCCATCGAGTGGCTTGAGAAAATACTCGCGCTGCGCAGGTTCGCCCTCGTGCAGGTACGCCTGATTGATCCACAACGCGCGGCGCTCGGCCAGCCAGCGCCGCACCGCGGCGATCAGCGCGGCATCGGGCGCGGCAGGGGGATTCATCGCATCGAACTTGAGGAGTCGAACAGGCAGACGAAGCAAATACGCGGTGATCGGATCAGTTCGAACCCACCGCGTGAGCGATCAGGGGCTTCCGCCGCCGCCGAACCCGCCCGACGGCGCCTGCTGGGCCTCGGCGCGCGCCGCGTACATCGTGCCCGGCGGCGGCTGGCGGGTGAAATAGGTGTTGACCCCGGACAGCACCGCGCGCGCCAGGGCGCGCTGGTGCGAGGGATCGGTCAGCCGGCGCTCTTCTTCCGGGTTGGAGATGAACGCGGTCTCGACCAGCATCGCCGGCATGTCCGAGGTGCGCAGCACCGCGAAGTTGGCGCGTTCGATATGCGGCTTGTGGTTGTTGCCGACATCCTTGAGGCCGTCGAGCACGTGCCCGGCGGCGTCTTCGGACGCCTTCATGTGGCCGCTCTGGGTCAGGTCGAGCAGCACCGAGGCCAGGGTGTTGTCGGTCTGCTGCAGGCGCACGCCGCCGATCAGGTCGGCGGAGTTTTCCTTGTCGGCCAGCCAGCGCGCGCGCTGCGAGGACGCGCCCTTGAGCGACAGCACGTACACCGATGAGCCCTTGGCGGCGCGGTTCTCGGCCGCGTCGGCGTGGATCGAGATGAACATGTCGGCCTTGGCCTGACGCGCCAACTGGGCGCGGCGCGGCAGCGGGATGAACACGTCGCTGTCGCGGGTCATGTAGGCCTTCAGGCCGGGCGTGGCGTTGATCTGGCGCGCCAGTTCGCGGCCGATCGCCAGGGTCACGTCTTTTTCGCGCTTGCCGGTCAGGCCGATCGCGCCCGGGTCCTGGCCGCCGTGGCCGGGATCGATGGCGATGATCAACGGCCGCATGCCGCGGCCGCGCATGACGTCCTTGAGGGTCTTGGTCGCGCCGGGCGGCGGCATCGGCTCGGGCGCCGACTCGGTCGCGGCGGCGCTGGCGCCGGGCATCGGCGTCGGCACCCCGGTCGCGACCCGGGTCGGAATGCCGGTGGCGATGCGGGTCGGCACGCCGGTCGCGACGGTGGTCGCCACCGGTGCCTGCGCGGCCTGTTCGAACACGGCCTGGCTGGCGGCTTGGTTGGCGGCCTGCTGGGCGACGCTCGGCGGCGGCGACACGGGATGGGTGCTGGCCGGCGCGGCGGCGGCGAGCGCCGACGCGGTCTGTGCGGTCGTGGTCTGCGCCGGCGCGTTCGCGGCCGGTATCGACGGCATCGAATTCTGCGGCGGACGCGCCGCCGGCAACGCCGCGTTGGTCTGCGCCGAGGCGGAACCCGCGGCGCCACGCGCGGCGAGTTCGGCGATCAGGCGCTGGGTCGCGGCGTTGGAGGCGACCGCCGGCTCGGCGGCAGTCGGGACGGGCGCGGGCACCGGGTTTGAGGCAGCGGGCGGAGGCGGCGGATTCGACGCAGCCGCGGCGACAGCGGCCGCAGGCGTCGCGACGTGCGCGGGCTCGGAACCGTCGCCCGGCCACTCCAGGATCAGGCGCGGACCCGAGGTGCCCTGCTCGATATGCGGCTTGAGCACCGCGATCGGCTGGGCGAGATCGAACACGACCCGGGCGGTGCCCGGCTGCGGCTCGCCGGTGCGGACGGCTTTGACGATGCCGGTCGCGGCCGGCAGCTTGAGATTCTTGCCCAGGCGCGAGGCCGGCAGGTCGACGACCAGCCGATCCGGGCCCTTGAGGCTGATGACCTTGTACTCGCCGGCGCCGTCGAGGGCGATTTCGGCGCGGGTCCCGGTGGCGCCGTTGCGCAGCTCCAAGCCCTTGATTTCACTGGCGTGCGCGAGATTCCAGGCCAGCGCCGCGAGCAGCGCCAGGCCGAGCAGGAATTTCTGGACAGTGGCCCCTTTGACTCGCATGGGCGTAAGTCAAGCACCGGACCACCCGAATTGCAAGCATTTTTCCCTTGCAAATCCAGGACCTGGGGCGACTTCCTATGGAATCGTTCAGGAGTCGGCCGCAACCTCACGGGCACCCGTCGCGTCAGTCAGCGCGACCAGCCAGGCCCGGCCGCCCTCGCTGGACGCGTTCAGGCGGGCCTGTCGGCCGGCGCCGTCCTGGGCCAGATCGATGCGCAAATCCGGTGCCGGCAGCCAACCCAGTCCGCGCTCGGGCCATTCGATCAGCCACAACGAGGCCTCACCGCCGTCCAGGCCGAGGAACTCCAGCTCGCCGGCATCGCCAATCCGGTACAGGTCCAGATGCCAGGCTTCGCCGCCGTCGCTGAGCGGGTAGCGCTCGACCAGGGTGTAGGTCGGGCTGCGGATCGCGCCCTGCACGCCGAGCGCGCGCAGCAAGGCGCGCGCCAGGGTGGATTTGCCGGCGCCCAGGTCGCCGTGCAGATGCACGATCAACACGCCGGTTTGCGCCGCGTTCGCGCGCGCCGCGGCGAGCGCGGCGCCGAGCGCGTCGGTGGCGTCGGCGTCGCTGAGATGAAGTTGGATCGAATCGTTGGGCATCGTGGGCGCAAGTGCGGAATCGGAGTTCATCGGAACGGTATGCAAGCGCTCAACGCGCGCCGTTGACGGGATTGGCGCGGCGTCGCAGCCACGGCATCAGATCGCTGGGCAACAGGCCGCGTTCGCCGCCTTCGCGCGCGGCCTCGTCGCCGGCCACCGAATGCAGCAACGCGCCGGCGCAGGCCGCGTCGAAGGCATCGAGACCTTGCGCGTGCAACGCCGCGATCACGCCGCTGAGCACATCGCCCATGCCGCCGACCGCCATGCCGGGATTGCCCGCGCCGATCACCTGCACGCCGCGTCCATGCGCCGCGACCAAAGTGCCGGCGCCCTTGAGCACGACCACGCAGCGATAACGTTCGACCAAGGCGCGCACCGCGGCGAAACGATCGGCCTGCACGCGCGCGCTGTCGCTGCCGAGCAATCGCGCGGCTTCGCCCGGATGCGGCGTGAGGATGCAATCGGCCGGCAACGGCTGCGGATCGGCGGCGAGCAGATTGAGCGCATCGGCGTCGAGCAGCAGCGGTTTCGCGCTGGCGATCGCGCGCTCGAACAGCTGTTTTCCCCAGGTTTCCTGGCCCAGGCCGGGACCGATCGCGATCACGCTCGCGCTGTCGATCGCGGCCTTCAATTCGTCGGCGTGCTCGATCGCGCGCGGCATCGCCTCGGGCAGACGCGTCAGCATCGGCGCGACATGCGCCGACCGCGTCGCCGCATCGAGCAGGCCCGCACCGCTGCGCAACGCGGCCTGCGCGCACAGCAACAGCGCACCGCCGTGGCCGTGATCGCCGCCGATGCACAGTACTCGGCCGTTGCGCCCTTTGTGACTGTCGCGTCGGCGCGGTTGCAACCAGCGCGGCAGATCCTCGGCGCGCAGCAGTTCGGCAACCGGCGGGGTGTGATACAGCGTTTGCGGCAAGTCCAGGTTCGCCAGCGCCAACACGCCGGCATGATCGAGCGCCGCGCCAGTCACCAAGCCGGCTTTGGGCGCAATGAATTCGAGCGTGCGCTGGGCGAGGATCGCCGACGGATAGGCGTAACCGCGATCGGCATCGACACCGCTGGGCGCGTCCAGCGCGAGCACCGGCGCGGCGTGCGCGTTGATCGCTTCGATCAGTGCCGAAGCCGCGGCGTCGGGCGCGCGCGACAGGCCGATGCCGAACAGCGCGTCGACGATCACATCGGCCTTGGGCAGTTCGCCGTCGAATTCGAGCGTGCTGCCGCCGGCCGCCGCATACGCCGCCGCCGCGCGCTGGGCGAGTTCGCCGCGCGGCGCGTGGTCGCGCAATCGCACCACCGTCGCCTGGCGCCCGGACAACAGCGCATGGGTGGCCAGCACGTAGCCGTCGCCGCCGTTGTTGCCGGGGCCGCACACGACCAGCAGATGGAAGGCGCGGGTCCAGTGATTGAGCAATTCGCGCCAGGCCGCTTCGCCGGCGCGGCGCATCAGCGCGTAGCGGTCGCCCAGTTCGGCCGCGGCCGCGGTTTCGATCGCGCGCAGCCCGGCCGCGTCGAACAGGCCGCGCGGCGGCGCGGGCGTGGAAGTTTCAGCGGTCGCAGACATGGGTCGATTCTATACTTGCCGCATCGTGACCCCGCCAACCGCCCGCCCCGCCCCACCCGATGCGCCTGTCCCGGCCGCGCCCGACTACGTCGCGCTGGCCGCGCGCATCCGCGCGATCGCGCGCGAGTTCGGCTTTCAGCGCTGCGGCATTTCCGGGATCGAACTGGCCCAGGACGAAGCGCATCTGCTCGACTGGCTGGCGCAGGGTCTGCACGGTTCGATGGACTGGATGGCCCGCCACGGCGAACTGCGCGCGCGTCCGAACGATCTGCTGCCGGGCACGGTGCGGGTGATTTCGGTCGGCCTGGACTACGGCCGCCGCGACGACGAGGACGCCTGGATCACCCTGGCCGACGGCGAACGCGCCTACGTCGCGCGTTACGCGCTGGGTCGCGACTACCACAAGCTGATGCGCCAGCGCCTGCAACGGCTGGCCGAGCGCCTGGCCGAAGTGGTCGGCCCGTTCGGCCACCGCGTGTTCGTCGATTCCGCGCCGGTGCTGGAACGCGCATTGGCGCGCAACGCCGGGCTGGGCTGGATCGGCAAGCACACCTGCCTGATCGACAAGGACGGCGGCTCGTGGTTCTTCCTCGGCGAAATCTACGTCGACCTGCCGCTGCCGGTGGACATGCCGGCGACCGCGCATTGCGGCACCTGCACGCGCTGCATCGACATCTGCCCGACCCAGGCGATCATCGCCCCGCATCGGCTCGACGCGCGCCGCTGCATCGCCTATCTCACCATCGAACACGAAGGCGCGATCCCGATCGAACTGCGCCCGGCGATCGGCAACCGCATCTTCGGTTGCGACGACTGCCAGTTGGTCTGCCCCTGGAACAAGTTCGCCCAGCGCACCGACGAGCCGGATTTCCGCGCCCGCAACGACCTCGACCGCGCCAGCCTGAGCCAGTTGTTCGCCTGGGACGAAGCGCAATTCCTGCAACGCACCGAAGGCTCGGCGATCCGCCGCAGCGGGCACGAACGCTGGCTGCGCAATATCGCGGTGGCGCTGGGCAATGCGCCGGCCACGCCGGAGGTGATCGCCGCGCTGCGCACGCGCAGCGAGCATGCGAGCGAGGTGGTGCGCGAGCATGTCGCATGGGCGTTGGCGCGGCACGGCGCGGCGTGACTGGCCGATTGAGTTGAGGGCGATGTCGTCGGCCGATCGCCGCGCGCGACGATCGGCCGATCGCGTCGAAACAACGAGGTGTTTTGTGGGAGGGGCTTGAGCCCCGACGCCTTTCGATCTGGTCACCGCGATCGGAACGAAAAGCGTCGGGGCTCAAGCCCCTCCCACAAAAGACTTCGCGGCTCGCGCGGCTAGCTTCGCGATCCTCGGAATCTTCCGGCGACTGGATGAATCGCTCAGGCCGGATTCGCGACCTCGACCAGATTCCCATCGGGATCGCGGAAATACACCGATACGATCGGACCGCGGGCACCGGTGCGCGCCACCGGACCGTCTTCGATGGCGATACCCAACTCGCCCAGCCGCGCGATCAATTCGTCCAGGGGCTCGTCGCTGATCACGCAGAAATCGCCGCTGCCGCCGGTCGGTGTCGCCGCCTTGGGCTCGAATTCATGGCCGAGCCGGTGCAGGTTGATCTTCCAGCCGCCGAAGTCCAGCGCTTTGCGTCCGCCCTTGAACTCCACGACGCGCGCATCCAGCGCGTCCCGGTAAAACGCGCAGGTCGCCTCGATCGAGGCCACGGTCAGGACGAAATGATCGAATCGGAGGTTCATGCCGTCGCGCTCATGCATTCATGCTCATTCAACCGGCTCGCGAAAACACGAACGGTGCCGCGGCACCGTTCGATTGAAGCTGCGACCGCGCAGTGCGCTCAGCCGCGCAACTTGCGCAACAACTCGCGCGTCACAGGATCGTCGGCCTGCGCCTCGCCGGCCAGCGCCGGCAGCAAGGTGCTGGCGACCTGCTTGCCGAGTTCCACGCCGAACTGATCGAAGGCGTTGATGCCCCAGAACACCGACTGCAGATACACGCTGTGTTCGTACATCGCCAGCAGCGCGCCGAGCGATTGCGGGGTCAGCGAATCGAGCAGGATCGTCGTGCTCGGACGGCCGCCGGCGTAGGCGCGGTGCGGGTCGTCGCTGCGCTGGCCGTTGGCGAAGGCTTCGGTCTGCGCGAGCAGATTGGCGTGCAGCGCGCGATGGTTCTGCGGGTACGGCGCATCGGAATGGATCACCCCGATGAAGTCGGCCGGAATGATCGAGGTGCCCTGGTGCAGCGCCTGGAAGAAGCTGTGCTGGGTATCGGTGCCCACGCCGCCCCACCACACCGGCACGGTGTCGCCGACCACCGGCGAGCCGTCCAGACGCACCGACTTGCCCAGGCTCTCCATCACCAGCTGCTGCAGATAATTCGACAGCAGTTTCAGGCGGTCGTCGTAAGCCAACACGGCTTGTGTCGCGTAACCCAGGCCGTTGCGGTTCCAGATCGCGGTCAGTGCGTGCCACGCGGCGAGATTGCGCTCCAGCGGCGTTTCCAGCACGTGCGCGTCCATCTGCGCCGCGCCGGCGAGGAAATCTTCGAACGCGTCCATGCCGATCGCCAGCGCGATCGGCAAACCAACCGCCGACCACAGCGAATAGCGGCCGCCGACCCAGTCCCACATCGGCAGGATGCGTTCGTCGGGAATATTGAACGCGCTCGCGGCGCGCTCGACGTTGGCGCTGATCGCGTACAGGCGCGAGTCGTCGCCGAGCCAGTCGCGCAGGATGCCGCCGTTGAGCAGGGTTTCCTGGGTGCCGAAGGTCTTGGAGATCAACAGCGCGGCGGTGCGCTTGGGGTCGAGCCCGGCCAGGGTGCGCTGGGCGGCGTGGCCGTCGACGTTGGACAGGAAATGCACGCGGAACCGGCCCGGCGTGGCGCCGCTGAGCGCATCCACGGCCAGGCGCGGGCCCAGGTCGGACCCGCCGATGCCGACGCTGACGATGTCGGTGACTTCGCTCGCGCTCAGCCGTTCGATCACTTCGCGCATCTGCTTGCGCGCGCCCAGGGCCTGCTGGTGCGCGTCGCGCGCGATCTGGGTCGACGACAGATCGCCGCGCAGCGCGGTATGCAGCGCCGGGCGGCCTTCGGTGACGTTGACGATTTCGCCGTCGAACAGCGCGCGCAGGCGCTGGACGCTGCCGGCGGCTTCGGCGGCCTTGCGCAACCAGCTCAGCGCGTCGCGATCGTAATGCTGACGCGCGAAACTGGCGTAGAGCGGGCCGACCTGAAGCGCGAAATCCGCCGCGCGCGACGGATCGGTTGCGATCAGTTGCGCTAGCGGGGTGACGACGACGCGCCCGACCTCGGCGCGCAGCTCGTGAAGTCGGACGTCATCGCTCATCGGGGGGCGGCTCTCAAGGGGTTGGCGCTCGGGCGATCGGACTCAGGCGGCCTGGGCCGGCATCGAGGTGTTGGTGTGGGTGAGCTGGTTGTTGCGATCCACGTAGACCAGCGTCGGCTTGTACTTGGCCGCTTCGGCCTCGTCGCAGATGCCGTACGCGCAGATGATCACCAGATCGCCCGGCTGCGCCTTGTGCGCGGCCGCGCCGTTGACCGAGATCACCCCGCTGCCCTCTTCGCCGCGGATGGCGTAGGTGGAGAAGCGGTGGCCGCTGTTGATGTTGTAGATGTGGACCATCTCGTACTCGCGAATGCCCGAGATATCGAGCAGACGGCCGTCGATCGCGCAGGAGCCTTCGTAATGAAGCTCGGCGTGGGTCACGGTGGCGCGGTGGATCTTGGCCTTGAGCAGGTTCAGTTGCATGGTCGGGTTACTCCGTCCGCAGACGCGCGGGCGCGAAAGAGCTGAAGTCTAGCAGCGCATGGCGCGCTGCAACATGGGCCGGGGGCGTGCCTGGCGGAACGGAGCTTTCCCGTTCAGCGCTGCGGGTTCGACCCGGATTCAGCAGCCGCTCGCCCCGTTCGTGCGGCCGTCACAGCTCGAATTCAAGGTTGTCGATCAGGCGGGTGCGGCCGAGCCGGGCCGCGATCAGGGCCACCCGCGCCGTGCCGTCGGCGCCGGCCTCGGGCAGGCTCAGGTCGGGCGCGCGCACGACGGCGTAATCGACCGCGAAACCGGCCTGAGTGAGGCGCGCGACGGCCTGCGCCTCGACCGCTTCGCGCGCATCGCCGGCGCGCGAGGCCTCGCGCATCCATTGCAGGCATTGCTGGATCTGCGCGGCCTGCGGGCGCTCGCTGTCGGACAGGTATTGATTGCGCGAACTCATCGCCAGGCCGTCGCTTTCGCGCAAGGTCGGCGCGGCCACGATCTCGATCGGGAACGCCAGATCGCGCACCAGATAACGGATCACCGCCAGTTGCTGGTAATCCTTGCGCCCGAACACCGCGACATCGGGCCGGACCTGATGGAACAGGCGCGCGACCACCGTCGCCACGCCGTCGAAATGGCCGGGACGATGCGCGCCTTCCAGGGTTTCGGTCACCCGCGGCACGCGGATCTGCACGGTGCCGTCGACACCGAAGGGATACATCGTCTCCACCGTCGGCAACCACAGCGCATCGCAACCGGCGGCTTGCAGGCCGGCGGCGTCGGCGTCGGGCGTGCGCGGGTAGCGCGCGAAGTCTTCGTTCGGGCCGAACTGGGTCGGATTGACGAACACGCTGGCGACCACGCGGTCGGCGTGGCGGCGGGCCAGTTCGATCAGCGAATGATGGCCGGCGTGCAGATTGCCCATGGTCGGCACGAAGCCCACGCGCAGGCCCTCGCGGGTCCAGGCCTGGACCCGCGCGCGCAAGGCGGCCAGGTCGCTGACGATCTCGATCATGGGTTTACCTCGAAACAAAGCGCTCGATGCCGGCCGCATCGGCGGCCCGGGCATCGGCTGGAGAAGGTGCGCGGCATCTTAAACGACGCGGCCGGGCGCACGCCCGGCGACGCGCCGGGCAGGCGCCGCAACCGAACCGGCTCAGGCGTAACTGTGCTCTTCGCCGGGGAAACTGCCGTCGCGCACCGCCGCCGCATAGGCGCGGAACGCGCCTTCGACGCTGCCGCCTTCGACCAGGAAATCCTTGACGAACTTGGGCCGGCGATGGCCCGAATTGATCCCGAGCAGGTCGTGCAGCACCAGCACCTGGCCGTCGCATTGCGGGCCGGCGCCGATGCCGACGGTCGGGATATCCAGGTCGGCGGTGATCGCCGCGGCCAGCGGCGTGGGCACGCATTCGAGCACCAGCAACGCCGCGCCGGCCTGCGCGACCGCGCGCGCATCGGCGCGCAGCTTGGCCGCGGTGGCGTCGTCGCGGCCCTGCAATTTGTAGCCGCCCAGGCGCAGCACCGACTGCGGGGTCAGGCCCAGGTGCGCGCAGACCGGGATCTCGCGCTGGACCAGGAACTCGATCACTTCGAGCTTGTGCCCGGCGCCTTCGAGCTTGACCATCGCCGCGCCGGCCTGCAGCAGCCGCGTGGCCGCATCGAGCGCGCGCTCGGGCGTGGCGTCGGACTGGAACGGCAGATCGGCGATCAGCAGCGGCTTGGACAGGCCGCGGGCGACGCTGGCGGTGTGATACGCCATGTCGGCGACCGTCACCGGCAAGGTGCTGTTGTGGCCTTGCGAGACCATACCGAGCGAATCGCCGACCAAGATAAGGTCGATACCCGCGGTATCCATAGTGCGGGCGAAACTCGCGTCGTACGCGGTCAACATCACCAGCTTGCGGCCGTCGCGCTTGGCGTCGGCGAGCATGGGCACGGTCCAGGCTTTGGCAGCCCGCTTGTCATTGGCTTGCGCGTCGGTGGGGGCCGAGGTGTACATGGTTGATTCGTCCGAGCGGTGGCGAACGGACGCTCTGGGGTGGGCGCCATAACTTAGCAGGTTGGCTCCGCCCCGCCAGCGCCGCGCGTGCAACGCTGTCGGTTCGCCATGCGACGACGGTTGTTTCGCCTTGCCGCGACACGATCGCGGCCGTCGCGGCCGCGAGATCGGTCAATTATCGACCGCGACCAGCGCCTCGATCTCGGCCGCGGCGATCCGCGCCAGCGCCTGGCTCGCCGCGCCCACGCCGGCGATGCGCACGTCCGGAGCGATTTCCAGCAACGGCACCAGGGCGAAGGCGCGTTCGTGCAGATGCGGATGCGGCACGTGCAGGCCGGGTTCGTCGATCGTCGTCTCGCCGTACAGCAACAGGTCCAGATCCAGGGTGCGCGGGCCCCAGCGATCGCTGCCGTCGGCGCGGCGGGCGCGTCCGGCCTCGCGTTCGATTTCCAGCATCGCCGCCAGCAGTTCGCGCGCCGGCAGCGCGGTGTCGAGCATCGCCACTGCGTTGACGAAATCGGGTTGCTCGCGCACGCCCCAGGCGGGGGTGCGGTACAGCCGCGAGGCGCGCAGCAATCGCGACCGCGGCAGGCCGTCGAGCGCGCGCAGCGCGGCGCGCAACACCGCGACGCTGTCGCCGAGGTTGCTGCCCAGGCCGATGTAGGTGGTGATGGCGTTGGACGCGGACATTGAATGCGAATGCGCGAATGAAAGGATCGAAGGAACAGATCGCGGTGCAAGTTGCTGAGGATGCGCGCGGCGATCCGCATTCGCTGACATCCGCATGTCCCTCGACGTTGCGAGCGAACGACCACGGGATCGAGAAAAACCAGTCGGGCCTGCGTCGCGGACGCAGACCCGTCATTCGTTCTTCAACTGCGCTGGTTGTGCCTCAACCCTCGGCCACCGGCGCGCCGCGACGACGGCGACGGCGCTTGCGCGGCGCGCGTTCGTCGCCGCCCTCCTCGCCGTCTTCCGAATGCAGGTTCGCTTCCTGATGGGCGATCGCGTCGGGATGCTGCTGCGCCTCGAACCAGAATTCGACATCGGCCATGTGCTCTTCCGACGCCGCCGTGCGCAGGCACAGGAAATCGAACGCAGCGCGGAAACGCGGGTGCGACAGCAGCCGCATCACCCGCTTGCGCTGGCGCTGCTGGAACCGCGACTGCAGCAGCCAGATTTCCTGCATCGGCAGCGAGAACCGGCGCGGCAGCGCGATCATCGACAACTGGTGCAAGGTGACCCGGTCGGCGGCGCGACGCTGCGCCTCGACCGTGTGCGTGCCCTGCGCCTGCAGGCTCATGAGCTCGCGGCAATACGCCGGCCACAGCAGCAGCGCGAACAGGAACGCCGGCGACACCGGCTCGTCGTTGGCCACGCGCGTGTCGGTGCCCTTGAGCCCTTCCAGCAGCATCCGGCGCAGCGCGCCGCTGCGATTGGACTTGAGCGCCTTGGCGCTTTCGGGCAACAAGGCGCCGAGCAGGCCGTAGCGTTCCAGGCCGAGGAAGCTCTGCACCGCATGCCCGGACAGGAACAGCTTCAGGCATTCCTCGAACAATCGCGCCGGCGCGGCTTCGGCGAGCAACGGCGCCAATTGCGGGATCGGCGCGGCGGTGGCCGCTTCGATCTCGAAATCGAGCTTGGCCGCCAGGCGCACCGCGCGCAGCATGCGCACCGGGTCCTCGCGGTAGCGGGTGACCGGATCGCCGATCAGCCGCATCAGCCGGTTCTGCACGTCCTCGAAGCCGCCGACGTAGTCGCGCACCGAGAAATCCTCGACCGCGTAATACAGCGCGTTGGCGGTGAAGTCGCGGCGGACCGCGTCGTCCTCGATGCTGCCGTAGACGTTGTCGCGGACCAGGCGGCCGCCGGTGTCGGTCTCGCGGTCGCCGCTGCCGTCGTCGATATTGGCGCGGAACGTGGCCACCTCGATGATTTCGCGACCGTAGACCACATGGGCCAGGCGGAAGCGCCGGCCGATCAGGCGGCAGTTGCGGAACAGCCCCTTGACCTGCTCGGGGGTGGCGTCGGTGGCGACGTCGAAGTCCTTGGGATGGCCGCCGACCAGGATGTCGCGCACCGCGCCGCCGACCAGATAGGCGCCGAAGCCGCTGTCGCGCAGCCGGTACAGCACCCGTAACGCGTTGGGGCTGATCTCCTTGCGCGAGACATTGTGCTGGTCGCGCGGAATGACCCGCAGCGAGGTTTGGATGGAAGAAAGGTTATCGGATTGCATCGAGCGGGCGTGCCGCCTTATGAGTTCGTGAATACAGCCGTTGCCCAGCGCAACGGCGGCGCATATACTAGCAGGCCGCGTCGAGTTGAGAGCTTGAGCGGTCTGTCCAGGCCCCGTCCAGGGTCTTTCAATCGGACAGAGTCGTACAACTTGCTCCCTTCGTCTAGAGGCCCAGGACGTGGCCCTCTCAAGGCTAAAACACGGGTTCGAATCCCGTAGGGAGCGCCAAACACGCGATCCGTCGCATGAAAGAGCCCGCGCAACCGCGGGCTTTTTCTTGTCCGCGCCGCGCCGCGGGCGCTGTCGCCGGCCTGTCACGGATGGCAATGGCGGTTGCGCCGGTTCCGTTTTCGCCGTTACCCGCGTCGCAGAGGCCAAGCTTCGTCTTGGGTCGCGACGATGCGTATGGCTACACTATCGCCCGCCCGGCCTGTTTCGTACCGGACCACCTCCAGGACCCAGCCAATGCCCTTCGTCGTCACCGAGAACTGCATCAAGTGCAAGTACACCGATTGCGTCGAGGTGTGCCCGGTCGACTGTTTCCACGAAGGCCCGAACTTCCTGGTGATCGATCCGGACGAATGCATCGACTGCACCCTGTGCGAGCCCGAATGCCCGATCAACGCGATCTACCCCGAGGACGACGTCCCGGCCGGGCAGGAAAGCTTCGTCGCGCTCAACGCCGAACTGGCCAAGGCCTGGCCGGTGATCACCACGCGCAAGGACGCCCTGCCCGACGCCAAGGACTGGGAAGGCAAGACCGGCAAGATCGACCTGATCGAGCGCTGAGTCCGCCTCGGCGCGTCGCCGCGGCCCGATCTGGCGGACCTCGCGCACCCGTCGGCCCGAAACGACGGGCATCGATACCGCTAACGATCAAGCCGTAGCGGCTCGCGCACCGGTAGGCACGACAGCGCTCGATCGTGCGCGCGACGCCGAGCATCCATGCTGGAGCCCGGCCGACCCACGCCGCGCGAAAGTTCCGCGCATATCCCCCACGCGGCGGCGAGCGGCGCGGAAAGGTTCATCCGCGCGCACCTAGACTCGGCCGGAAACTCTCTCCGGCCGCCGTCCCATGTCCAAACTTCTGCCCTTCGGCCTGCTGTTGACCCTGTGCCTGACCCCGGCCGCGACCGGCGCTCAGCAGCGCGGTTTCGATCTGTCGCAACTGGATCTGTCACAGTTGGACCTGTCCCAGCTCGACCCGGCCGCGATCGTCGCCAGCGCCAACGACACCCTCATGCGTGCGCCCGACGGCGCGATCGACGACTTGTTCCAGGCCCTGCATCAGGCCTCGCGCACGCCGCGCGACGCGAGCACGCTGTGCGGCCTGTTCGACCCGCAGGCCGATCGCAGCGGACCGGCGCTGATGGCGGCGGCACAGAGCCTGGCGCCGGAGAGCCGGCAACGCTTCAGCGGCGCCCTGATCAATATCGCCACGACCGGGTTGCAGAACCCGCGTCAGGCTTACGACGCCGCCGCGGCCAGGCAAACGCTCAAATCCGCCGGGACCAAGGCGATGCTGCTGCACGACGGCTTCGCCGCCGGCCTGAACGCCGACGGCGGCGACGAGGCCGGACGCCAGGCGCGGTGCCGCTCGTTCGGGTGGCTGCTCGATGCACTCGCGGACTCCCCGCTGCAACAACGCGCGGCGGCGACTCGGCTGATGTTGAACGAAGGGATGGCGCGGCTGGCGTCGAACTGAGCGCGGCGGGCCAAGTCGCGACCTGAGCGGAAAGCGTCGGGCCTGAAGGCCCTCCCACAACAGCAAGCCTGCGCAGCCGTTGGTGGACTGCCAAGCGCCACGGAAACTTTTGTGGGAGGGCCTTCAGGCCCGACGCCTTTCGATCCGCCTAGGTCATTACACGCATCGATCCAACCGGAAACGCAACGGGCGTCGAGTTGCCATCCCTCGCCCCCTGAGCGCCCGCGAGCGCCACGGCCCCTTTTGTGGGAGGGCCTTCAGGCCCGACGCTTTTCGATCCGCCCAGGCCATTGCACACATCGATCCAACCGGAAACGCAACGGGCGTCGAGTTGCATCCCTCGCCCCCTGAGCGCCCGCGAGCGCCACGGCCCCTCGTGGGAGGGCCTTCAGGCCCGACGCTTTTCGATCCGCTCAGGTCATTGCGCGCATCCCGGAAACGAAAACGGGCGCCGAAGCGCCCGTTTTCACCCGCGACAGCCGATCGAAACCGGTCGCGCCAGACCGATCAACGCCCGCCGAGCGTGCCCTTGAGGCTGGCGATCAGCTTGGCCGGCGCGGGGCCGGTGGCCGGCAGGCCGCGCGGATCGACCGCCGACACGTAGGCGCCGGCTTCGGAGGTGCTGATCCGGACCAGGAAGTTGCCGCCTTCGTAATTGACGTCGTAGGCGCCGAGCAACTGCGCGCGGCTGGCGATGGTCAGGCCTTCGACCTTGCCCAGCGCGTCGCCGACCTTGGTGAACACGTCGTCGCGGTTGCCGCTGACGGTGAAGCCGTTGGCCGAGGACGCCGGGGTGCCCGGAGCGGCCTGGGTCGGACGCGACGCGGCCAGGCCCGAAGCGGTCACCGAACCGCCGGCCGGCACGGCCATGGCGCCGTCGGTGCGCGGCTGGTCGAGGTCGGGCGGGACTTCCAGCGGACGGTTTTCCGGGGTTTCGGCATACAGCTTATTGCCCTTGCGGAACCAGCTGCAGCCCGACGTGGCGACCACGGCCAACAGCAGACCGGCGACAACCGCACGGGACAGGGTAACGTTGGAACGCATGAGCATCTCCTGCAGGGGTTCAGGCCGCGAGCGTATCGCGGCAGAGGTGTTCGAGTTCGACAATCAGGCCGGCGGCATGCCGCGCGGCTTCATGGTGGGGCGCCGACAGCGACTGCAACGGCAGGCGCAGGCCATGGCCCAGCCCCTGCGCGGCGAGCAGCGCCTTGACCGGGATCGGGTTGGGTTCCAGGGCGAGAAAATCGTAGGCCGGGCGCAGGCGCGCGTCCCAGGCCTCGGCCTCGGCGCGGCGTCCGCCGCGGGCGAGGTCGGCCAGGCGGCGAAATGCGCCCGGCAGCACGTTGGACCCGACTGAGACGATGCCGTCGGCGCCAGCCAGCATGGCCCGGCAGGCGGTCGGGTCGTCGCCGCTGAGCACCGAAAAACCCTCGGCCTTCAGCGCCAGCAGCGCGTTCATGCGCTCGGGTTCGGATACCGCTTCCTTGATGCCATGGATGCGCGGATGCGCGGCCAGTTGCGCCACCGTCTCGGGCAACAGGTCGCCGCCGGTGCGGCCGGGCACGTTGTACAGCACCAGCGGCAGCGCGCCGTCGTCGGCGATCGCCTGGTAATGCGCGATCAGGCCGGCCTGGGTCGGGCGGACGTAGGGCGGGGTCACGACCAGCGCCGCGTCGGCGCCCAAGGCGGCCACGCGGCGGGTCAGTTCGATGGTTTTGGCGGTATTCGACAGGCCGGTGCCGGCCAGCACCGGGATCTTGCCGGCGATCAGTTCGACCGCGCTGCGCAGCAAGGTGTCGTATTCGGCGTCGTACAGCGCCGCGGCTTCGCCGGTGGAACCGGCCACCACGACCGCCTGGGTGCCGCCTTCCAGCTGTTGCGCCAGCAATGTGCGCCAGGCGTCCAGATCGAGTTCGCCGGACGCGGTGAATGGCGTCGCCAGCGCGGTGATGCTGCCGGAAAGTCGCAAGTGAAGACCTATTGAGTGAGAAGTCGCCGCCGCAGCGGTTGCGGAGCGGTCGTGGCCGAGAGGGAACGTGGAACCTGTGGAACGCTTGCGGGAGGTGCTGGTCGGGATCTCTGGGTGGATCGCGGAACGTCGAACCCGGGAATTCTAAAGCGGGCGGCGGGACACGGAAACGCGCTTTGCCGCCTATACGCAGGGGACGATGTTACTTGCGGCCCGAAAGCGCGGGCAAGTATGCTGACTCACAGCGCGGCCCGGGCCCGGGCCGCCGTTCATTTCCGAGCATTACGCTCCCCTTGCAGGCGCCGCCTTGACCGATTCCGCTTCCCGGCCGTCGCCGAATGAAAACCACCTCCTGATCAACGCCTATACGACGCATCCGGAGTCGCCGCTGTTGTCGGTGACCCGCCGGATCGCCGACTCGGGCTGCAATCTGGTCGATGCGCGCCTGTCCACGGTCGGCCGCGACGTCTCGGTGACCGCGCTGGCGGTCGGCTCCTGGGACGCGGTCGCCAAGCTCGAAGCCATGCTCACGCGCCTGGAGCGCGAGGAAGGGCTCAAGCTGGTGTGGTACCGCACCGGCGCCAAGCAGGTGCAATCCAGCCTGCTGCCCTACATCGTCGAAGTCGTCGCCGCCGACAAGCCCGGCATCTTGTTCCAGCTGGCCGACTTCTTCGACCGCCAGGGCATCACCATCGAAAGCCTGCACTGCTCGCGCTACCGCGCGATGCAGACCGGCGCGGATATGTTCTCCGCCCAGATCACGATCGGCGTCCCCTCGAGCATGCACATCGCCGCGCTGCGCGACGACTTCCTCGAGTTCTGCGACCATCTGAACCTGGACGCCATCATGGACCCGATGAAGTTCTGACCATGCTCGATACCGGCGATCACGCATACGGCAAGAAAGCGCCCGCGCTCACCCTGGCGCTGTCCAGCGGCGAGACGGTGGCGCTGAAGGATTACGCCGGCCAGTGGCTGGTGCTGTACTTCTACCCGAAGGACAGCACGCCCGGCTGCACCACCGAGGGCCTGGACTTCAATGCGCTGCTGCCCAAGTTCAAGAAGCTCGGGGCGACGGTGCTGGGCGTATCGCGCGATTCGATCAAGTCGCACCAGAACTTCTGCGCCAAGCAGGGCTTCAAGTTCGAGCTCGTCAGCGACAAGGACGAAACGCTGTGCAACGCCTTCGGCGTGATCAAGGAAAAGAGCCTATACGGCCGCAAGTACATCGGCATCGAGCGCAGCACCTTCCTGATCGACCCCAAGGGCGTCATCGTGCAGTCATGGCGCCCGGTGAAAGTCGCCGGGCATGCCCAAGCCGTTCTCGACGCCCTCAAGGATTCCGCCGCTCAGTGAGGCGCCCACCCGCCCTGTCCCCTCGCCGTCCCGCCCCGCGGGCCACGGCGGCGCTGCGGTGGCTGCGTTTCGCGCAACCGCCGGTTGCGCCGGTGCGGATGCCGCTCCTGGCGACCTCGCTCATGCGGACCTCGCCCACAGGGACTTCACCGTCCCGTTGCCCACAATCGAGTCGTGCGCGATCGCGTCCTTCGACAGCGCGCGCGCACGGCTTGCCCGCTCCTGTGTTTCCGCCGCAACGTAACGACGTCACCCCCATCCGAGACGAGACTTCTCAATGACCAGAAGCAAGCGGATCTACGTGCTCGACACCAATGTGCTCATGCACGACCCGACCGCGCTGTTCAAGTTCCAGGAACACGACGTCTACCTGCCGATGCAGGTCATCGAAGAACTCGACAACGGCAAGAAAGGCACCTCCGAAGCCAGCCGCAACGCCCGTCAGGTCAGCCGCTTCCTCAACGAGCTGATCCAGATCGAAGGCACCGACAAGATCAGCACCGGCATCACCCTCAACCGCCCGCAGGGCTTGCAGCTGCGCGGCGCGCAGAGCATCGGCAAGCTGCGTTTCCAGACCAACTCCTTCGACGCGGGCAAGCGCTTCAGCGCGGTGATCCCGGACAACCAGATCCTCGGCGCGATCCTGGCGCTGCAGGAACAGGAACCCGGCGTGCCGGTGGTGTTCGTGTCCAAGGACATCAACCTGCGGATCAAGGCCTCGATCGCCGGGATCGTGTCGGAAGACTACGAGAACGACCGCGCGCTCGACGATTTCAGCCTGCTCTACACCGGCGCGACGGCGCTGCCGGACGATTTCTGGACCCTGCACGGCAAGGACCTCAAGTCGTGGACCGAGAAGGGCCGCACCTACTACGAAATCGCCCGCACCGAAGACGACGACTGGTACCCGAACCAGTTCCTGTACCTGCCCGGCGATTCGGAATCCGAGCTCAAGGTCACCAAGGTCGGCGAAGAACGCGTCACCCTGCAGATCGTCGACGACTTCCGCCATAACCAGCATGCGGTGTGGGGCATCATCGCGCGCAATCGCGAGCAGAACTTCGCCCTCAACGCGCTGATGGACCCGGAGATCGACTTCGTCACCTTGCTGGGCACCGCCGGCACCGGCAAGACCCTGCTCGCGCTCGCCGCGGGCCTGGCGCAGACCATGGATCAGCAGCGCTATCGCGAGATCATCATGACCCGCGCCACGGTCAGCGTCGGCGAGGACATCGGTTTCCTGCCCGGCACCGAAGAAGAAAAGATGACCCCGTGGATGGGCGCGCTCACCGACAACCTGGAAGTGCTGACCCACAACCAGGACGGCGGCGCCTGGGGTCGCGCGGCGACCAACGACCTGCTCGCTTCGCGCATCAAGATCCGCTCGATGAACTTCATGCGCGGGCGCACCTTCCTGAGCCGCTGGCTGATTCTGGACGAGGCGCAGAACCTGACGCCGAAACAGATGAAGACGTTGATCACCCGCGCCGGTCCCGGCACCAAGATCGTCTGTCTGGGCAACGTCGAGCAGATCGATACGCCGTATCTGACCGAGACGACGTCGGGCCTGACCTATGCGGTGGATCGCTTCAAGGGCTGGGCGCACAGCGCGCACGTGACCCTGCGCCGCGGCGAGCGTTCGCGTCTGGCCGACTACGCGTCGGAAGTGCTGTAACCCGGTCGCCATGCTCAAGCAGTTCGTTCGCGACAACCGATTCGCGCTGGTCACCCTGGTGGTTGTGGTGCTGGCGCGGATCGGGTTCGACCAGTGGGCCGATGGCATCAGCGCGCCGCCGCTGGATGCGCCGATCGCGGTGTCGTCCGGCGGCGGCGTCGACCAGCGCATCCGCATCCGCGCGCCCGACCGCTATCGCTTGCAACTGTCCTTGTACCCCGATGCGCGCGGCATGGATCACCTGCGCGACCTGCTCGGCGACGGCGGCTACGACGCCCAGGGCAAGCGCATTCCAAGCGGCGTGTCCATCCCGGTGCGCTGGTCGCTGAGCCAGGCCGACAGCGGGACGATCGTGGCCCAGGGCGACACCGAAACCTTCGGCCTGTCGGGTGTGGGCAGCGACGAAATCAGCCGCGAGTTCGACCGCTTCGGCGTACCGCCCGGCGAGTACCGTTTCCGGGCGCAGATCACCCGCGCGGTCCCGGAATTCGCCGGCATCCAGGCCCACATGGTCGCGCGCCTGCATCCCAAGTCGGCCGGCAGCTGGCAGACCTCGCGGGTCTGGGACGGGCGCCTGCTGTCGTTCTTCCTGATCGATCCGGGCCTGGTGCTGCTGGGCTTGTTCCTGCTGTGGCGCGCGTTCGCGCTGGGCCGTTCGCGCTGGCGCGCGTCGCCCGCGCCTCACGCATAAGACTATTGGACGACGACCGCAGCGTATCGACTGCGGCCTCGACCGTCGCCCGGGATGCACCGATGAAACACCTGCCGGCCAGAACTCGCAAGGATCTTGAACCGCTCAGTGCCGATATCGTCCGCTCGACGATGCGCACGCTGTTCCCGAAGCGCAACGACTTCTCCGATCCCGACCAGTTCGACGAAGTGGTGTCCGAGCTCGCGCGATTCGACGTCAACACCCGCAAAGCGTTTCGACTGTTGATGTGCAAGCACCGGCGCGAGTTGCTGATCAACGACAAGGCCCGGCTACCGGCCGCGATGGTGCGCTACTACCGCGATGAGTACGGCGTGGACTACATGAAGGACCGGGTCCGACGACAGTATTGGTTGTCGTATCCCGGTCTGGTTCGCGATGCCGCGGAGCTGGCGTTCGGCGAGGCCGCGGTTGTCTATGCGCCGGCCGACCCGGACAGCGAGCCGCCCCTGCAAGAAGCCCAGGCTTCCCTCCAGGCACGTTTTGGTTAGGCTTGTCCGATGAACCATATCCCCACGGCTTCCGCCCTCACCATCGCCGGCTCCGATTCCGGCGGCGGCGCCGGCGTCCAGGCCGACCTGAAGACCTTCGCCGCGCATCGCGTGCATGGGCTCAGCGCGTTCGCGGCGCTGACCGCGCAGAACACCCGCGGGGTCAGCGCGGTGCATGTGCCCGATACCGGCTTCCTACGCGCGCAGATCGACGCGTGTTTCGACGACTTCGAAATCGGCGCGGTCAAGCTGGGCATGCTCGCCACGGCCGAAGTGATCGCCGCGGTGGCCGATGCGCTGGAGCACTACCGGCCCGCGCATATCGTGCTCGACCCGGTGATGGTCGCGACCTCCGGCGCGCGCCTGCTGGAACCCTCCGCGCTGGACGCGTTGCGCACGCGGCTGCTGCCGCTGGCCAGCGTGATCACGCCGAACCTGCCCGAAGCCGAGCTGCTGCTCGGCCGCGCCATCGCCGATCGCGACGCCATGCACGGCGCGCTCGAGGGTTTGTTCGCGCTCGGCGCACGCTCGGTGCTGCTCAAGGGCGGACATCTGCCAGGCAGCGGCGACGTGGTCGATCTGTTCGCCACGCCCGGCGAAGTGCGCGAGATCGCGCATCCACGCCTGCAACTCGACGCCCACGGCACCGGCTGCACCCTGGCCTCGGCGGTGGCCGCGAACCTGTGCCTGAGCCGCACGCTCGCCGACAGCTGCGTCGCCGCGGCCGACTATGTGCATAGCGCGCTGCGCCTGGGCTATCGCCCCGGCCGCAGCGAGGTGCTGGTGCTCGATCATTTCGCAGCCGCGCCGCGTGCTTGAGTCGACCGTCGCCGAAGAACGCTCGCTGCGCGCCGCCGACGGCCATCGCTGGTCGCTGATCGCCTCGATCCCGCCGCGTCCCGGCGCCAGCCTGCTGTGGCTGCCCGCGCTCGGCGTCGCTGCGCGCCACTACCTGCCGTTCGCGCACGCGCTGGCGGCGCGCGGCATCGCCGTGTTCGTCCACGAATGGCGCGGCAACGGCAGCAGCAACCAGCGCGCGAGCCGCAAGAGCGACTGGGGTTACCGCAGCTTGCTGCTGGACGATTTGCCGGTCAGCGACGCGGCGGTCGCGCGCGCGCTGCCCGGCGTCCCGCGCATCATCGGCGGACACAGCCTCGGCGGACAGATGGCCTGCATGCGGCTCGGGCTGGCGAAGCTGCAGAATGATCCGGCGATCCCGACCCGCCTGTGGCTGACCGCCAGCGGCGCGCCGTATTGGCCGACCTGGCCCATGCCGCGGCGTCTGGCGATGCCGATGATCTACCGCTTCCTGCCGTGGCTGTCGCAGGTCAACGGCACCCTGCCCGGCCGCCGCATCGGCTTCGGCGGCAACGAAGCGCGCAGCCTGATCGCCGACTGGGCCCGCACCGCCTTAAGCGGTCGCTACGCCGCGCCCGGCATCGACGCCGACATGGAAGCCGGCATGGCCCAGGTCGAGGTCGATCTGCGTGTCGTGCGCATGGTCGACGACTGGCTGGTACCGCACGCCTCGCAGGATTTCCTGTTGTCGAAACTGCCGCGCGCGCAGGTCGAGGCGACCGAACTGGGCACGAACGACCTGGGCGTGCGGGCCGATCATTTCGCCTGGATGAAACAGCCCGAGGCGGTGGTGAAGGCGTTGCTGCGCGATTGATTGTCGTACGGCGTGAGCCGCCGATTTCCGCGCGGATGCACCTGCGCGCCACCACGATACCCGGCATGTCGCGTATCTCCCTGTAGGAGCGGCGCAAGCCGCGACCGCGACACCGCGACCACGACGCAAGCCGCCGTAGCCAGCGCAACATCGCGGCAACCTCGCAGAAACGACGCGATCGGCGACAACGCGGTCGCGGCTCACGCCGCTCCTACATCGGCTGCGATTCACCACGATCCACAGCATGTGCGTAGCCCACTGTAGGAGCGGCGCAAGCCGCGACCGCGACACCGCAACCGCGACGCGAACCGCCGCAACGAGCGCGACATCACGCCTACCCCTCAGTGACGACGCAATCGGCCACAACGCGGTCGCGGCTTGCGCCGCTCCTACAGGTAGGCCATGTGGCTTTTGCCCCAATCCACGCAGTTCATCCAGCGCTGCGAAGCGACTAACTCGCGAGAACAACAGCACACCCGGAGGGCGACGCGCAGGGATGCGCGTCGCGCGCCACCGGGACATGGATGTCCCGTGTGGCGCGTGCCCGCGTAAGCTCCGCACTTGCGGGCACTTGATTCAAGAAAAAAGCGTTTTTCTTTGGTTACCTTTTGACCGAAGGGAATCCAGACGGACTTTTGTCGCTCTAGACAAAAGAAAGTGACCCGCCGCTTTAGTGGCGGAAGCTTTTGATCCTGCTTGCTGCTCTAAAGGCTTCAAAGTTTTGAAGCTCTAGAGCTTATGAAGCCAGAGGCAAGATCAACGGCTTTCGTCCGCAAGCGGCCGAGTTACTTTCTTTTGTCTAAAGCGACAAAAGTCCGTCTGGATTCCCTTCGGTCAAAAGGTAACCAAAGAAAAACGCTTTTTCTTGAATCAAGTGCCCGCAAGGCCGTTGCCGACGCGGGCATGCGCCACACGGGACATCCATGTCCCGGTGGCGCACGGCGTGCATCCTGCACGCCGCCCTCCGGGTGTGCTGTTGTTCTCGCGAGCTACATGCCTCGCAGCGCTGGATGAACTGCGCGATACCTGGCAAAAAAGCGGGGTTGCCCTCGCCGCCGCGATTTACGCCGCAACGCCCATTGTTTACGACAAATTTACGCCGTGACCGCCCGCACGAAATAGCGGCTTTACGCCCCATGTTCCGAGAATGACGCCGTGGCCAGACCGGCCTCGTTGCCCATTCCCGGATACCTCACATGTCGTCGTCGCATCACCTGTTCCGCAGCCGCGAGGCCGCCCTTCCGCTGGTCCTGGCGGTCTGCGCCGGCATCGGCCTGCTCGCGCTGGGCACCCGCGCGCACGCGGCCGAATCCTCCGGCGCGAGCTTCACCGGCTCGGCCGCGCTGACCAGCGATTACGTCTGGCGCGGCAGCTCGCAAACCCAGGGCGATCCGGCCGTGCAGGTCGGCTTCAAGGCCGCCGCCGACAACGGCTTCTACGGCTCGATCTGGGGCTCGAACGTCGAGTTCGCGCCGGACACCCACGCCAGCAGCGAACTCGATTTCACCGTCGGCTGGGCCGGCAAGATCGCCCAGGACTGGGCGCTGGACGTCAACGTCCTGCATTACCGCTATCCGTCCACGACCACCGATCTGAACTGGACCGAGCTCAACGGCACCGTGACCTGGCGCGACAACTACTGGCTGTCGCTGGGTTATTCGAACGAAGCGCTGGGCAGCAAGGAGCGCGGCATCTATTCGCAAATCGGCGCGCGCTTCCCGATCAACGACGCGCTGCGCTTCGAAGCCGCGCTCGGCCACTATTTTCTCGACGACGTCTACGACCGCAGCTACAGCCACGGTCAGCTCAGCGCGATCTGGGCGGTGAAAGCGCCGTTCGAACTGCGCCTGAGCGCGCACGCCACCGATCACAACGCCGAGCGGATCTTCGGCGACTCGCTTGCCGGCTCGCGCATCGAAGCGGCCGTGCAGGCGTCCTTCTGACAGGAGCAACGACCATGCCCGGCTGGCTTTCATTGGTGTGCGCGATCTCGGTCCTGGTGGCCGCCGCCTACCTGCTCTACGTCGTGCTGCGTCCCGAGGACTTCTAGTCCGCGCAGCCGCACCGCGGACCACGGAACGATCCGCATCAACTTCCCCAGCGCGGCGACGATCCTCTCGTCGCCGCGCGATCCGTAACGGCGCCGGACGCGCCGCCGCGGATCTCTCACCGCCCGGTGCTTCACCATGATCGAAATCTTTCTCGTATTCGCGCTCGCCGTCGGCCTGGGATGGCCGCTCGGCCTGTACCTGGCGCGGGTCATGCGCGGCGATCGTTCGCGCCTGGACGCGGTGTTCGCGCCGATCGAAGGCGCGATCTACCGCGTGCTCGGCGTCGATCCCGCGCGCGGCATGAGCTGGCGCGGTTACGCGCTGGCGTTCGCGCTCAGCAACCTCGTGCTTGCGATATTGGTCTGGGTGTTGTTCATGACCCAGGCCTGGCTGCCGTTCAATCCAGACGCCATTCCCAACATGCGCTGGGACACCGCGCTGCACACGATGGTGTCGTTCCTCACCAACACCAATCAGCAGCACTACTCCGGCCAGGCGCAGCTGAGCTATCTGTCGCAGATGGTCGGCATCGTCGGCCTGCAGGTGGTGACGCCGATGATGGGCCTGGCGATCGTGGTCGCGACCCTGCGCGGTCTGTTCGGCGGCCGTCAGGCGCTCGCGCATGTGGCCGCTGCCGGCGCTCAAGCCGAAGGCGCGCCGCGCGATCTGGGCAACTACTGGGTCGATGTCACCCGCGCGACGCTGCGCTTCATGCTGCCGCTGTGTCTGGTGTGGGCCGTGTTGCTGACCTCGCAGGGCGTGCCTTCGACCTTGCAAGGCGCCGCAACGGTTTCGCCGCTCGACCAGAGCGCCGGGCTGAAAGATCAGAAGATACCCGTGGGACCTGTCGCTGCCATGGTCGCGGCCAAGCAGCTCGGCACCAACGGCGGCGGCTGGTACGGCCCGAACAGCGCGGTGCCGCTGGAAAATCCGACGCCGTTCGCGAACCTGCTCGAAACCCTGGCGCTGATCCTGATCCCGGTCGCGGTGACCTTCATGGTCGGCCCGTTCACCGGCCGGCGCAAACTCACCGCACTGGTGTTCGGCAGCATGCTGTTGATGTCGGTGCTGTCGACCGGTCTGACCGTGGGTTCGGAAGCGTATTCGTCCACCCGCACGGACGCGGCGTTGATGGAAGGTAAGGAAACCCGCTTCGGCGCCAGCGATACCGCGCTGTGGACCGCGCTGACCACCCAGAGCAGCAACGGCTCGGTCAACGGCATGCACGATTCGCTGGCGCCGCTGACCGGCGCGATGGCGATGGTCAACATGCTGATCAACGCGATCTGGGGCGGCATCGGCTGCGGCCTGCAGCAGTTCCTGGTGTATCTGCTGCTGTCGGTGTTCCTGGCCGGGCTGATGACCGGACGCACGCCGGAGTTGTTCGGCCGCAAGATCGAAGCGCCCGAGGTGCGGCTGCTGGCGTTGCTGATCCTGCTGCAACCGCTGGTGGTGCTCGGCTTCAGCGCGATCACCTTGGGCGTTCCTTCGATCACCGGCAATTCCAATCCCGGCTTCCACGGCATCAGCCAGGTGTTCTACGAGTACACCTCGGCGTTCGCCAACAACGGCTCGGGTTTTGAAGGCCTTGGCGATGCGACTTACTGGTGGAACCTGAGCTGCGCCGCGGTGCTCGCATTGGGCCGCTATCCGGCGCTGCTGATTCCACTCGCGGTCGCCGGCTTGCTCGCACGCAAGCGCGTCGCCCCGGAAAGCGCCGGCACCCTGCACGCCGAAACCCCGACCTTCGCCATGACCTTGATCGCGGTGATCGTGATCCTGACCGTCCTGCAATTCATGCCCGCGCTGGTGCTCGGCCCAATCGCCGATCACCTGACGCTGTCTGCGAGCGCCGCGCCGGCGCTCAGCAGCCCCGCTCTCTGAGGTACGCCCACGTGACCGAACAAACTCATCTCGGTGTACAACGCCGCAACACCGCAATGGCCGGCCTCGACGCCGCCGGCCTGCGCGCGGCGATGCTCGAATCCTTCGTCAAGCTCTCGCCGCGGCATGCCCTGCGCAGCCCTATCATGGCCATCGTCCTGCTCGGCACGGTGCTGGCCGCACTGATCACGATCTTCGTTCCCGGCAATGCCGCGTTCGGTATCGCGGTCACCGTGATCCTGCTGGTGACGGTGTTGTTCGCCAACTTCGCCGAAGCGGTCGCCGAAGCGCGCGGCCGCGGCCAGGCAGCTTCGTTGCGCGCAGCGCGGCGCGACCTGGTCGCGCGCAAGCTCGACACGGTCGGCAAGAACGAAACCCGGGTGCCGGCCTCGACGCTCAAGCCCGGCGACCGGGTGATCGTCTCGGCCAACGAGCTGATCCCGGCCGACGGCGAAATCGTCAAGGGCATGGCCACGATCAACGAATCGGCGGTCACCGGCGAATCCGCGCCGGTGCTGCGCGAAGCCGGCACCGACCGCTCCGGCGTGATCGGCGGCACCAAGGTGTTGTCCGACGAGATCGTGATCGAAGTCAGCGCCGAACCGGGCCACAGCTTCCTCGACCGCATGATCGCCCTGGTCGAAGGCGCCAACCGGCAGAAGACGCCGAACGAAATCGCCCTGACCATGCTGCTCGCGGCGATGACCCTGACCTTCCTGATCGTGGTCGCGACCTTGCCGCTGTTCGCCGGTTTCGTCGGCGCCAAACTCGATCCGCTGCTGCTGATCGCGCTGCTGGTCTGCCTGATCCCGACCACCATCGGCGGCCTGTTACCGGCGATCGGCATCGCCGGCATGAACCGCGCGCTGTCGGCCAACGTGCTGGCGAAATCCGGCAAGGCGGTGGAAGTGGCCGGCGACGTCGACGTGCTGCTGCTGGACAAGACCGGCACCATCACCTTCGGCGACCGTCAGGCGACCGCGTTCCATCCGATCGCCGGCGTCGACCATTCGCAGTTGCGCGATGCGGCGCTGTTGTCCTCGCTCGCCGATCCCACGCCCGAAGGCAAGTCGATCGTGCGCCTGGCGCGCGAGCAACACAGCGTGACGCCGGAACCCGAACGCGCCGACTATCTGCAGTTCACCGCGCAGACGCGCATGTCCGGCGTCGACCTGCCGGCCGATTACCCCGGCGGCGCGCGTGCGATCCGCAAGGGCGCGGGCGATGCGATCAGCCAGTACGTGCGCGCGCTCGGCGGCGAGGTGCTGCCCGAACTCAATGCGCGCATCGAACAGGTCGCGCGCAACGGCGCCACTCCGCTGGTGGTGGCCGAGGGCCGCCACGTGCTCGGCGTGGTCGAGTTGTCGGACGTGGTCAAGCATGGCGTGAAGGAACGTTTCGCGCGGTTGCGGGCGATGGGCGTGCGCACGGTGATGATCACCGGCGACAACCCGCTGACCGCCGCGGCGATCGCGGCCGAAGCCGGCGTCGACGACTACATCGCCGAAGCGCGGCCCGAGGACAAACTCGCGCGCATTCGCGCCGAGCAGGCCGGCGGCCGCCTGGTGGCGATGGTCGGCGACGGCACCAACGACGCCCCGGCGCTGGCCCAGGCCGACGTCGGCCTGGCGATGAATTCGGGCACGCAAGCGGCGAAGGAAGCCGGCAACATGGTCGATCTGGATTCCGATCCGGCCAAGCTGCTGGCGGTGGTCGAGGTCGGCAAGCAACAGCTGATCACCCGCGGCGCGCTGACCACGTTCTCGCTCGCCAACGACGTGTCGAAGTACTTCGCGATCCTGCCGGCGCTGTTCGCCGCGGCGATCCCGCAGATGGCCGCGCTCAACGTCATGCACTTGTCGAGCCCGAGCAACGCGGTGCTCGCGGCGTTGATCTTCAACGCCCTGATCATCCCCGCGCTGATCCCGCTGGCCCTGGCCGGCGTGCGCTTCAAGCCCGCCACCGCGGTCGCGCTGCTGCGCCGGAACATGCTGGTCTACGGCCTGGGCGGCGTGCTGCTGCCGTTCGTCGCGATCAAGCTGATCGACATGGCGCTGGTCGCGATTTTCTAAGCCCTCTCGCGCAAGTAAGCCCTCTCCCGCTCGCGGGAGAGGGTTGGGTGAGGGCCAGCCGCCCGCACCGCCCCAACAGGACATTCCAATGACCACCCAAACCGCCCAACCGCTCACCCTCGACGATCGCGTTTCCCTGCGCGCTCCGCTGCTGTTCGCCGCGATCTCCCTGCTCGGCTTCGGCCTGCTCTATTCCCTGGCCGGCACCGCGCTGGGGCGCCTCGCATTTCCTGCACAGGCCGTCGGTTCGATCATCCGATACGACGGCCACCCGATTGGCTCGGAGCTGATCGCGCAACCGTTCGCCGACGCCAGGTACTTCCAGCCGCGCCCGTCGGCGGCCAAGTACGACCCGACCGCCGCGTCCGGCAGCAATCAGGCGCGCAGCAATCCCGACCTGCGCAAGCGCATCGCCGAGGACACCGCGGCGATCGCGCAGCGCGAAGGCATCGCCATCGCCGACGTGCCCGCCGAACTGGCGACCCAGTCCGGCGGCGGCCTGGACCCGCACCTGTCCCCGCGCGCGGCGCAGATCCAGGCCGCGCGCGTGGCCAAGGCACGCGGTCTCAGTGTGGCCCAGGTGGAGGCCTTGATCGCGGCCAACACCGAGGCGCCTCAGTTCGGTGTGCTCGGCATGGAGCGTGTGAATGTGCTCAAGCTCAATCTGGCGTTGGATGCGGCGCGATGAGTTTCGATGAGTTTCGGCAGGCCCCGCTTCGATGCGGGGCTTTGCCGTTGTAGTCACCGAGGTTCGCGTTCGGTTTCGTCAATAGTTCCGGCTTCCGCTTCCGCCTTTGGCTGTGGCTGTGGCTGTGGCTGTGGCTTTGGCTTTGGCTTTGGCTTTGGCTTGAGCCTGAAGCAACGCAGTTCATCCAGCACTGCGAGGCCGTGAACTCGCGTTAGCAAAAGCACACCCGGAGGGCGGCGTGCAGGATGCACGCCGTGCGCCACCGGGACATGGATGTCCCGTGTGGCGCATGCCTGCGCAAGCACCGATCGCGCGGCTCTTGATTCGAAACAGGAACGCCTTTTTCTTTGGTGACTTTTGACCGAAGGGAATCCAGGCGGACTTTTGTGGCTCTGGACAAAAGAAAGTTACCCGCCGCTTTAGTGGCGGAAGCTTTTGATCTTGCTTGCAGCTTCAAAAGCTTCAAAGCTTTGAAGCTTTTAAGAGCCTGTGAAGCCAGAGGCAAGATCAACGGCTTTCGTCCGCAAGCGGCCGAGTTACTTTCTTTTGTCTAAAGCGACAAAAGAAAGGTAACCAAAGAAAAACGCTTTTTTGTGAATCAAGAGCCCGCAAGAGCGATGCCGACGCAGGCACGCGCCACACGGGACATCCATGTCCCGGTGGCGCGCGGCGCGCATCCATGCGCGCCGCCCTCCGGGTGTGCTTTTGCTAACGCGATTTAGGGGCTCCGCAGCGCTGGATGAACTGCGCGGCTTCGGGCTTAAAACTGAAAGCAACGGCAACGGCAAAAAAAAACATCTTGCGCGGCCTGGACAGCGACAACCAAATACCGCGCAACAACACTCAGCTCCCGACCGAAAACCGCCGCCGCCCAAAACCCCACCTCCCATCACTACACACCCCTCACCCACCCAGCGCACAATTCCCCCATGACCGACCCCCGCAGCGCCCAAGCCGATGCCCTCATGGGCGAACTGCAACGCCAGGGCGCCGGTCGCCTGACCATCTTCCTGGGCGCCGCGCCCGGCGTCGGCAAGACCTACACCATGCTCGGCCGCGCCCGCGAACTGCAGCGCCGCAGCATCGACGTGGTGGTCGGCATCGTCGAAACCCACGGCCGCGCCGAAACCCTCGCCCTGGTCGAGGGCCTCGACGTGCTGCCGCGCAAACGCCTGGAGTACCAGGACCGCACGCTCGAGGAAATGGACCTCGACGCGCTGCTGGCGCGCAAGCCCAAGGTCGCCCTGGTCGACGAACTCGCTCACCGCAACGCGCCGGGCAGCCGCCACGAACGGCGCTGGCAGGATGTGCTCGAACTGCTCGACGCCGGCATCGACGTCTACACCACGATCAACATCCAGCACCTGGAAAGCCTCAACGACGTCATCCATCGCATCACCGGTGTGCGGGTCAGCGAGACCGTTCCCGATGCGCTGTTCGACCGCCTGCGCGATATCGTGCTGGTCGATCTGCCGCCGCGCGAGCTGATCGAACGCCTGCAACAGGGCAAGGTCTACGTGCCCGAACAAGCTGCGCATGCGCTGCAGGCGTTCTTCTCGCCGTCCAACCTGACCGCGCTGCGCGAACTGGCGATGCAGACCGCCGCCGACCGCGTCGACAGCGATCTGCGCGAGGCGCAGACCGCGCGCGGCCTGCCCGGGGTGCCGCTGCGACGCGCGGTGTTGGTCGCGATCGACGGCCTGGGCCAGTCCGAATACCTGGTGCGGGTCGCGCGCCGCATCGCCGAACGCCGCGATTCGCCGTGGATCGTGGTCACGGTCCAGGCCGGCGACGCGCCGGCCGAAGCGCGCCAGTCCGAACTCGACCGCGCCTTCGCGCTCGCACGCCGGCTCGGCGGCGAAGCGGTGGTGCTGCACGGCAATAGCGTGGTCGATGCCCTGCTCGACCATGCCGAACGCGCCGGCGTGTCGACCATCGTGCTCGGCCGCACCCGCGAACGTCCGCTCGCGCGCATGGTCAACCGCACGCTGACCCAGCAACTGATCCAGCGCGGCGCGCATTACGAACTCACCATCGTCAGCACCCCGGAAGCGCGCGCGCGTGCGCGCCGCTCGCTGCGCGACAGCGGCGGCCGGCTGCGCGGCCTGCTGACCCGCAGCGATGCGGGCCTGGCCGTGGTGGCCGCGACCTTCGCCACCGCGCTGGCCTGGGTCGCCGAACGCTGGATCGGCCTGGGCGACCTGTCGCTAATCTTCATCGTCGCGGTGGTGGTGGTCGCCGCGCGCACCCGCATGACCGCGGCGGTGATCGCCTCGGTGCTGTGCTTCCTGGCCTACAACTTCTTCTTCATCGAACCGCGCTACACCTTGCTGATCGGCGCGCGCCAGGGCGTGGCGACGGTGCTGCTGTTCCTGGCCGCGGCGCTGGTCGCCGGACGCCTGGCCTCGAAGCTGCGCATGCAGGTGCTGGCGCTGCGCGCGTCCAACGCGCACGCGACCGAACTGCAAACCCTCGGCCGCGAACTGGCCACCGCCGCCGACGTGGGCCAGGTCGTGCATGCCGGACGCAAGGCGCTCAAGCGTTCGCTCGGCGTGGAAGCCTTCGTCTACATCGGCGCGGCGCCGCTGCGCGGCGAACAGTTGCCGGAGATGAGCGACAAGGATCGCGCCGCCGCCGACTGGAGCTTGAAGCATCGCCAGTCCGCCGGCCGCTACACCGACACCCTGGCCGGATCGGAGTGGTGGCTGTTGCCGCTCAAGGGCGACAGCTCGGCCGATGCGCCGGCGGCCGGCGTAGTCGGCCTGCGTTTTCCGTCTTCGTTGACGCGATTGGGCGCGGAACAACGCCGCTTAGCCGAAGCGATGACCGACGATATCGCGCAGGCGATCCTGCGCACGCGCCTGGTCGCCGACCTGGAAGACTCGCGGGTCAGCGGCGAGACCGAGCGGCTGCGCTCGGCGCTGCTGTCGTCGGTCTCGCACGATCTGCGCTCGCCGCTGGCTTCGATCATCGGCGCGGCCAGCAGCCTGGATCACTACGCCGAGGCGATGCCGCGCGAGGACCGCCACAGCCTGCTGGAAACCATCCGCATCGAAGGCGAGCGACTGGATCGCTACATCCAGAACCTGCTCGACATGACCCGGCTCGGCCACGGCGGGCTGGCGCTCAATCGCGACTGGATCGGCGTGGACGAACTGATCGGCTCGGCGGTCACCCGCCTGCAACGCTACGAGCCGCGCGCGCGCTTCGACGTGCGCCTGCAAGCCGGGCTCGGCCCGATCTGGGTGCATCCGGCGCTGATCGAACAGGCGTTGTTCAACGTGCTCGAGAACGCGGTGAAGTTCTCGCCGCCCGACGCGGCGGTGGTGATCGACGCGCGCCGGGTCGACGCCGAGCCCGGCGCGGCCACCGAGCAGGTCCTGCGCATCGACGTCAGCGACCGCGGCCCGGGCATTCCCGAGGACGAACGCGCGCGCATCTTCGACATGTTCTACAGCGTCGAGCGCGGCGATCGCGGCCGCCAGGGCACCGGCCTGGGCCTGGCGATCTGCCAGGGCATGATCGGCGCCCACGGCGGCAGCGTGGTCGCCCTGCCCGGCCTGGCCGACGAACAAGGTCGCCGCGGCACCACGATCCGCATTACCCTGCCGCCCATCGAACCCGTCGCGGCGCCCGCCTCATGATCGAAGACCACGCCACGCACCCACAGCCACCGGCCGCCACGCCGCCCGCGCGCGTGTTGGTGATCGACGACGAACCGCAGATCCGCAAGTTCCTCGACATCGCCCTGCGCGCGCAGGGCTACGCGGTCGAGCTGGCCGAACACGGCAACGGCGGCCTGGAGAGCCTGGCCACGCGCGGCGCCGATCTGGTGATCCTCGACCTGGGCCTGCCCGATCGCGACGGCTTCGATGTGTTGCGCGAGCTGCGCCAGTGGTCGAGCGTGCCGGTGATCCTGCTGACCGTGCGTTCCAGCGAGGCCGAGAAGGTCGCCGCGCTCGACGGCGGCGCCAACGACTACGTGACCAAACCCTTCGGCGTGCAGGAGCTGATGGCGCGCGTACGCGCCCTGCTACGCGCGCACGGCCCGCAGGGCGAAATCCTGCCGGTGTTCGACGACGGCCAGTTGCGCATCGATCTGGCCCGGCGCGAAGTCCACCTGCACGGCGAACCGGTCGTGCTCGCGCGCAAGGAATACGCGCTGCTGGCGATGCTGGTCCAGCACGCCGGCCGCGTGGTCACCCAGCCGCAGTTGCTGCGCGAACTGTGGGGCCCGACCCATCAGGAGGACACCCATTACCTGCGCATCCTGGTCGGCAAACTGCGCCACAAACTCGGCGACGACGCGGCCGCGCCGCGCTATATCGCGACCGAACCCGGCGTGGGATTACGGTTCATCGAGACGCGATGAGCCGCAATCGCGCAGTGAGCCCGCAACGTTGCGATCGCCGCCTGCAACGCTCCCGCATAACGCGACTGTAGGAACTGCGCAAGCTGCGACCGCGAACTCACGACTACGACGGACGCTCGATACCATTGGAATCGCCCAGCCGCAGCCGCCACAGACTTTCGACGTCAGCGCAACCACGCGGTCGCGGCTCGCGCCGCTCCTACAGAAGGCGACTGCAGGAGCGACGCAAGCTGCAGCCACGAATTCTTGATTGCGACGAAAATTCGATGCAGATGGAATCAGTCGGCCTCAGCCGCGATAGACGTTAGGCATCACCACAACCGCACCGCCGCGGCGTCCGCGGCCGCAAATCCGGTCACGCCCCTCCGTCAGCCTCTCTTGGCGCGAAACTGCGCATGCAACTTCGGCGGCGGCGACTCGAAATAGCGCAGCAACGCCGGACACAGCCAGCCTTCCATGCCGATCGATTCGCAGCGATACCAGTTGCCGCTCAGATCGGCGCGCTGCCAGTCCAGTTCGAGCTGGAAACCGGGAAATGGCTGCGGCGAGAACAACAAGGTGAAGCCGTCCGCGGCGTTGTCGATGGCCGCGGCCATGCGCTCGATGATGTCGTCGGCCCCGGACACGAAGGGCTCCTGGCTCAAGCCGACGGCCGCGTCGTCGAAGACCCACATGCCGTGGGCCTTGTACGGATGGATGGCGATGATCGCGTTCATGGCGGCGGCGTTTTCCTGGCAGGCCGAAGCTGCGGAGTATGCGGCCGCATGAGGCGGCCGCGGAATTGGCGTGCGCGTTGAACGCGGACGAGCCATCGCGACGAACCATGCCGCGACTGGGATCATCTGGCGCCTGCCGCGACAGGCCTACGATGTAGCCGCTGTAGCGCGGTCGCGGCTTGCGCCGCTCCCACAAGGGCGACCGTGAGGTTGCGCGAAGTGCGGCCAGGAATTCATCGCTACGACGATCCGGCATCTTGCCGGGGTCAACCGACGCGGCTGCGACGGGCTTTCGGCGTCAGCGCGGTCACGTTGTCGCGGCGAGCTTCCGACGTCAGCGCGGTCACGCGGTCGCGGCTCGCGCCGCTCCTACAGGGGGCGACTGTAGGAGCGGCGCGAGCCGCGACCGCGAATTCCCGACTGCGACAGACGTTCGAGGCAGTGAGGTCAAACGGTCACCATCGCAGCGAACGCACGAGAACGACAGAGGATGAACACGCGTGCGATATCGCTGAGATCCCGCAACTGCGAGGCTCGGCCGAGGCGCGGATCCCGCGAATGCGTACAGAAACCCGGCGCGGAGAAACCCGGCGCAAACAAAGAAGGGCTGTCCTGGATAAGGATCCGACGCAAAGAAAAACCCGGCAATCTTTCGATTGCCGGGTTTCTTTGTAGTGGCGCGCCCGGAAGGATTCGAACCTCCGACCCCCAAGTTCGTAGCCTGGTGCTCTATCCAGCTGAGCTACGGGCGCCTAGTTGGAAAATTATGACGATAAAACCGCACATCGTCAACATTTTTCAAACCGTTTTTTTGCTTTTCCGTCGGTACCGAATTCGACGAATCCGCAAAGAAAAGCCGCCGTTGGCGGCTTCTTTTACAACTGGCGGAGAGTGAGGGATTCGAACCCTCGATAGAGCTTTTGACCCTATACTCCCTTAGCAGGGGAGCCCCTTCAGCCTCTCGGGCAACTCTCCGCATCGATGAAGCAATGCGGGCGGGAAGCATAACGGCTCACCCGTTTTACAGCAACGCTTGCGGCCAACTTTTTTTATCAGCCGCCCGCGTTTTTACCAGAATCGTCCGACGCGTCCTCACCCCGCTGGATGCGCTGATAGATCTCTTCGCGATGGACTGCGACATCTTTGGGCGCGGTAATACCGATACGCACCTGGTTGCCCTTGACGCCGAGCACGGTGACGGTCACCGAGTCGCCGATCATCAGGGTTTCGCCGACGCGACGCGTCAGGATCAGCATTGAAAACCTCCTCGAGCCGGGACCGCAGTACCGGCGTTGGCATTCTTTTCCATCAGGAAGAATGCTTCAATTTGTACACAAACGTGAACCATCTTAGCGACCGGTCAAACCCGGTCGCAAGCGATAGAAGTCACTGTTCGCCATTCACACAAGCTTACTCTCAACCCACTGCGCAACGCCCGCAAGAGCCTGGACCAGGGCCGGGCCGTCATCGCCACCGCCCTGCGCCATGTCCGGACGGCCGCCGCCTTTACCATTGATCTGACCGGCCACATGCGCGAGTAGTTCTCCCGCTTTGACCTTGCCAACCGCGCTTCCGTTCACTCCGGCGACCAGGGCCGCCTTACCGTCGCTGGCACCCGCCAGCACGATCACCGCGTCGCCAAGCTGCTGCTTGAGGCGATCCACCGCCTCGCGCAACGCCTTGGCATCAAATCCTTCCAGCCGGGTCGCTACCAGCTTGACCCCGCCGATGTCCGCCGCCGAGCCGGCCAGGTCCGAGGCGGCGCCAGAGGCGGCCTTGGCCTTGATCGACTCGAGCTCGCGCTCGAGCTTCTTCTGCCGGTCCAGCAGCGCGCGCAGCTTGTCGGCCACGTCGCCGGCATTGCCGCCCAGCAGGCGCGCGGCCTGCTCCAGGCACTGCTCCTCCTGGGTGACATAGTCCAGCGCGCCCTGCCCGGTCAGCGCCTCGATCCGGCGCACGCCGGCCTGGACGCCGCTTTCGGCGACGATCTTGAACAGACCGATGTCGCCGGTGCGGGTCACGTGGGTGCCGCCGCACAACTCGGTCGAGGCCTCGCCCATGCGCAGCACGCGCACGCGGTCGCCGTACTTCTCGCCGAACAACGCCATGGCGCCGAAGTCGATGGCTTCTTGCATGCCCATCTGGTGGACTTCGGCTTCGTAATTGCGCCGCACGTCGGCGTTGACCTGGCGCTCGATCTGGGCGAGCTCGGCGTCGGTCAGCGGGTTGAAGTGCGAGAAATCGAAACGCAGGCGGTCCGGTGCGACCAGCGAGCCCTTCTGGGTCACGTGGTCGCCGAGCAGGCGGCGCAGGGCCGCGTGCAGCAGGTGGGTCGCCGAATGGTTGAGCACGGTCGCGCTGCGGCGGGCTTCGTCGACGGCGCCCAGGACGCGGTCGCCGCGCTTGAGGGTGCCGGCGGTGAGCCTGCCGATGTGGCCGTGGAACTGGCCGGCGAATTTCTGGGTGTCGTCGACCACGAAGCGGGTGCCGGCTTCGTCGAGCTCGCCGCTGTCGCCGACCTGGCCGCCGCTTTCGGCGTAGAACGGGGTGCGGTCGAGGATCACCACGCCTTCGTCGCCGACCCGGAACTCCTCGACCGGCACGCCGTCGCGCAGCAGCGCGAGCACTTGCAGGCCGCCGTCGGTCAGGCGGTCGTAGCCGAGGAATTCGGTCGGGGCGAGCTGCGCGGCCAGTTCGGCCGGCATCGAGGTTTTGTTGCCGAACGTGCCGGCTTCGCGCGCCCTGCGTCGCTGCTCTTCCATCTCGACTTCGAAACCGGCCATGTCGACCGACAGGCCGCGCTCGCGCGCGATGTCGGCGGTGAGGTCGGCCGGAAAACCGTAGGTGTCGTAGAGCTTGAACGCGTCGGCGCCGGCAATCACGCCCTGCGAGCGCGCGGCGATCTCGTCGAAGATGCGCATGCCCGAATCCAGGGTCGCGGCGAAACGCTCTTCTTCGGCGGCCAGCGCGGCTTCGACGAACTCGCGCTTGGCGGTCAGCTCGGGATAGGCATCGCCCATCACCTCGACCAGCGCCGGCACCAGCTTGTGGAAGAACACGCCCTTCTGGCCGAGCATCCAGCCGTGGCGCAGTGCGCGGCGGATGATCCGGCGCAGCACGTAGCCGCGGCCGTCGTTCGACGGCAGCACGCCGTCGACGATCAGGAACGAACACGCGCGGATGTGATCGGCGATCACGCGCAGCGATTTGTTGTCCAGGTCGTCGGTGTGGGTGTACTTGGCCGCCGCGGCGATCAGGTGGCGGAACAGGTCGATTTCGTAGTTGCCATGCACGCCCTGCAGCACCGCCGCCAGACGCTCCAGGCCCATGCCGGTGTCGACGCACGGCGCCGGCAACGGCAGCAGCGTGCCGTCGGGCTGGCGGTCGAACTGCATGAACACCAGGTTCCAGATCTCGATGAAACGATCGCCGTCCTCGTCGGGCGAACCCGGCGGGCCGCCGGCGATGTGATCGCCGTGGTCGTAGAAGATCTCGGTGCACGGGCCGCAGGGGCCGGTGTCGGCCATCTGCCAGAAATTGTCGGAAGCGAACGGCGCGCCCTTGTTGTCGCCGATGCGAACGATGCGTTCGGCCGGCACGCCGATCTTCTTGTTCCAGATGTCGAAGGCTTCGTCGTCGGTCTGGTAGACCGTGACCAGCAGGCGCTCGGGCGCCAGACCCCAGACCTTGGTCAGCAGCTCCCAGGCCCAGACGATCGCGTCGTCCTTGAAGTAGTCGCCGAACGACCAGTTGCCGAGCATTTCGAAGAAGGTGTGGTGACGCGCGGTGTAGCCGACCTGGTCGAGGTCATTGTGCTTGCCGCCGGCGCGCAAGCAGCGCTGCACGTCGGACGCGCGTACGTAGCCCGGCTTCTCGCTGCCGAGGAATACGTTCTTGAACTGCACCATGCCCGAGTTGGTGAACAGCAACGTCGGGTCGTTGGCAGGCACCAACGGTGCCGACGGCACGATGGTGTGGCCTTTGCCCCGAAAAAACTCGAGGAAATCGCTGCGGATTTCAGTGGTGGTCTTCATGCCTGGGATTGATTTGCCTGGTCGGGAGCGGAGCGCTCGACCGAACCCATGCCACCAGATGGGGGCATCGACTGGAACAGGCAACCCGGGACCCGAAAGCCGCGTAGCCTAGCAGGCCCCGGGGTCTTATGCGCAAGGCCATGCGGTAAAAGTGCCCGTCCGTTCAGTCCTCGGCGCAAAAACGATTCGCATTACGCGCGGTATCGCCGTCGAAGCCGCGCCGCATCAGCAGGTCGGCGGCCTTGCGGCGCAGCGCCGGGTCGCTGGCGAAGTCCTCGCCGAAGCGGCGCCGGAGCAAATCGCGGGCGTTTTCCAGCCAATTTCCTTCGTAGGCGGCCAGCGCCTGGGCGATGGCCTCGCTGTCGAGGCCGTGCATGTTCAGTTCGGCGCGGATATGCACCGGGCCATAGCCGTTGCCGGCCCGGCTGCGAACCAGGCTTTCGGCGAAGCGGTGGTCATTCTGCCAGCCGGCATCGGCGAGCCGATCGACGGCAGCCACGACCTCCTCGCGATCCAGGCCGCGCGAGGTGAGCTTGCGGGTCAGTTCCTTGCGCGAATGCTCGCGGCGGGTCAGCAGGCCGAGCGCGCGCTGGGTCGGGGTTTGTTCGGGGCGTACACGGCGGCGCTCGCGTCGGGCCGGGCCTAGACCTTCGTCGAATAGCGGGCTGTAGGCGACGTCGGGGAGCGTATCGCTGTTCGGGCCGGCGAGCGGGTCGGCACTGTCGCGACTGTCGGCTGTATCCGTCGCGGGTGTCTTTTCGGAGAAATGGTCGGCGAAATCGGCTGCCGTGGGTCGCTTTGGCTCGGCCGATGAACCGTCACCCCGGTCGGGGCGCGCCCGTGGGCTGGCTTGGGTGCCGGAGCCCGACCAGGCTCCGGAACGTTCCGAATCCTGCTCCCGACGCTGGACCCAGCCGCCGCCATCACTGGCGGCGTTGGCTCCAGAGCGGTCGAGCCGGTCTGGCTGCCCAGACGCAATCTCGACGAGGCCGTCCTCCACGACGTCATCGGCCGAAGACGATGCCGATATCGCCCCGTCTTCGATCGCGCGCATCCTTGCCCGCAATTCGGCCAGACGCTCGCCGGCACGACCGGCGGACGGCTTGCCGTCCGGCCCGGTCGTGTCATCGGCGCCGCGGTCGCGGCGCTTGCGTTCGTCCCGATCGGAACTCATCGGTCTCTACAGGCGGTTTCTGTCGGCGCTTACGGCAGGTCAATCCTCGCTGACTTCCTCTTCGCGCGGGGCGTCGGTGGGCACGAACTTCTCGCGCAACGCCGCTTCCAGGCGAGCGGCCATCTCGGGGTTTTCCTTGAGGTACTGGCGCGCGTTTTCCTTGCCCTGGCCGATGCGCTCGTCGCCGCAGCTGTACCAGGCGCCGGACTTCTCGACCAGCTTGGCTTCCACGCCCATGTCGATCAGTTCGCCTTCGCGCGAGATGCCTTCGCCGTAGAGGATTTCGGTGACGACCTGCTTGAACGGCGGGGCGAGCTTGTTCTTGACGACCTTGATCTTGGTCTGGTTGCCGATGATCTCGTCGCCCTTCTTGATCGCGCCGATGCGGCGGATGTCCAGGCGGATCGAGGCGTAGAACTTGAGCGCGTTGCCGCCGGTGGTCACTTCCGGGCTCTGGCCCGGCATCATTACGCCGATCTTCATGCGCAGCTGGTTGATGAACACCACCAGGGTGCCCGAGCGCTTGATGTTGCCGGTCAGCTTGCGCAGCGCCTGGCTCATCAGACGGGCCTGCAGGCCCGGCAGCTGGTCGCCCATTTCGCCTTCGATTTCGGCCTTCGGGGTCAGCGCGGCGACCGAGTCGATGACGACGATGTCGACCGCGGCCGAACGCACCAGCATGTCGGCGATTTCCAGCGCCTGTTCGCCGGTGTCGGGCTGCGACAGCAGCAGGTCGTCGACGTTGACGCCGAGCTTGGCGGCATAGATCGGGTCGAGCGCGTGCTCGGCGTCGATGAAGGCGGCGGTGCCGCCCTTCTTCTGGCATTCGGCGATGGCCTGCAGGGTCAAGGTGGTCTTGCCCGAGGATTCCGGACCGTAGATCTCGACCACGCGGCCCTTGGGCAGGCCGCCGATGCCCAGCGCGATGTCGAGCATCAGCGAGCCGGTACCGATGACCTCGGTGATCTCGACCGCGCGGTCGCCCATGCGCATCACCGAGCCCTTGCCGAACTGCTTGTCGATCTGGCTCAGAGCGGCGGTAAGGGCGCGCTTCTTGTTCTCGTCCATCGTGGTGTTCCTTAAGTCGTGTCGTGGTGAGGGGAAGTTAGAGGACGCGGATCGCAGAGGTTGAGACCGTCGCGCCTGGAATCAAATTATCTGCCTCGGCGGGTCGCGAAAGCCGGGCGACGGCCTGTGCCGGGGTCGGATTTTCCCCTGTCGGCGCCACGGAAACCGCCCCGAGCACCGCGGCGGCCAATCCCTGCAAAGCCGCCTGTACGGCGTGGATCGGCGCGCAGGTGCGGACCGATCCGTAGCGGTCGAGCTGTACGTGCGTGCGATCCATGATCCGGCGATCCATTTCAGCGATTGGGCCGGACCAGGCCGCAGTACAGGCCCTCGATCGCGAAATCCTGATCCGGCTGGACCTCGATCGGCGCGTAGTCGGGGTTGCGTGGCAGCAGGCGGATGCGGTCCTTGCCGATCTTGAGCAGCTTGACGGTGATCTCGTCGTCGATGCGCGCGACCACGATCTGGCCCGAACGCGCATCGTGGGTGCGATGCACGCCGATCAGGTCGCCGTCGAAGATGCCTTCGTCGCGCATCGAGTCGCCCTTGACCTTGAGCAGGTAGTCCGGCGACGGGAAGAACATGTTGCGATCGAGCAGGACGTAGTTGTCCGGCTCCACGCCGGCGCCCGAGCCGATCGGCGAGCCGGCCGCGACCCGGCCCAGCACCGGCAGGCGGATCGCGTCCTCGTTGGCCGACGCCAGCCCCAGCTCGCGCTGGGCCTGCGGCGGCGGCTGCAGCACCCGGATGCCGCGGGCGCGGCCCGGCATGCGTTCGATCGCGCCGGCGGTCTCGAGCGCGTCGAGGTGGTACTGCGCGGCGCGCACGCCCTTGAACCCGAACGCCTTGGCGATCTCGGCCTGGGACGGCGGGAGGCCTTCGGCGTCGATCCGCTCGGCGATCAGCGCGAGGATGGCTTGCTGGGTGTCGGTCAGGTTCATGGTTAGCAGTATTACTACTCATGTTCGAAGTTAGTAGTAATACTACTAACGTACCGGACCGGCAAGGCCGCTCGTCCGGAATTTGTTTGACTAAGTCAAACAACTGACCGACGCTGCGGACTGAGCCCACCGCAATCGCCGATGCCGCCATGGCCACCGAAATCCAGACCGCCCAGGTCGACGCCGTCCGCGCCTTCAATCGTTTCTATACCCGCCGGATCGGGGTGCTGCAGGAAGGCCTGCTGGACAGCCCGTTCACCCTGACCCAGGGGCGGGTGCTGTTCGAACTGGCCCAGCGCGAACCGGTCGCGGCCCGCACCATCGGCGATGCGCTCGGGCTGGACCCGGGGTATCTGAGCCGCATCGTGCAGGGCTTCGTCAACACCGGGCTGGTCGAGAAAACCCGTTCGGCGCACGACGGGCGCAGTTTCGCCCTGACCCTGACCGAGGCCGGGCGCGCGACCTTCGCCGGGCTCGATCGCACTTCGCACCAGGCCACCGCCGATCTGCTCGCGGCGCTGCCGCCGTTCGAACGCGAACGCCTGCTGCGGGCGCTCAGCGAGGCCGAACGGGCGCTGTCGCCGCCGGCCCTGCCCGCGGCGCAGCGGTTGCTGGTCCGCACCCACCGGATCGGCGACATCGGCTGGGCGATCGAGCGCCACGCCCGCCTGTATGCCGACGAGTACGGCCTGAACGAAGAATTCGAGGCACTGGTGGCGGGTTTGTTCGCGCGTTTCGCCAGCGAGCACGATCCGCGCCGTGAGCGTTGCTGGATCGCCGAACTCGACGGCGAACGGATCGGCTGCGTGTTCGTGGTGCGCAATCAGGACGATCCGCAGGCCGCGCAGCTGCGCTGCCTGCTGATCGATCCGCGCGCGCGCGGGCTGGGCCTGGGCCGGCGCCTGGTCGAGACCTGCATCGAGTTCGCGCGCGAGGCCGGTTATCGGCGAATGATGCTGTGGACCAACGACGTGCTGGTCACGGCGCGCAGGATCTATGAGCGCTGCGGCTTCGTCCTGACCGAGGAAGAGCGCCACCACAGCTTCGGGCAGGACTTGGTCGGACAGGTCTGGCGGCGCGAGTTCGATTGAGGTTGGGCGGACGCGTGCGGACGGCTCGCTGGAATGAGCTTCGGCCTCGACTCGGGCCGATCCCGGCGAGCGCGGATGGATCAGCCATCGCGTTGCAGGCGACGACGGACACGCCCGCCGCCCCCGGAACTCAGGCCGCCAGCGCCTGCATCCCGCGCAGCGCCGCGGCCACGCTGTGCCGGCGTACCGCCTCGCGGTCGCCGTCGAAATGGAAGACCTCGGCGCGCGGGTAGCCGTTGCGGCGTTTCCACGCGATCCAGACCGTGCCCACCGGCTTGTCGTCGGTGCCGCCGCCGGGGCCGGCGATGCCGGTCACCGCGACCGCGATGGTGGCGCCGGTATTGGCCAGCGCGCCGGAGACCATTTCGATGACGGTCTCGCGGCTGACCGCGCCGAACTGCTCCAGGGTCTGCGGGCGCACGCTCAGCAGTGCCTGCTTGGCCTCGTAGCTGTAGGCGACCAGGCCGCATTCGAACCAGGCCGAGGAACCGGCGATGTCGGTCAGGGTCTTGGCGATCCAGCCGCCGGTGCAGCTCTCGGCGGTGACCAGCATGTGGTGGTTGAGACGGGCGGATTCGCCGATCTGCTGGGCGAGCCGCTGCAAGGCGGAGTCGGAGGTGTCTTCGATCATGGCGCCCATGATAGCCGGCGACGGGGGGCGGGCTTTGCCTGGGTGGTCGGGATGAGGGGTGGCCCTCGTCCGGTCGGGTTCAGGGCCGGTGGCCTCGGCATCGGTAGTGGCTGGCTGGAGGCGCTGACTCGGGTGTGAGCGCAGCTCAAGCGCCGGAATGACGGCCAGGGGCAAGGGGCGCGTGGTTCACGACCGCACCTTCATCGCTGCAGCACACTTCCAAGCCGTCATTCCCGCGAAAGCGGGGATCCAGGGCTTTACCGTGGCAGGACTCTGAAGTCTCTGGATCCCCGCCTTCGCGGGGATGACGGCAAGGAGCGGGAAGCGCGGTGTTGGAGGGCGCGGTGTTGGAAGGCGGACTGCTGGCTGGGGATTCGACGTTGCCGCAGTGGCGCGGTCGCGGCTTGCGCCGCTCCTACAGTTTGGAACGCGGCATGCGCTCAGGGCTTCACGATCACGGAGCGACTATGGCGCCGGCGAGCGCGCGCGGCTCAGTTCTCGAACATCTTCTTGAGCGCCTGCTTACGCTGCTCGGTCATGAGGTAGTAGTACTTCACTCCGGAATTTTTATCGGCGCCGCTCTCGGCCGCGATCGAATAGGGCCGGTACTGGATCTTCGCCAGCAGTTGCTTGAGCTTGTCGTTGTCCAGGCGCGCGAGCTGGGCGCTTACGCGATCGGCCAAGACCGGATGGAAGTCGTAGCTGATCGAACTCATGCTGCACGAGACCTTGTCGGCCGACAGCCGCACGCAGGCATTCTCGTCGTAGGTGGCGGCGAAATTGCTCGGCACGAAGGCGTCGAGCAGCAGCAGTTCGCCGGGCGCGATCTTGACCGTGGCGAACGGGGTCTTGGCCGAGATCGACGGCATCGCCGCGAGCGCGTCGATCTCTTCGCGTTTGCTGTCGCGCTCCCAGCGCCCGTCCTCGACCACGCGGTCCTCGACGTGCCGCTCGCTCGACCATGAAACGCAGTTGTTGCTGCCGGCGACGACCAGCGAGCAGTAGCTGGTTTCCACCACGCCCGGCATCGTCTGCGGCGGCACCCATCGCTGCCCGTTGTCGACCCAGGTCCAGTCCTTGCGGTCCTCCAGCACCACCATGCCCACGCCGTCGTCGGCGATCTGCTTGAGCAGGCCGTAGCCGCGGCTGTTCTCGTGGGTGATGGTGAAATAACCCGACGCCGCCAGCCGGTACGTGCCCGGCTTGATCGCGTATACGGCGAAGTCCTCATCGAGCTTGAGCACCAGATCGGCGTCGCGGTTCATTCCGAACTGCGTCCTGGGGTCGCCGACTTTTTCCCAAAGCACCTCCAGCGCGGTCGGACTGACGCCTTCGATACGGCGCCTGGCCCGGGTGTCCGACAACATCGGCACCACCACCAGCGCCCTGCCCTCACCCAATGCCTTGCTCAGCGAGTCGGCGGCCGTATCCAGCGACGCGACGTGGGCCATGTCGTCGCGCGGCGCGAATGCACTCGGACCGGCGTTTGCGGCCGTCTGCGCCGACGCGCCGCCGGCCCAGGCCAGGGCGCAACCCGTCATGCATGTCAGCAGCCAGCCGGCCTTCGATTCGGTTTCCATCCGATCCTCCTGATCCATGGCGAAAAACGAAACCTGCGCGGAATTTGGGCGACACGCGCGGGGCTTGTCAAATCGTCGGATCAAGCCGATCGGCCACGCCGCCTGGAGCGGTCTTGATTCGGGATAGTTCGCGCCTGTTTTCGCCGCTGCCTGTTAACGCGGGCACGCGCATTTCGGCCCGAGTCGCACAGTGATCCGGGCGCGCCGAAACCCTGATCGGGCGTGAGCCGGCAGCACGCGCGCAAGACGACGGCGCGACAGGCCGACATCGCAGGAGCGATTCGAGCTCACGCCCGCGCGTCCGCGGTAAATGCGGCGGATGCCGTGCCTGCAACATGAAGCAAAGGCCGCTCTCGCTTCGCGGCGTCTTCGATAACTCAAAGCGCCGAGCGCGCCAGGACGGCGCGCCGGTCGACAAACGATGCAGGGCCGCCGCGAACCGTACGCGAACCGGTCCGACATCGCGCGAGTCCGGGGACGGCATCGCGCCGTCCCCAGCGCGCGTATCAGTACATCATCCGCAAGGTCACGCCATAGGTGCGCGGCGCGCCGAGGAAGGCGTTCCACGAACCGGTCTGCAGCGGCGCATCGAAACCAACCTGCTTGTATTCCTCGTCGAACAGGTTCAAGGCCCAGGCCTCGACCATCCAGCGACGGTTCTTGGCGCCGATGCCGACCCGCGCGTTGACCACGGTGTAGGCCGCCTGGCCCTTCTCCGGGTCCAGGTCCGAGCCGGTGTTGTAGTCGGAGGAATACTTGGCGCCGATGTTGGCGCGGCCGATCAGGCTGGAACCGAAATCCCATTGATAGGTCACCGAGGCCGAAGCCGACCACAACGGCGCGAAGCTCGCGCGCGCGCCCGGCAACTTGGCCAGGTCCGCGTCGGGCAGCGGATCGTTGCCGTACTTGGTGTCGGCGTACATCACGCCGCCCTGCAGCATTAGGCCCTTGATCCCGGGCTGCCAGAGGATTTCGGTGTCGATGCCTTGCGACACCACTTCCGGAATCGAACGCACCACGAAGCTGGTGCCGAGGAAGCTGTTGAGCTGGAAGTCGCTGTAGGTCTGGTGGAACAAGGTCGCGTTGAGCAGCAGGTTGCCGCCGGCCCAGGTGGTCTTGGCGCCCAGCTCGTAGCTGTCGACGAACTCGCCCGGGAACGAGGTGTCGTTGACCGGGGTGATGCCGGCGGTGCCGGCCGACAAACCGTTCGACGACTGCACGCGATCGAGGTTGAAGCCGCCGGCCTTGTAGCCGCGCGCGGCCGAGGCGTAGCCCATGACGTGCTCGTTCCAGCGGTACGCGGCCTTGATCGTGCCCGACCATTCCTTCTCGTCGCGTTCCTGGTTGGTCACCCGGCCGTTGTGCAGGGTGTTGGCCCACGGCAGGCACATGAAGCCGACCACCTGCGGCACCAGCGCGCCGAGCGCCGCGACCGGCACGCCGCGCGCGGCCAGCGCCTGGCCGATCCGGGTCGGATTGCTCAGCGCCGCGCCGCAGCCCAGGCCGCCGTTGGGATTGCTGTAGACCGAATCGAGTTCCTTGTTTTCCTTGGTGTAGCGCAGGCCCAGGGTCAGGTCGAGTTTGTCGGTCGCATGCCAGGTGTTGTTGGTGAACAAGGCGACGCTGTTGCTGTTCTGCTTGTAGCGGTCGAGCGCGCCGAGCCCCGCGAAGCTGCTGCCGAACGGACGGCCGGCGGCCTGCGACAGGAAGGTCGCGGCGTTGGCCATGTTGACCACGCCGGCCGGGAAGCGCGAGGCGATCTGGCCGAGCACCGCGGTCGACAGATACGGCTCGTAGGCGGCGCCGATGCTGTAGGAATCGTTGCGCTTGAGGTCTTCGTCGGCATAGAACAGGCCGAACATCCAGTCGACTTTTTCGGTCGAGCCGGTCAGGCGGAATTCCTGGCTGAACTGCTTGAAGCCGGTGAACGATTCGTTCGGGTCCGGATTGCGGTAGATGATGTCGGCGCTGGTGAAGTCGAAATCCAGGCCGTTGATCGCCTGCCATTCGCGCGAGGCGGTGATCGAGGTCAGGGTCGCGCCGTTGAACCACGGCGTGATCCAGTTGACCTCGGCCGACAGGCCCTTGTCCTTGATGTCCTGGGTGGTCGGACGGTTGCTCCAGGCGCGGCGCGCGAACGGATCGGCGACCGGCGCCACGCCGACGCCGCCGACCAGGCCGTTGATGATCGCCGCGGTCGGGCCGCGCACCGTGGTCAGGCCGACGCAGCAGTTTTCTTCGCGGCTGGTGTAGTCGGCGATCAGGTTGATGTCGAGGTTTTCGGTCGGCTCGAACAACAGCTGGCCGCGCAGGGTGTGGAAGTTCTGGTCGCCGTCCTCGCGCTCGCCGCGCGGGCCGCGGCCGACCTCGACGTCGGTGAACCCATCGCGCTTGCGCTTGGCGCCGTACACGCGGAACGCGGCGTTTTCGCCGATGGTGGTGTTGAGCGACCCGGCCGCGCCGAGCGCGCCGTAGTTGCCGACGGTGAATTCGCCTTCGACCGTGGTGTCGTAGGTCGGGCGGCGGGTGATCACGTTGATCACGCCGGCCGAAGTGTTCTTGCCGAACACCGTGCCCTGCGGGCCCTTGAGCACTTCGATGCGTTCGATCTCGCCCAGGTCGCCGAAGCCCACGCCGTTGCGCGGACGGTACACGCCGTCGATGACCACGCCGACCGAGGATTCCAGGCCGGCGTTGTCGCCGACCGTGCCGATGCCGCGGATGCGCGCGACGGTCTGCACTTCGCTCTGGGTGCTGCTGACGGTCAGGCCGGGCACCAGCACCTGCACGTCCTTGACGTCGCGCACGCCGCTGTCCTGCAGCAACTGCTGCGGCAAGGCGGTGATCGAGATCGGCACGTCCTGCATCGCCTCCTCGCGCTTCTGCGCGGTGACGGTGAGGCCGGCCAGGGTCTTGGCTTCCTCTTCCTGCGCGGGTGCGGCGGCCTGTTGCGCCTGCGCGCTCGCGGCGAGCGAGGCCAGGCTCAATGCGATGGCCCAGGACAAGGCTTTACGACTCGACTGGCGAGCGATCATGTGATTTCCCCCTTTGTATTGAAGCGTTTCGTTGCAACGTGGCTGACGTCAATGTCTGTTGCGGCGATGGCGGACCGGTGCGGCGTGCGGCTGGGCGGTGCGAAGGGCGAGGCAAGGCGATGCCGGCGGCCGGTGTCGGCGTCGCGCGCACTTCCCCTGCGCGCGACGCATCCTGGATTCGATACGCAATACGGGAACGATTGCGGCCTTGGCGTGTGAGGATGTGGATCGTCCGTCGGAACTTAACACGCCATTTGCACACGTCATGCCGCGTCGCAGCACCTTTGTGCGGGCAAGCAATTGCCTCGCCGATGCGGGGGCGATAAACGAACGAACGTTCGGGTTTTAGTTCGATACGATTTGAACAGCCACCGGCCGACACAGGCGTTCTGGCTCAGCGCCAGTTGCCTATCCGATGGCGCAGCCAGCTTCGAGCCAATGCGCCGCTGCGAGGTCTTTTGTGGGAGGGGCTTTCAGCCCCGACGCTGTTCGATCAGGTTGCCCGGAGTCCACCGCTTCTGAGCGAAAAGCATCGGGGCTGAAGCCCCTCCCACAAAAAACTTCGGACTTGCGGGGCAGTTGGCAGTTGGCAGTTGGCAGTTGGCAGTTGGCGGTTGGCGGTTGGCGGTTGGCGGTTGGCGGTTGGCGGTTGGCGGTTGGCGGTTGGCGATGACGTTACATCGCCGATGCTTACGATGAATTCGCCGCTGCGTGGCCGCGAAGTCTCTTGTGGGAAGGGGCTTCAGCCCCGACGCTGTTCGATCAGGTTGCCCGGCATTCACCGCTTCTGAGCGAAAAGCATGGGGGCTGAAAGCCCCTCCCACAAAAAACTTCGGACTTGCGGGGCGGTTGGCAGTTGGCAGTTGGCAGTTGGTGGTGACGCTACATCGCCGGTGCTTACGATGAATTCGCCGCTGCGTTGCCGCGAAGTCTCTTGTGGGAGGGGCTTCAGCCCCGACGCTGTTCGATCAGGTTGCCCGGGGTCCACCGCTTCTGAGCGAAAAGCATCGGGGCTGAAAGCCCCTCCCACAAAAAACCTCGCAGCGGCGCGGGCGGTCCAACCGGGGTTCGACTCGCAGCCGATGCAATCTTCAATCCATGCCGGCGCAAACGATCCCGATTGGCGCAAGCGCTCACCGGCGCGAGCCGCCTAGTCCACTCGCGCACCAAGGTCGACCGGCGCGAGCCGCCCTACCTCACTCCCGCACCAAGGTCGACTTGCCGAACAAACTCTCGACCAGGTCGATCGCCACCAGCGCGGTGCCGTTGTCGCGATCGAGGATCGGATTGAGTTCGACGATGTCCAGCGAACCCATGCGCCCGCTCTCGGCGATCATCTCCATCGCCAGCTGCGCTTCGCGGTAGTTCGGCCCGCCCGAGACCACCGTGCCCACGCCGGGCGCGATGCTGGGATCGAGGAAGTCGACATCGAAGCTGACATGGATGTGGGTGTTGTCGTCCACGCCTTCCAGCGCCTGCTCCATGACCTTCTTGATGCCGATATCGCCGATCTTGCGCATGTCGTACACCGGCAGGCCGTGGCGCTTGATCAACTGCTTCTCGCCGGCATCGACCGAGCGCGTACCGATCTGGCGCATCTCGTCGACCTGCATCGCCGGCGCCGAGCCGCCCAGGTGGGTCAGCGATTGCGGCCCCAGGCCGATCAGGCACGCCACCGGCATGCCGTGCATGTTGCCGGTCGGAGTGATGTCGTGGGTGTTGAAATCGGCGTGCGCATCCAGCCAGATCACCCGCAGCTTCTTGCCGTGCTCGCGGCAGTGATTGGCGACCGCGGTGATCGAACCCAGGCCGAGGCAGTGATCGCCGCCGAGCAGGATCGGCATGCGGCCGCCACGCAGTTCGTTGCCTACCGCCTCCATCACCCGCTGGTTCCAGACCACGACCTCGTCGAGATGACGATAGCCGTCGACCGGTTCGGTCCAGGGATTGGGCGGGCCTTCCAGATTGCCGCGGTCGGCGACGTCCAGGCCGAGCGCGCTCAGCGATTCGGTGAGTCCGGCGATGCGCAGCGCTTCGGGTCCCAGGCGCGCGCCGCGGTAGCCCGCACCGATGTCGGTCGGTGCGCCGATCAGCGTTACGGCCGTTTGACTGGTGCTCATGTGTTGTCTCTTTGAATTGCGGGAATGGGGAATCGGGAATGGGGAATCGGAAAAGCGGATCGACGAGACCGGCGAGAGCGAAGCGACAGCGCTCCGCTTTCCGATTCCCGACTCCCCATTCCCGATTCCCGGCAGTCCCCCGCTCACTTCTCCACGAACGCCCGCTCGATCACGTAGTCGCCCGGTTCGCGCGTGCGCGGCGAGGGCTTGAAGCCGCGGCCTTCGAGCAGCGCGGCGGTGTCTTCGAGCATCTGCGGGCTGCCGCACAACATCACCCGGTCCTCGCCCGGGTCCAGCGGCGGCAGGCCGAGGGTCTGCGCCATCAGGCCGTCGGCGATCGCATCGGTGATGCGGCCCTGGTTGCGGAACGGCTCGCGGGTCACGCTGGGGTAGTAGATCAACTGGCGGCGGATCAGCTCGCCGAGGAACTCGTGCTTCGGCAGTTCTTCTTCCAGGAACTGCGCATAGGCCAGGTCGCTGACATGACGCACGCCGTGGGCCAGGACCACGGTTTCGAAGCGCTCGTAGGTCAAAGGGTCGCGGATGATGCTCAGGAACGGCGCCAGGCCGGTGCCGGTGCCGAGCAGGTACAGCCGCTTGCCCGGGTTGAGGTCGTTGAGCACCAAGGTCCCGGTCGGCCGCCGGCTGACCAGCACCTGGTCGCCGTTGTTGATGTGACGCAGGCGCGAGGTCAGCGGGCCGTCGGGCACCTTGATGCTGAAGAACTCCAGATGGTCTTCGTAGTGCGCGCTGGCGATCGAGTAGGCACGCATCAGCGGCCTGCCGTCGACCTCCAGGCCGACCATGACGAAGTGTCCGCTGTCGAAGCGGAAGCCCGGATCGCGGGTGGTGCGGAAGCTGAAAAGGCTGTCGTTCCAGTGCCTGACTTCAATGACGCGCTCGGTCGCCAACTGCATCGTCGTGACTCCTAGTTATGGGCTTATTCCGTCCGCGCGCGCCGGCCGGGGATATTCGTCATCCGGCCGACGCGCGCTTGTAATTAATAAGTGCCATCGCGTCGCGGCTCGCCGTGGCGGGCGGCGGAATGGCGTGCCAATACCAGCACATTATCTTTCCCGCATGGGAATCAATGTTCGGAAGAATGATCCGCGTCACTGCTAAATCGGGCTTGCTCCTTTGACTGCGGCTCGGGCTTACCCCGAATATTGGCGCCGAGATATTCGAAGACGCCGCACGGCGTTTTTCCATCCGCCGGCATGGATGCGGTGACGCATTATGTCAGCTGACCAATCACGTCACTACGAGGGTCGCATGGACGATTCGGTCTTCCTCTGCGCGTCAACAACCGCAAGGCTTCGCGTAGCCGCGGACGGCGTCGCAGTATCGCCGCGGGCGGTATTCGCGATCGGCCCGGCCCGCGCCGGCATGGAAAACATCCGCGCGAGCGGAAATATTCGCCGGAGCCGGCCATGAATACGGACGCGGATCGCAGTTCAAACCTGACGGACACTGCCCAATTCGACCGTGACCCCGGCCCGATTAATATCGGCGGATTATCTGACAGCGCTGTCACAGAGCGTGTAAACCAAACCCGCGTCACGCCGGTCCGGATAAATCCATTGAGCTTTGTCAGTCATATCGCGCACCCATTATTATTAATTTCCGTAGTTATCTACGTAATCGCCGCGATCGGCCTGGGCTGGGATCCGGGCACCGCCACGGTGAGCTTCCTGTTCGCCACTATTTTCTATCTGGCGACGCTCGAATTAATTATTCCGTACGAGCGCGCGTGGCTGCCGTCGCGGCGCGAGTGGGGCCTGTACGCGGTCTATTTCGTGATCACGATGATCGGCGGCGGGCTGGCGCAGTTGCCGGTGATGGCGGTGGTGTCGATGGTCGCCCCGCTGCATCCGGTGCTGCCGCTGTGGGCCGAGATCCCGCTCGCGCTGCTGCTCAGCTCGCTGGCGAGCTACGCGGTGCATCGCGCCGGCCACGACATCCCGCTGCTGTGGCGGCTGCACGGCGTGCATCACGTGCCCGACAAGGTCAACGTCGGCAACAACGGCGTCAACCACGTGTTCGACATCGTGCTGGCCCAGTTCCTGGTGCAGGTGTCGCTGGCATTGATCGGTTTTTCCGAACGCGCGGTGTTCGCGATCGGCATCTTCATCGTCGCCCAGGGCTATTTCGTCCACGCCAACATCGACGTGCGCCTGGGCTGGCTCAACCACATCCTCGCCAGCCCCGAGCTGCACCGCATGCATCACAGCGCCGACAAGGCCGAGGCCGGGCATTTCGGCTCGGACCTGTCGATCTGGGACCGCCTGTTCGGCAGCTACACCTGGCGCCCCGACCGCAAGCCGCGCGCGATCGGCCTGTTCGATCCGGGCTCGTTCCCGCGCAACGGCGCGATCTTCTCGACCCTCGTCCATCCGCTGCGTGGGCGCAAGAAGCCCGCGCCCACGCCGCCTTGAGCCTCACACGTCTCGCAACCCTCTCCTCGCAATCCACCCCACGTACCGGCGATGTAACAACAAGGACTCGATCATGACGGATTCCAGCAGCAAAGCCTCGACCCGCGAGACTCCGAGCAACGACGCGGCCCACCACGCCGCCAGCACGGACAGCGCATCCACGACACCGGCCGCGGGCGTCGGCGACGACCGCATCGCCATCGTCGGCATCGGTTGCCGCCTGCCCGGCGGCGCATCGGATCACCGCGCGTTCTGGCAGAACCTGATCGAGGGCAAGGACTGCCTGACCGCGACCCCGGCCAACCGCTACGACGTCGGCACCCTCGGCAGCAAGGACAAGAGCAAGCCCGGCCGCCTGGTCGGCGGACGCGGCGGCTACATCGACGGCTTCGACGAATTCGACCCGGCCTTCTTCGGCATCAGCCCGCGCGAAGCCGACTACATGGACCCGCAGCAGCGCAAGTTGCTGGAAGTGTCGTGGGAAGCGCTCGAAGACGGCGGCCTCAAGCCCGCCGAACTCGCCGGCCAGGAGATCGGTGTGTTCGTCGGCGCCTTCACCCTCGACTACAAGATCGTGCAGTTCGCCGACCTGAGCTTCGAGACCCTGGCCGCGCACACCGCGACCGGCACGATGATGACGATGGCGTCGAACCGCATCTCGTACTGCTTCGACTTCCGCGGCCCCAGCCTGTCGATCGACACCGCCTGCAGTTCCTCGCTGGTCGCCGTGCATCTGGCCTGCCACAGCCTGCGCCGACGCGAGACCAGCCTGGCGCTGGCCGGCGGCACCCTGCTGCACATGACCCCGCAGTACACCATCGCCGAAACCAAGGGTGGGTTCCTGTCGCCGGAAGGCAAGTCGCGCACTTTCGACGCCGCCGCCAACGGCTACGTGCGCGCCGAGGGTGTCGGCATCGTCGCGCTCAAGCGTCTGGACGATGCGCTGCGCGACGGCGATCCGATCTATGCGGTGATCGTCGGCACCGGCGTCAACCAGGACGGCCACAGCAACGGCATCACCGTGCCCAATCCCGATGCGCAGGTGACCTTGATCAAGCGCGTTTGCGCGGAAGCCGGGATAGAGCCGGGCAGCCTGCAGTACATGGAAGCGCACGGCACCTCGACCCCGGTCGGCGATCCGATCGAAGCCAAGGCGCTCGGCCGCGCGCTAGGCATCGGCCGCAAACCCGGCGACAAGTGCTTCGTGGGTTCGGTCAAGACCAATATCGGTCATACCGAAGCCGCCGCAGGCGTCGCCGGCCTGATCAAGACCGCGCTGGCGCTCAAGCACAAGCTCATCCCGCCGCACATCAACCTCAACACCGTCAATCCGGACATCGATCTGGCCTCGATGCCGTACGAGATCCCGACCCAGGTCACGCCGTGGCCGGCGCACGACGGCCCGGCGCGCGCCGGCGTCAACTCGTTCGGTTTCGGCGGCACCAACGCGCACGTGCTGCTGGAAGAAGCGCCGCCGCGCGAGGACGCGCATGCCCAAGCCGACGACGCCATCGATGCCGCGCTGCGCTACAACATCCTGCCGCTGACCGCGCGCGATTCGGCCGCGTTCCCGGAACTCGTCGAGGGCATTCGCAAGGAACTCGAACGCGACGGCGACGACGCCGTGTCGCTGAAAGACCTCGCCTACACCCTCGCCCACCGGCGCCAGCACCTGGAAGCGCGGCTGTCGTTCGTCTACGACAGCCGCGAAGCGCTGCACGAACGCCTGAGCGCCTACGCCGCCGGCGAAGCGCATCCGCACATCATCGCCGACGAGCGCCGCGGCACCGCCGCGCCGAAACTGGCCTGGGTGTTCACCGGCATGGGCCCGCAGTGGTGGGCGATGGGCCGGCAGTTGTTCGAACACGATCCGATCTACCGCGAAGTGATCGAGCAATGCGACCGCGAGTTGTCCAAGCATGTCGACTGGTCGCTGATCGAGGAAATGAACGCGGCCGAAGCAGATTCGAAGATGAGCGACACCTGGCTCGCGCAGCCGGCCAACTTCGCGGTGCAGATCGCGCTGGCGGCGATGTGGCGCGCGCGCGGCATCGCGCCCGACGCGATCGTCGGCCACAGCACCGGCGAGGTCGCCGCGTTCTACGCCGCCGGCGTGTACACGCTGGAACAGGCGGTCAAGGTGGTGGTGCATCGCAGCCGCCTGCAGCAGAAGCTGGTCGACACCGGCAGCATGCTCGCGGTCAGTCTTAGCGAGGCCGAAGCGCTCAAGCGAGTGAAGCCCTACGGCGACCGGGTGTCGGTGGCGGCGGTCAACAGCCCGACCGCGATTACGCTGGCCGGCGATCAGGATGCGCTGGCCGAACTCGCGGCCAAGCTGCAGGCCGAACAATTGTTCGCCAAGTTCCTGACCGTGCGCGTGCCCTACCACAGCGCCAAGATGGACCTGATCAAGGACGAACTGCTGCAATGCCTCGACGGCCTGGCGCCGCATCCGGCGCAGGTGCCGCTGTACATGACCGCGCGTCCCGGCATCGCCCAGGGCCATGAGCTCGACGCGAGCTACTGGTGGGAAAACGTGCGCAACAGCGTCGGTTTCCGCGCCGCGATCGATCAGCTGATGGACGACGGCTACGATCTGTTCCTGGAAATCGGCCCGCACCCGGTGCTCGGCCACTCGATCCAGGAATGCTTCGCCGCGCGCGGCGGCAGCGCCAAGAGCGTGCCCTCGATCCGGCGCCAGGAAGACGAAGCCGCGCGCTTCACTGCCTCGCTCGCGAGCCTGCACAACCTCGGCCTGGCGATCGACTGGACCTCGCTGCATCCGCGCGGCCGGCACGTCACCCTGCCGCGTTATCCGTTCAAGCGCGATCGTTACTGGATCGAACCGCGTCCGGTCGAACAGATCCGCCTGGGCCAGCTCGATCACCCGCTGCTGGGCCGGCGCATGGCCAATGCCGAACCGACCTGGGAAGCCAAGCTCGACGTCGAGCATCAGCCTTATCTCGAAGACCATCGCATCCAGGGCAACGTGCTGTTCCCGGCCGCGGGCTACATCGAAATGGCGACCCAGGCGGTGCGCGCGATGACCGGCGGCGCGTCGGCCGCGATCGCCGACATCGAACTGCGCAAGGCGCTGTTCCTGCCCGACGCCGAAGCGGCGACGGTGCAGCTGTCGTTCGCCTCCGACGGCGCGACCTTCAACGTCTCGACCGTGTCGGCCGACGGCAACGACCGCACCGTGCACGCCAGCGGCAGCATCCGCGCGAGCCAGGGCCGCCGCAGCGGTCCCAAGCTGGACGTGGCCGCGGTGCGCGAACGCAGCCCGCTGTATCTGGCGCGTTCGGCCTGCTACGACGCGCTGGCGTCGATGGGCTATCACTACGGCCCGGCGTTCCAGGGCATCGAGGAAGTCTGGGTCGCGCCCGGCGAAGCGCTGGCGCGGATCGCGCCGACCCCGCAGTTGCTCGGCGGCGCGGCCGATCACCATTTCCATCCGGCCATGCTCGACGCCTGCTTCCAGGCGCTGCTGACCCCGCAGATCCTCAAGCAGCACAGCGACGATGCGAGCGACACCGGCATCCGCCTGCCGCTGTCGATCCAGGAAGTGCGCACCGACGCGATCGGCGATCGCGCGCTGTGGGTGCATGCGGTGATCACCTTCGACGGCGGCGACGAATTGATCGGCGACATCTTCGTCTACGACGAACACGGCACGCCGTTGGGCCGGGTCGGCGGCTTCCGCGCGGCCAACGTCGAGAACGCCAGTGCCAAGGTCAGCTTGAACACGATCGACAATTGGCTGGCCGAAACCACCTGGGTCGAAAAGGCCGAAGAACCCGCGCAGGTCGAAACCGGATTGGCGATCGCCGAGCCGGGACTGGCCGGCGAAAGCGAAGGCTGGCTGATCTTCGCCGATGCCCAGGGTGTGGGCGACGAACTGGCCGCGCTGGCGGTCAGCCGCGGCGAGCGCGTGCACCTGGTGCGGCCGGGCAAGCGCTACAAGCTGGAAAAGAATCTGCGCGAATCCACCGTCACGCCCGGCGCGGTCAAGGACCTGCAACGTCTGTTCGCCGATCTGGCCAAGCACGAGCAAGGCCGCTTCGGCTCGGTGGTGCATCTGTGGAATCTCGATCAGCCCACGCTCGATCAGATCGACGCCCCCGGCCTGCAGGCCGGCAACAGCCGCGGCGCGTATGCGTTGATCGCGCTGAGCCAGGCGCTGCAGAGCGCGCATCCGCACGGCAGGCTGCATATCGTCACCCGCGGCACCCAGGCGGTGCGGCGCAATGATGCGGTCGAACCGCTCGGCGCGCCGGCCTGGGGCATCGGCCGGGTGCTGTGGTATCAGGAACTGGTCGCCCAGCGCGGCAAGCTGATCGACCTGCAATCGTCGGGCCATTACGACGCAGCCGCATTGCGCGCCGAAGCGCTCGCGTTGCGCCGCGAAGTGCTGGTGATCGACGAGGACGAAATCGCCCTGCGCGACGGCAAGCGCTACACCAGCCGCTTGATGCCGGCAACGCAGCTGACCAAGCCGCTGCCGCTGCGTCTGCGCGCCGACGGCGCTTACCTGGTGACCGGCGCGTTCGGCGCGCTCGGCCGCCTGCTGTGCCGCACCCTGGTCAAGCGCGGCGCGCGCAAGTTGATCCTGGTCGGCCGCAGCAAGCTGCCGCCGCGCGCGCAGTGGCGCGACACCGATCCGAACAGCCCGGTCGGCCGCAACGTGCGCTTCCTGAAAGAGTTGGAAACCCTCGGCGCCGAACCGATCCTGGCCCAGCTCGACATCACCGACGAAGGCGCGCTCAACGGCTGGCTGTCGGACTATCGCCAGCGCGAACTGCCGCCGATCCGCGGCGCCTTCCATCTCGCCGGCCAGGTGCGCGACACCTTGCTGGCCGAGATGGAACGCGACAGCTTCGATCCGGTGTACGACCCGAAGGTGGTCGGCGGCTGGCTGCTGCACAAGTACCTGGCCGATCAGCCGCTCGAGCACTTCGTGCTGTTCGCTTCGATCGCCTCCTTGGTCACCACCGCCGGCCAGACCAACTACGCCGCCGGCAACGCCTTCCTCGACGCCCTCGCCCACCACCGCCGAGCCCGCGGCTTGCCCGCGCTCGCGCTGGACTGGGGCCCGTGGGCGACCGGCATGATCGAGGAACTCGGCCTGATCGATCACTACCGCAACAGCCGCGGCATGAGCTCACTGTCGCCCGATGCGGGCATGGACGTGCTCGAACGCGTGATCGGGCAGGATCGTGCGCAGTTGTTGGTCGCGACCGTGGTCGACTGGCCGATCTTCCTGGCCTGGTACGCCTCGCCGCCGCCGTTGGTGGTCGAACTGGCCAAGCACAACGCTGGCGCAAGCAATGCCGAACACGGCAGCTTCGTCGACGCCTTCCGCGACGGCGACGCCGAAACCCGCTGGAACCTGCTCAACGAACGTTTCCACGGCCTGATCGCCCAGGTCATGCGGATCAAGCACGAGCAGATCGACACCGACGCCAGCCTCAACGCGCTCGGCCTGGATTCGCTGCTGGCGATGGAGCTGCGCGCGCGCATCCACACCGAGCTGAAGGTCGCGTTGCCGGTGGTGACCTTGCTGAGCAGTTCCTCGATCGGCACCCTGAGCGAGCAACTGCATGCGTCGCTGATCGAACTCGTCGCGGCCGACGGCGAGGACGACGGCAGCGCGCAGTTCATCGCCCACACCGACGACACCCGCTACCCGCTGACCCAGAACCAGAATGCGCTGTGGTTCCTCAAACAGCTCAATCCCGATGGCTTCGCCTACAACATCGGCGGCGCGGTCGAGGTGCGGGCCGAACTGGAACCGGAGCTGATGTTCGACGCGGTGCGCGCGCTGATCGCGCGCCACCCGAGCCTGCGCGCCAACTTCATGCTCGACGAAGGCCACGCGGTGCAGAAGATCTCGGCCGAAGGCAAGCACGACATCGCCCTGATCGACGCGCAGGACAAGAGCTGGGACGAAATCTACCAGCACATCATCCGCGAGTACCGCAAACCCTACGACCTCGAGCACGACGCGCTGGTGCGTTTCCGCCTGTACAAGCGCGGCAAGGATCGCTGGGTGATCATGAAGGCCGTCCACCACATCATCTCGGACGCGATCTCGACCTTCACCTTCATCGAAGAACTGCTGTCGATCTACGAAGGCCTGCGCCGCGGCGAGAAGACTGAACTGGCGCCGATCCGCGCGCGCTACCTGGACTTCCTCAACTGGCAGAACAAGTTCCTCGCCAGCCGCGACGCGGGCAAGATGCTCGACTACTGGCAGTCGGCCCTGCCCGAGGAAGTGCCGATCCTCAACCTGCCGACCGACAAGCCGCGGCCGATCGTGCAGACCCACAACGGCGCCTCGCAATTCTTCGTGCTCGAACCCGAACTGAGCGCGCGCATCCACTCGCTGGCGCGCGAAAACGGCGTCACCGTGTTCATGGTGCTGCTCAGCGCGTACTACATCCTGCTGCACCGCTACACCGGCCAGGACGACGTGATCGTGGGCAGCCCGGTGATGGGCCGCACCCAGGAGGAGTTCGCCCAGGTTTACGGCTACTTCGTCAATCCGCTGCCGCTGCACGTCAATCTGTCGCAGCAGCCGAGCATCGCGCAGATGCTCGCGCAGGTGCAGCAGATCGTGCTCAATGGGCTGGACAACCAGGAGTATCCGTTCGTGCTGCTGGTCGAGAAGCTCGGCCTGCAGCACGACCCGAGCCGCTCGGCGGTGTTCCAAGCGATGTTCATCCTGCTCGCGCATAAGGTCGCGACCGAGAAGTACGGCTACCGTCTGGAGTACATCGAACTGCCCGAGGAAGAAGGCCAGTTCGACCTGACCTTGTCGGCCTACGAGGACGAAGCCGACCAGCGTTTCCACTGCGTGTTCAAGTACAACACCGACCTGTTCCTGCCGCAGACCATGCAGCGGCTGGCCTCGCACTACGTCAACCTGCTCGACGAACTGACCCGGGTGCCATCGACGCAGTCGATCGCCCAGTTGCAGTTGCTCGGCCGCGATGAACGCGTGTCGGTGCTGGAGCAGTGGAGCGGCGCGAGCGAAACCGCACAGGCCACGCGGCCGGTGCATCAGCTGATCGCCGACATCGCCCGGGCCAAACCCGATGCGATCGCGGTGGCGGCGCCGGGCGAAACCGGTCCGGCCCGTCAGCTGAGCTACGGCGAACTCGAACGCCGTTCCAATCGCCTCGCCCGCAAGCTGCGCGAACTGGGCGTGCGCGACGGCGCGGTGGTCGCGCTGTGCCTGGACAAGTCGCCGGAACTGATCGTCACCCTGCTCGCGGTGCTCAAGGCCGGCGGCGCGTATCTGCCGCTCGATCCCGAGTACCCGGCCGAACGCCTGGCCTACATGGTCGGCCACGCCGATGCGAAGTTCGCGGTGATCGACGAGGACCGGCGCGAGCGCCTGGCCTCGTGGTCCGGCGAAGTGCTGACGCTCGACGAACTGCATCTGATCGCCGATGCCGAAACCGACGCCTCGCCGGTCGATTTCCCGGTGCGTCTGGACGACAGCGCCTACGTGATCTACACCTCCGGCTCGACCGGAAAGCCCAAGGCGGTGCGCGTCACCCACGCCAACCTAGCCTCTGCCTATGCCGGCTGGGAGCGCGAGTACCGGCTCGACGAAGCCAATGCGCATCTGCAGATGGCGAGCTTCTCGTTCGACGTGTTCGCCGGCGATCTGGTCCGCGCCTTGTGCTCGGGCGGCAAGCTGGTGCTGGTCACCCGCGAACTGCTGTTCAACACCGCGCGCCTGTATCAGGTGATGCTCGACGAGCAAGTCGATGCGGCCGAGTTCGTGCCAGCGGTGGTGCGCGGGGTCATGGACTACTGCGATCGCGAGGGCAAGCGCCTGGACTTCATGCGCCTGCTGGTGGTCGGGTCGGACGTGTGGAAGGTCGAGGAATACCAGCGCTTGCGCGCGCTGGCCGGGCCGCGCAGCCGGGTGATCAATTCCTACGGTCTGAGCGAAGCGACCATCGACAGCACCTACTTCGAAGGCGCGACCGAACACCTCGAACCCAGCCGCATGGTGCCGATCGGCCGGCCGTTCCCGAACAGCGCGCTGTACATCCTCGACGAACACCAGCAGCCGCTGCCGGCCGGCGTGCCCGGCGAGTTGTGGATCGGCGGCGGCGGCGTCAGCGCCGGTTATGTCGGCGACGAAGAACAGACCGCGCAGCGTTTCGTCTCGCTCACCCTCAGCCCCGGCGCGAAGCCGCAACGCTTGTACCGCACCGGCGACCTCGCGCGCTGGAGCGGCGACGGCGAAGTGCAGCTGATCGGCCGCGTCGACACCCAGGTCAAAGTGCGCGGCCATCGCGTCGAGATCGGCGAGATCGAATCGCAGCTCGCCGGTTGGGAACCGGTCAGGCAAGCGGTGCTGACCGTGCGCGAGGATGCGCGCGGCGAAGCGGCGCTGTGCGCCTACTGCGTGGCCGCCGACGAAGGCGAACGCCTGAACTGGCGCGCGCTGCGCGAACATCTGGCCGCGTACCTGCCGACCTTCATGATCCCGGCGCATTACGTCCAGCTCGACGCGCTGCCGCTGTCGGCCAACGGCAAGGTCGATCTGGCCGCGTTGCCGGCGCCGGACTTCGACGCCGGCCAGGCCGAATTCGAAGCGCCGGTGACCTTGTACGAAGTGCGCATGGCCGAACACTGGAAGCAGTTGCTCGGGCTGGAACAGGTCGGCCTGCAGCACGATTTCTTCGAAGTCGGCGGCAGCTCGATCAAGCTGATCGAACTGATCTACAACCTGCAGACCGAGTTCAACATCGCCATCGCGGTGAGCCAGTTGTTCAAGGTCACCACCCTGCACGGCATGGCCAAGACGGTCGAAGCGATCAGCCTGGGCCGCGTGGCCGGCGCGCAGCCCTACCTGCGCTTCAACCAGGGCAAGCAGCACGAGCAGACGATCTTCTGCTTCCCGCCCGCGGGCGGCCACGGCCTGGTCTATCGCCAGCTCGCGGTGCACATGCCCGAGTACGAGTTCGTTTCGTTCAACTACATCCTCGGCGACGAGAAGGTGGCCAACTACGCCGACCTGATCGAGAGCATCCACGCGCCCGACGGCCACTGCACCTTGTTCGGCTATTCGCTCGGCGGCAATCTCGCCTTCGAAGTGGCCAAGGAACTCGAACGCCGCGGCCGCGAAGTGCCCAACGTGGTCATCATGGATTCCTACCGCATTCCGGAATCCTTCGAACTGGGCAACGAGCATTTCGAAGCCTTCGAACGCGAACTCACCGAGCACCTGCGCAAGCACACCGGTTCGGCGATCGTGGCCCAGGAAACCATGGAGCAGGCCAAGGACTACATTCGCTTCTGCAGCCAGACCCCGAACATCGGCAAGATCGCCGCGCCGGTGAGCGTGATCTCCGACGAAGACAAGCTGGTGTTCTACGGCACCGGCCACCGCGGCACCTGGCATGGCAGCTCGACCACCCACACCAAGGTGTTCAAGGGCTTCGGCAAGCACGCCGACATGCTCGACCACGACTACATCGCGCTCAACGCGGCCCTGGCGCGCGGCATCCTGGTGGGAGACGAGACCAATGTCGCCTGACGCGGACGCGGCCAAACCGTCGAAGTCGGGCCCGGACTGGAGCGCGCGCGAGCGTGCTCCAGGGGCCAGGCCGCGGGTGATCATCATCGGCGCCGGCGTGGCCGGCATGGCCACCGGCAGCTACGCCCAGATGAGCGGCCTGGAAACCCGCATCTTCGAAAAACACGTGCTGCCGGGCGGTTGCTGCACGGCGTGGTCGCGCAAGGGTTATATTTTCGATTACTGCATCGAGTGGCTCAACGGCACCGCGCCGGGCAACAACGCTAACCAGGTGTGGCGCGAACTCGGCGCGCTCGACGGCAAGACGGTCAAGAACTTCGAGCTGTTCAACAAGGTCGTCGACGAGACCGGCCGCGAGGTGCGCTTCTACAACGATCCCGATCGCCTGGAAAAACACCTGATCGAGGTTTCGCCGGTCGACGCGCCGTTGATCAAGGCGTTCTGCGACGACCTGCGCCGCTTCACCAAGCTGGCCTTGCATCCGTTCCTGAAACCGGCGCCGCTGGAAAACTGGCGCGAGAAGCTGGCGATGATGCGCCAGGTATTGCCTGCGTTCCGATTGTTCTGGCGCACCGGCGCGGCGCAGATGGGGCCGTATGCGGACCGTTTCGCCGATCCGCTGCTGCGTCGCGGCTTTCGCAACATGTTCTTCCAGGACCCGCAGAACTTCGCGGTGCTGCCGTACCTGTACAACCTGGCCGAAGCGCACAACGACAACGTCGGCTTTCCGCAGGGCGGCTCGCTGGGGCTGTCGCGTTCGGTCGAGGAGCGTTACCTGGGCCTGGGCGGGATCATCAACTACCGCACCCGGGTCGATCGCATCGTGATCGAGGACGGCCGCGCGGTCGGGGTCGAACTCAAGAACGGCGAGAAGCACTACGCCGACCACGTCGTCGCCGCCTGCGACGGCATGTTCACCCTGCATGGATTGCTCGACGGCAAGTACACCAATCCGCGCCTGGACAAATTGTTCAACGACGTGCTGCATCGGCCCGGCGAACGTTATCCCGGCGTGGTCTCGGCCTTCGTCGGGTTCGAAGGCGACGTGCCGGCCGGCGAATCGCACAGCACGACCTACCTGCTCAGCGCGCAGGAGGCGGCCAGGTTGCCGGGCGCCGATCAAGGCAGCCTGGTGGTGCAACTGCGTTCGCGTTATTCCGACGGTTTCGCGCCGGAAGGCAAGTCGGTGATCCATTGCACCTACTTCAGCGACTTCGATTACTGGAAGACCCTGCGCAGCACCGATCGCAAGCAGTACTGGGCGAAGAAGCGCGAAGTGGCGCAGTTCGTGCGCGAGTTCCTGGAGAAACTCTATCCGGGCATCGGCGAACGCATCGAACTGGTCGACGTCGGCACGCCGGCCACCACCGAGCGTTACACCGGCAATCACAAGGGCGCGATCCTGGCCTGGAAATCGCCGGACGCCGACGATCTGCTCGCCGCCCTGGTCAACAAGGACCGCATGCGGCTCAAGGGCCTCACCGGCTTCTCGATGGCCGGCCACTGGATCAACGGCGGCAGCCTGATCAAGGCCGCGTCCAGCGGACGCTTCGCCGCGCAGTACCTGTGCGAGGAACTCGGCGTGCCGTTCAAGGCCTGGGAAAGCGGCAATCGCGAACCCTGGCATCGCGACAAGCTCGGCCATCTGCCGCAACTCGACAACGACCCGCCGCTCGAACGCCCCCGGCCGCTGCGCCTGGTGGAAACCCCGCCGCTGCCGGCCTTGTCGCCGGCGCCCGCCGCCTGAGCCGCAAGGAAGCCAAGACCATGACGACTGACTCGGGCCACACCCCACACCTCATCGCCACCGCCGCGCAGACACGCGCATGCCGATCCGCGGAGGCCGCCTATGTCGCGTGATACCGGCCCGGACTGGAGCGAGCGCGGCCCGCGCGCGAACGGCCGACCGCGCGTGATCGTCATCGGCGGCGGCGTCAGCGGCATGGCCACCGGCGTCTACGGCCAGATGAACGGCATGGACACGCGTATCTTCGAAACCCATGTGCTGCCCGGCGGCTGCTGCACCGCGTGGTCGCGCAAGGGCTACATCTTCGACTACTGCATCGAATGGCTGATCGGCACCGGCGCCGGCAACGACGCCAACCGGATCTGGCGCGAACTCGGCGCGCTCGACGGCAAGACCGTGCGCGACTTCGACATGTTCAACAAGGTCGTCGACGAACGCGGCCGCTCGGTCACCTTCTACAACGACCCCGACCGGCTCGAACGCCATCTGCTGGAGATTTCGCCGGCCGATGAAGCCTTGATCCGCTCGTTCTGCGCCGACCTTCGCCGCTTCATCAAGATCGAGCTGTACCCGTTCCTCAAGCCCGATCCGCTCAAGAGCGTCGGCGAAAAGATCAAGACCATGCTCGAGATCCTGCCCGCGTTCCGGCTGTTCTGGCGCAACGCGGCCACGCCGATGCACGAGTTCGCCGACAAGTTCCGCGACCCGCTGCTCAAGCGCGCGTTCCGCAACATCTTCTACCAAGACCCCGAATGCTTCCCGCTGTTGCCGTACCTGTACAACATGGCCTGCGCCTACAACAACAACGCCGGCTTTCCGCAGGGCGGCTCGCTGGGTTTGTCGCGTTCGATCGAGGAACGCTACACCGCGCTCGGCGGCATCCTGACCTACCGCGCCCGCGTTGACCGCATCCTGGTCGAGGACGGACGCGCGGTCGGGGTCGAGCTCAAGGGCGGCGCGCGCCATTACGCCGACTTCGTGGTCTCGGCCGCCGACGGGCATACCACCATCTACGGCATGCTCGAAGGCAAGTACAAGAACAAGACCATCGACACCTTGTACGACGAGATGCTCAACAAGCCGGGCATCTTGTTCCCGGCGGTGGTCTCGGCCTTCGTCGGCCTGGAAGGCGATCTGGACCCGAACGATTCGCACAGCACCACCTACATGTTGAGCGAAGAGGAAGCCAAACAACTGCCCGGCGCGCTGCAGGCCAGCATCGTGGTGCAACTGCGCTCGCGCTATTCCGATGGTTTCGCCCCGGCCGGACGCTCGGTGATCCACTGCACCTACTTCAGCGACTTCAACTACTGGCGCACGCTGCGTACCGAAGATCGCAAACGCTATTGGGCGGAAAAGAAGCAAGTCGGCGAATTCGTGCGCGGGTTCCTGGAAAAACTCTATCCGGGCATCGGCGAGCGGATCGAGCTGGTCGACGTTGCCTCGCCGGCCACGACCAAGCGCTACACCGGCAACAGCAACGGCAGCATTCTGGCCTGGAAAGCCTTCAGCGATGCCGAAGATCTCGCCAACAAGCTGGTCAACAAGGGCCGCATGCAATTGCCGGGGCTGGGCGGCTTCTACATGGCCGGGCAATGGGTTGGCCTGGGCGGGTTGATCCGCGCCGCCTCGTCGGGCCGCTTCGTCATGCAGTTCATCTGCAAGGAACTGGGCCGCGAGTTCAAGGCCTGGGAAAGCGGCGGCGCCGCGCCCTGGCACACCGGCAAGCTCGGCCATTTCCCGCAACTCGATAAAACCCCACCGGAACGGCCCGCAAAGCTGCGCCTCGTCGATGCGCCCGTCGCGCTCGAACAAGCCTCCGCCGTCTGACCTCCAAGGAAGCCAGGACCATGTCGCATACGCTGGGCAACAGAGAAAGCATGATCATCATCGGCGCGGGGCTCGGCGGTCTGTCGACCGGCTGCTACGCGCAAATGAACGGATACAAGACGCAGATCTTCGAAATGCACGAAATCCCCGGCGGCTGCTGCACCGCCTGGGAACGCGGCGATTTCACCTTCGACTGCTGCATCAGCTGGCTGCTCGGCAACGGCCCGGGCAACGAGATGCACCAGATCTGGCTGGAACTCGGCGCGCTGCAGGGCAAGCAGATGCGTCACTTCGACGTGTTCAACATCGTGCGCGGCGCCGATGGCCGCGAGGTGTACTTCTATTCCGATCCCGATCGGCTGCAAGCACACCTGATCGAGATCTCGCCGGCCGACACCAAGCTGATCCGCGAGTTCGTCGGCGGCCTGCGCAAGTTCCGCAAGGCGCTCAACGTGTATCCCTTCCTCAAGCCAGTCGGGCTGATGGGGCGTTGGGAACGCTGGAAGATGCTGGCCTCGTTCATCCCCTACTTCAACACCATCCGCAAATCGATCAGCGTGCTGATGACCGACTACTCGGCGCAGTTCAAGGACCCGTTCCTGCGCGAGGCGTTCAATTTCATCCTGTACGAAAAGCACCAGAATTTCCCGGTGCTGCCGTTCTACTTCCAGCTCGCCTCGCATGCCAACCTGTCGGCCGGCGTGCCCGAAGGCGGCTCGCTGGGCCTGGCCAAGTCGATCGAGGAACGCTTCCGGCGCCTGGGCGGCGAGGTGCACTACAACGCCAAGGTCGAGGAGATCCTGGTCGAGAACGATCGCGCCATCGGAATCCGCCTGAGCGACGGGCGCGAGGTGTTCTCCGACATCGTGGTGTCGGCCGCCGACGGCTACACCACGATGATGAAGTTCCTCAAGGGCCAGTACCTCAGCGAGACCTACCGCAAGCTCTACACCGAGACGATCACCGAGCCGCACATGGTGTTCCCGGGTTACTTCATCACCTTCCTCGGCCTGGACAAGCCGTTTCCCGAAGGCGAGCCGTGCACCACCTATCTGCTCGACGAGGAGGAAGCCGCCGAGATGGTCGGCATCCGCCATCCGAGCATCAACGTGCAGTTCCGCAGCCAGCACTATCCCGAGCTCGCGCCGGGCGAGACCACCATCGTCTACGCGACGTACTTCTGCGACATCGCGCCGTGGCGCGCGCTCAACGAAGGCCCCGAGCAGGTCAGCCGCAAGCGCAAGGGCGAGGAGTTCCACACTCTGCCGGTGCGGCGCGGCCACGAGTACCACGCGGCCAAGCGCAAGGTCAGCAACGCGATGATCCGGTTCCTGGAAAAACGCTATCCGGGGCTGAAGGATTCGATCACCGTGCGCGACGTGTCCAGCCCGCTGACCCAGGTGCGCTACACCGGCAACTACGACGGCACCGTGCTCGGCTGGCAGCCGTTCGTCGAAAGCGGCGAGACCTTGGAAGAGGAAATCAAGAAGAACGGCCCGGTGCTGGAGGGTCTGTCGAATTTCTACGTGTCCGGCGTATGGGCCACCACCGGCGGACTGATCCGCGCCGCCGCCGCGGGCCGCCATGTCATGCAGTTCATCTGCAAGGACGACGACAAGGATTTCACCGCCAGCATCGACCACCACAAGCCGCTGCCGACCCACCTGATCCACCCGGTCGGCCCGGCCGCGCCCGCGTATCGACCCGCGAGCGCTTACCCGCAATTGATCACCACCAGGACCTTGAGCACATGAAGATCGAAAAATGGGTAGTGCGCGAGCATGTCGAAGGCGTGCCCGATGCCGGCCGCATCTACGAAAAAGTCGAGGAAGAGCTCGACGTGACCCTCGGCGAGGGGCAGATGCTGCTCAAGACGCTGTACGTTTCGGTCGATCCGTATCTGCAAGGCATTTGCCTGGATACGCCGATCGGCAACCACATGGGCGCCGATTCGATCATGGAAGTGCTCGACGCCGGCCCCGATGCGCCGTTCAAGCCGGGCGACCTGGTGCAGGGATTTGGGGGATGGCGCACGCACTTGGTCAGCGACGGCAAGCCGGCGCTGTGGCAGACCGGTACGTTTCCGATGGTGTTTCCGGCCTATCGCAAACTCGATCCCGCCCACTACGACGAGACCTTGCCGTTGGCGACCGCGCTCGGCGTGATGGGCGGCCCGGGCATGACCGCCTGGGGCACCTTGACCAAGTTCATGGCGGTCAAGCCCGGCGACACCATCGTCATCAGCGGCGCCTCGGGCATGATCGGCAGCCTGGTCGGCCAGATGGCCAAGCGCGCCGGCGCGCGCGTGGTCGGCACCGCCGGCTCGCAGGCGAAGGCGCAGTACCTCACCGGGCTGGGCTTCGACGCGATCGTCGACTACAAGGCCAACGACACCGCCGACAAGATGCGCGAAGCGCTGCAGCAGGCCGCGCCCGACGGCGTCGACAAGTATTTCGACAGCATCGGCGGCATGGTCACCGACGTGGTGTTCTCGATGCTCAACGTCGACAGCCAGGTCGCGGTGTGCTGGCAATGGGCGAGCCAGGTCGAGCAGGACTACACCGGGCCGCGGCTGTTGCCGTACATCATGTTTCCGCGCGCGACCATTCGCGGGATCTTCTCGTTGGAGTGGTTCACCGATTCCAACTGGCAGGCCTTGCACAGCGATCTGGGCGGGATGATCCGGCGGCAGGAGCTGAGTTCGGCCCATACCATCCGCCATGGCTTCGACGACATCCCGCAGGCGTATCAGAGCCTGTTCGTCGGCGGCCAGGACAACCGCGGCAAGGTGCTGGTCAAGCTGTAGTCGCTCGTTCGCAATACCGCATCGCAAGCCCTATCGATTGCGACAGTCGCGCGCGCCGCCCGAGCTCCGGGCGGCGCGCACGGACGGCGCGCGCCACGAGAATCCTCATGTCCCCTGCTCCGTCCGACCGCTCCGGCTTCGATCAATCCAGCATCGACCAAACCGGCGTCGATCAAGCCAACCCTTATCCGTCCAATTCTGATCGGTCCACCGTCAGCCAACTGGCTGCGAACTCACGTGGCTCCAAGCGCGTACTGGCCGGACTGATGCTGGCGCTGTTCCTCGGCGCGATCGAACAGACCGTCGTCGCCACCGCCCTGCCCGCGATCGTCGGCGACCTGCAACGCTTCGACCTGATGGGTTGGGCGGTGTCGGCGTATCTGCTCGCGAGCGCCGCGGCGACGCCGGTGATCGGCAAGCTCGGCGATCTGCACGGGCGCCGGATCATGCTGATGGTGTGCATGGGCGGCTTCCTGCTCGGCTCGGTGCTGTGCGCGCTGGCGAGCAGCATGCCGATGCTGGTCGCCGCGCGCGCCCTGCAGGGCGTCGGCGGCGCCGGCCTGATCATCGTCGCCCAGGCCGCGGTCGCGGAAATCGCCGGGCCGCGCGATCGCAGCCGCTTCGCCGGCTACTTCGCCATCGTCTGGGCGGTGGCCGGGCTGATCGGGCCGCTGCTCGGCGGCGCGCTGACCGACTGGCTGGGCTGGCGCGCGATCTTCTGGATCAATCTGCCGATCGGTCTGCTGGCGTTGGCGATCGCCTGGCCCGGCATGCGCGCCTTCGTCGCCGGCGGCCACAGCGGCCGCATCGATTACCTGAGCACGCTGCTGTTCGCGCTCGCGACCACCGCCTTCCTGTTCGCCCTGACCTGGGGCGGCGGACGCTACCCCTGGACCTCGCCGCAGACGCTGGGCCTGTTCGCGTTCGCCGCGGTGGTCGGGTTCGCGTTCGCGCTGCGCCAGACCCGGGTCGCCGATCCGGTGCTGCCGCCGATGTTCGTGCGCCACGCGGTGATCGGCCCGGCCCTGCTGGTCGGTCTGTTGACCTACGGCTTCTACATCGCGGTGGCGGTGCTGATGCCGGCCTATTACCAGATCGGCCTGGGCCTGAGCGCCTCGCACGCCGGCCTGCTGCTGATCCCGGCGCTGGTCGGCGGCGCGATCAGCGCCCTGCTCGGCGGCCGCCACGCCGCGCGCAGCGGCGACTTCAAGGGGCCGGTGCTGCTGGGCTTTCCGATCGCGATCGCGGCCTTGTTCGCGATGGGCCTGTTCGCCGACCAGTTGACGCCGCTGAGCGCCTCGCTGCTGCTCGGCGCGGTCGGTTTCGGCATCGGCCCGAGCACGGCGATCATCAACGTCGTCGCCCAGAACGCCGCGCCGGCGCGCCAACTCGGCAGCGTCACCGGCGCCATGGCCTTCGTGCGCACGCTCGGGACCGCGGTGGTCGCGACCGCGGGATCGGCGCTGATCCTGCTGCGCCTGGCCGAAGCCGGCATCGGCACGGCGCACGACGGCTCGGGCGCACGCAGCCTGAGCGAACTGGCCGCGCAGGCCCTGTCGCCGTCGGCGCGCGAACTGTTCCGCGCCGCGTTCGGCGGATTGTTCTATGCAGCGTCCGCGGGGCTGTTGCTGGCGGCGATCGTGTTCATGAGCATCCGCTCGCGCCACCTGCGGGTGAGCACCGAGCCGGAACTGGCCGCCGCGGCGGAAGCCTGACCCCAAGCGGCCGCGCATCGCCGGCCGCGTGTGCTCCGCAATCGCCGACTGCCCCGGCCGCAGCGTCGTGCCCGACGCTGCGATGTAGACGCGCGTCACGCAAAAATACAATTTCACAACTTTGGATACAGCGTCGCGGCCCGGACCTTGCTAGGGTCACCACTAGCTAGCGCCGGACGCTGCGGTATCGTGCAATGCCGCGACGCATCGTGACCGAGTTAGCGCCAGGACGGCGCCAGACGGACCGGCTCGCCGGTCGGCAGCAACCGCGGTACGCACCACATAACGATTAGCGCCTTCGCGCGCACCGCCGCCGTGTGCGGCAGATTGATTCGGGACTTCATGAAAACGACACTCGGCGTAGCGCTTACGCCTCCGACAGCGGCTGCGTTGATCGCCGGCGCGTGTGTGCTCGCGGCCGCGTTCCTGCCTACCTACCACGCCTGCGTGCCCGACCAGACGCGCATCCCGCCGCTCGTGGCCAACCCGCCCGCGCTCGAACTGCCCAGGACGCGTTCGATACCGGCCCAGGCGGTCGGCCTGAAGGCCATCCAGGCCAGGCCCGCCGCCAACGAAAACGCGCAGGGCATGATCGGCGAAGCCAAGCCCGGGCAGGCGCGCGCAGCGGCGGCCCCGCCCGAGCCCGGCAACGGCGTGCGCGGCCAGCGCTGACGCGCGACGGCGGCGCGCCGAGTCGGGGCTCACGCCCGCTCGGCCGCGTCGCGCGCCAACTTGCTGTGGCGGATGCCATAGCCGAAATACACCGCGCAGCCGATCACCAGCCAGATCGCGAACCGCTCGAAGGTGAGGTACGGCAATCCGCTGATCAGCCACAACGAGAAGCCGATCCCGATCAGCGGCACCAGCGGCGACCACGGAGTACGGAACGGGCGCGGCAACTCGGGCGAGCGGTAACGCAGCACCAGCACCGCGCTGCAGATCACCACGAACGCGCACAACACCCCGATGTTGACCAGCTTGGCCAGTTCCTCCAGCGAAAACAGCCCGGCCGCGACCGCCGCGACCGCGCCGATCAGCCAGGTCGTGCGCCACGGCGTGCGCCAGCGCGGATGCGCTTTTCCGAACCAGCCCGGCAGCAGCCCGTCGCGCGACAGCGCGAACCAGATCCGCGCGCCGGCCAGCAGATTGGCGAAGATCACGCTGGTGATGCCGCAGATCGAGGCCAGCGAAATCGCCACCATCACCTTGGGCATGCCGATCGCCGCGAACGCGTTGGCGACCGGCGCATCGTTGCTCAGGGTGGTGTAGGACACGATCCCGGTCAGCACCAGGCAGATGCCGATGTACAAGGTCATCGCGATCGCCAGCGACAGCACCACCGCGCGCGGCAGGTCGCGTTGCGGGTCGATCGCTTCCTCGGCCGCTGTGGTCATCATTTCGTAGCCGAACACCGCGAAGAACACGATCGAGGCGCCGGCCACCACGCCGTGAACGCCGAACGGCATGAACGGCTGCCAGCGCTCCGGGTCCACATAGGCCACGCCGGCGACGATGATCAGCACCGCCGCGCCGATCTTGATCGCCACCACCACGGTGTTGAAGCGCGCGCCCCACTCGGTCTTGAACGCCAGCAGCGCGGTGATCGCCAGCGACACGAACACCGCCGGCAGATTCACCACCTGCCCGGCCTTGCCGCCGAACCAGCCGCCCTGCGCCCACGCCGGCAGCGTCACCCCGGCCGCGTCGAGCAAGGCCTGCACGTAACCCGACCAGCCCACCGCGACCACCGCCGCGATCAGCGCGAACTCCAGCAATAGATCCCAGCCGATCAACCAACCGGCGAATTCGCCGAGCACCGCGTAGCCGTAGGTGTAGGCGCTGCCCGACACCGGAATCAGCCCGGCGAACTCGGCGTAGCACAGCGCCGCCGCGGCGCTGGCGATGCCGGCCAGCACGAACGACAACACCACCGCCGGCCCCGCGGTGCCCGCCGCGACCGTACCGGTCAGCACGAAGATGCCCACGCCGATGATCCCGCCGAGCCCGATCGCGGTCAGATGCCACAGCCCCAATACTCGGCGCAGCTCGCCGCGGGTCAGCGCCTCGCGTTGCAATTGCTCGACGGACTTGCGGCGCAACATGCGGGCGGTGAGGTTCATCGAAGCTCCAGCGGCGAAGTCGGGCGGATGCGTTCAAGCGATGCTCGCACCGGCGCGGCGCGCCGGACTAGTCGCGCTTGCCCGGCCGGGACGCGGAAGTCCGCACAATCGGGCGGCCTCGGCCTGCGCGCCCGGGTATCGTCGCGATCCGGCTCGGCTCACCCTGGCGCGACCGGACGACCGCGACTCGGCATCGACTACCATGCGTCTCGGCCGGTTCGCGCCCGGATTTCGCGCACGCTCGATGGCCTGCAGTACACCGACCTTCAATCAACGCCTTCGAACCGCACCGCAATGAATCGACGCCTCCGCCACGTACTGCTGTGCCTGCTCGCCCTCGCCCCCGGCTTCGCGACTGCCACGATCCGGCCCGATCCCGACGCACGCCTGCAGCATCAACTGCGCATCGAATCGCTGCGCTACGGCATCGTCGGCCAGGCGGTCGACATCAGCCACGACGGCAAGCCGCTGTTCCAGGGCGTGTACGGCGCCTCCGACCTCGGCAGCGGCCAACGCGTGGCCGCGGACGACATCTTTCCGGTGTACTCGCTCGCCAAACTGTTCGTCTCCACCTTGCTCATGCAATTGGTCGAACAAGGCCAGATCGACCTGGACCGGCCCGCGAGCGCCTACCTGCGCGACCTGCCCGATCCCTGGAAGGCGATCAGCGTGCGCCAGTTCCTCAATCACACCTCCGGCGTCGCCGAGTACTACACGCCCGAGCAGATGGCCGGCACCGCCGAAGCCAACGCCTCCTTACCCGCGAGCCTGCCGGCGGCCCTGGCCGTCGCCGCCGCCCGGCCGATGCAGTTCGCGCCCGGCAGCCGCACGCGCTACACCCAGACCAACTACCTGGTGCTCACGCACCTGCTGGAAACCCACTACGGCCAGCCTTACCCGCGGATCGCGCGCGAACGCATTCTCGTCCCGCTGAAGCTGCAACGCACCTGGCTGGGCCGCGACGGCCTGCCCGCGCACGGCGTGGTCTCCTCCTACCTCGGCAAGGACGGCAAAGCGCAGCCGGCGCCGGATGTAGCGTGGCCCGCTTACGCGGTGGGCCACAGCGCGCTGTACATGAGCCGCGGCGATCTGTCCGCGTTCCTGCGCGCGGTCGCCGCCGGCGAACTGGTGTCGAAGGCCACGCTGATGCAACTGTGGCGGCCGCTCACGCTGCCGGGCGGCCAACGCGGCGAATTCCTCAGCGGCTGGGAGAGCGGCGACAGCGGTCACTACCGCAACGTCGGCCACGACGGCGGCACCGTGGTGCGGGCGCGGATATTGTTCGGCGACACGCTCGACCGCGACGTCTACACCGTCGTCTACCTGACCAACGGCAGCGCCCGCAACGTCTGGTCGCGCACCTTGGTGGACGATCTGATGGGCGCGCTCGCGCCGCAGCGCTTCCCGGCGCAGGCCCTGGCCGACCGCATCGCCGCATTCGCGCTGCGCGCGTCGGACGACCCGCAGAAGCGGGCATTCGCCAAGACCTTGCGCGCCGATCGCAGCGTCGACAAGCCACAGCTAGAGCGAACGATCAACAACACCGGTTACGCCTTGCGCGAAACCCACGGCGCCGACACCGCCCTGCGCGTGTTCATTCTCAACACCTTGCTGTTTCCCAAGTCCGCCAACGCCTGGGACAGCCTGGCCGAAACCTACGAGGCCAAGGGCGACGACGCCGCGGCGAAAGCCGCCAGGCGCAAGCAAAAAACGCTGTCGGCCCCGACGCGCTGAGCGCCGCGAGCGCAGGCACCAGGCCTTGTCACCAGGCATCGGCTCAGCTCATGCGGCGGCGCTTGTCCGATACATGCGATCAGTCGGCCGGAGCTCCGGCATAAACCTGAGCGCGATGACGCGGCATTCGCCGTTTCATCCCGTAGCCAGCAACCGCATCGCCAGCCAGGCCGGCACGCCCAGGTAGAAGGCCAGACGCCCCAGCCATTCCAGTGCGTCGCGCACGGCGGCCGCGTGCGTGGAGCGCATCGCGATGGCCAGTACGACGACGGTTTCGATCACCACCCGCAGCACCGCGGCGAACAGCATCAGACCGATCGACCACGATGCCCACCAGATCAGCAGGCCGGTGAGATAAGCCGCGAGTCCATAGCTGTAGTACTCGCCGAAGACGCCGCCGAAGGCGATGATCTGGTGCAGACGGAACGCGACCAGCGCCAGCAGCAGCGCGAACAAGGCGAATTTCACCAGCGGGTGATCGAGCCGGCGCCGGCGTGCGTCCGCACGCGTCTGGGCCAGATCGGCCAGAGCGTTCGCGAAGCCGCCTTCCAGGCGAATCGACAGGCCGGTCGCGGCCAACATGCGCTGCAATGCCTGCGGGCGGGTCGCCGCCAGACTCCACCGCCACCAAGGCCCCGCGGCCAGGCGCACATCGACGCCGCTGCCCGGCAGTGGAATGCGCCAGGGCCGCAGCGCGGCGATCGAGGCGACCGGAAGTTCGATCCGTCGCCGGCGTTGATCCAGCACCAACAGCGGCCCTTCGATGCGCGCTTGCGCGGCGTACGCGCGCTCGATCGCCCACGCGGCCACGGCCGGCGCGAGTACGGCGGCGGCGAACAGCCATAGCTGCGACAAGGACTGAATCTGCAGGCCGATGCGGGTCAGCATGTCGTAGGCCAGCCATAGCAAACCCACGCCCGCGCACAACCGCAACGCGCCGGTCAGCGCTCGCCACAGCGGCGTGAGCATCATCACTTCGACGACCGTTTCCACCTGCGGCGCGGCACCGGCGCGACGACGCAACGCCTGCCACGCCGTCAGCGCGGCCAACGCGAGCAGGAACGCCGCACCCGCGCGCCCGACCCAATCGCCCCAGCGCACCATCAAGGTCGGCAACGGATCGCGCGCGCTGACGAACGCGGTCAGCACGGCTTGATCGCCGATCGCGGTGTTCGCGAGCACCTCGCCGGTGTCGTCGATGATCGCGCTGAATCCATTGGTGGTGACGCGCACCTGCGGCAGGCGCGTCTCGATGCTGGATTAGATAGCTGCACACACACACATCTGGGGGGGGGGAAGAGATTGTTTTATCTCACCTGCGCAGGCGCGTCTCGATGCTGCGGAAGGCCGCGACCGCCAGATGCAGGCGCGCGCCCACCGGATACGCGGTAAACCACGAATCGTTGGAAATACCAAGGATGGCCTGCGCGCCGAGACGTGCGCCGTCGATGGCCAGGTCCGGATGCACATCGTCCAGGCAGATCAGCGGCACCACGTTGACCTCGCGCCCGTCCGCGCTGCGCAACGGCAGCACGCGCGCGCCGTCGCCCGGGCTCCAGGTGCCGGTCCACGGCAGCCAGCTGCGCAAGCGCGGCCCGTCGAGCCAGCTTGGCACGTGCTCGGTCAGCGGGAACGGATAGGTCTTGCGATAGACGCCGAGCAGGCCGTTGCCGGGCTGCTTGTGCGGTTCGAGAAACGCGGCCGCGTTGTACTCGCCCTGCGCGTCGCGGTCGTAGGTGCCGAACACCAGGGGCACGCCGGCCGCATCGACGAAACCCTGGATCTCGCGGTCCAGCGCGGCGCCGTCCTCGCTGCGCGGATGGCCGAAGGTGGTGGGATACACGGTCTCCGACCACAGCAGCACGTCGGCCTGGTGATCGCGGATCGCCGACCACGACAAGGCGTAATGGGTGTCGAGCACGCGCCGGACCACGCCGTACGCGCCAATTTCCTTGCGCAGGCGTTCGTAGTCGGTGATGTTGGCCTGGACCATCGCGACGCGCAGCGTCGGCGCATCGGCGAGCGCGGGCGCCTGCAAGGACGCGCGCCGCACCGCGCCGTAACCGGCCATGCACGCCACGATGCCCGCGGCCAACGCGAGCGGCCGCAGCAGCACGCGCAGGCTGCGATCTGCACCTCGGCCGCGATATTTGACGATGGCGAAAGCGATCGCCTCATTGACCAGCAGCAGCAAAACAGTGATGCCGGTGGCGCCGCCGAGGTCGGCGACCTGGCGCAGCACCGCGGACGGAAACAAGCCGTGTCCCAGCGTATCGCCCAAGGGCTTGGCCACCAGCCATTCGCAGGCGACCCATGCGCAGGCCGCGGCCAGCGCGCGCAGCACGGGGCCGTAACGGCGTCCGGCCCACTGGCGCACCAGCGCGAACGCGATGAATTGCGGCTGCACCAGCGGCGCGGCCACGAGCAGCACCACCGTGGCCGTCGTGCCCCCCACGCCGGTGTAGGCGCCGATCGCCGCACCGAACCAGTAGAAAACCGCCGCCACGAACGCCACGCTCATCAACGCGCCGATCGCGAGCACGCGCAGCGCCGTCCTGTCGCGATTGAGCACCAGCAACCACGGCACCAGCGCGACGAAGCCCAGAATCCAGGCGAAGCCACCGAGCGCGTACACGCCGAGCAACACGGCGGTGGCGAGAATGCCGGCGAGGCTGCGCCAGCGGGACAACCGCTCATGGGTCAAGTCGAACGCTCCGTGTCGCTGTGTCAGCGCGGGGGAATCTGGATCTGCCGCCGCGGCATGCCGGGCGGCGCGAGTTCCGGCGGCACCACCCGGTCGGCCGGCATCGCGATCGGCCGGCCCCGGGCGTCGCGCAGGACGAAGTCGGGCGAGAACATCAGGATCGGCTCGATCGGAACGCCCTCGTCGGTCACCTGATGATGGCGGACATAGCCTTGCGGCAACTCATAGCCTTCCGGCACCGCCAGCCCTACCAGCGGCGGACTGGTTCCGGGCGGATTGAACGCGCCCAGGCCGGTGCGCACGCCGGCCTTCTGCAAGGCCTCGATGACCTGCGCGCCGGTGGGTTCCGGATCGCCGGGCTGGAAGTACGCGGCGAGATCGTCGGGATCCTTGCTCGGCATGTCCTGCGCCTGTTGCGGCGATACGGTTCGTCGTGCGGGATTCGTCGATGCGGACCGCTCGTCCATCGCGGCGGCCATCGCGTCGCGATCCCTGCCGGCGTGCGCGACGACATCATCGGAGCCGTGCGCCGGTTCGCGCAGGCCCCACCACCCCGCCAGCGCGACCGCGACCACCGCGACACCCACCACCCACGGCAGCGCGCTGCCGCGGGTGGCGGGCTTGGCGATCACACGCATGCCCTCGCCGTCCGCTCGGGACGACGGGGCATGCGGAGGACGGCGCTCGGTCACAGTCGTTCAGTCCGTCGGACGCGCGATCAGGGATTGGCCGGCTGATACACCGACAACGCCCAGCCCATGCGCTCGTGCCCGTACTGGTTCCAGATCGGGTTGCGGCCGTTGGTGAAGCTGGAATAACGCGGCGCGCCGCTGCCGGTGGTCCCGCCCCACAGACCGGCCGACACGGTGCCGCCGTTATAGGTCGGATGGGTGTCGTCGGACTGGATGTAGTCGTAGGAACTCGACGAGGAAACGAACTTGGTGTTCGCATCGCGCAAAGTGGCACGCAGGGTCACCGAGGTGCGGGTGATGTAGCTGGCTTCGCTTTCCCCGGCCACGTAGCGCAGCGCGTCGGAATCGATCAGGCCGTCGCCGTTGCTGTCGTAGTCCGCGGCCATGTACTGGGCGAAGCTGTCCGCGCACTTGAAGCCCTTCTGGCGGGCGTATTCGCACATCCAGTAGTTCATCTTGGCGATCGCCGGCAGGAAGCGGTCGCGCATGTTGACCGTCTGGCCGGTGCCGGCGTCGCGGCAGGAACTCTGCACGTTGTCGGCGTTGTAGCCGGGATAGTGCAGATTGGAAATCACCTTGAGCCGGGTGTTGGCGTGCGCGTTGGTGTTGATGTAATCCATCGCCGCGGCCACGTAGGTCTTGCACGAATTGATCGCCGCATCCAGCCCGCTGTAGTCGCAGGTGCCGGTCTGCGACTTGAACGCCGAACGCGCCTGCAGGCCGTCGTTGCCGCACATCTCGAAGCTCACCACCCGAGTCGAGGCGGCCTGCATGTAGGACCGCTCGGCCACGATCTTGTTTTCGTACACGTCGCGCGCCACCGCGCCGGACTTGGCGCGACGCACGCTTTCGATATCGGCGTTCCAGCGCGCCGACAGGTATTCGGCGTCCACCGTCGGCGCCGAGTATTTGCCCGCGTTGCTGATCGAGCCGTTGTAGCCGGCGAAGATCGAATCGCCGTAGGCGACGGTCCGATACGTGGTGCTGGTGCCGGCCCGGTCGATGGTCCACGACACGTTCTGGTTGAGGGTATTGGCCGTGGCGGGGGCCGCGAGCGCGATCAGCGCCACAGCCGAAAGCAACCGCCCCGCCTTGTTGCGGAACAGAGTCTTCATCCTTAATTCCCCTTCGAGATGATGTTCGCTGCGGACACCTGATGGTGTCCGATGAGAAGGTTTTCCGACGAAAAAAGCGAAGTCCGACTGACGGCGAGGACGCCCACGAGGTTCCGGCATCGCTCCCCCTGCCATCGCCCCCGCACGCTAGCGTATGGTTTCAGGAGTAAGCAATGTGCGCTGCAACAGCCACGACGGGCTGCATCACGTTTTCGCATTCGTGCGCGTCGAAGCGTGAAACGGACACGCGCGTCGACGCCAATCGACGCGACCGGCGCGCGTTCGCCCGGCGTCGTGGGACGTGGCGCAGTTCGATCCGGCCGAAGCCGAATCGGTGCGTCCGGGCGCCGCCGAAGACCCGATCGCGCTTCCATTCCATATTCAGGGCAAAATTGACGGCCTTGCCCGTGCCGATTACGGGACTACGCGTGAAGCCCGGCGCGCCGGCGCTGACCACGGCGACCGCATCGGGCATCGCCCGCCCGACACATCGAGATAAAGAGCAGCAACCCCTTGAATCAAATGCAGAAAAATCCAAAGACCAGCGCAGAGAAAAGCCAGGAAGAACACACCCCGCTGATGCGGCAGTTCTTCGCCGCCAAGTCCGAGCACCCCGATGTGCTGATGTTCTTCCGCATGGGCGATTTCTACGAGTTGTTCTACGACGACGCCCGCAAGGCGGCGCGACTGCTCGACATCACCCTGACCCAACGCGGCAATTCGGCCGGTCAACCGATCCCGATGGCCGGCGTGCCGCACCATTCGGCCGAAGGCTATCTGGCGCGGCTGGTCGCGCTGGGCGAATCGGTGGCGATCTGCGAACAGATCGGCGACCCGGCCCTGGCCAAGGGCATCGTCGAACGCAAGGTGGTGCGCGTGATCACCCCGGGCACGGTCACCGACGAGGCCCTGCTCAACGAACGCCGCGACACCCTGCTGCTGGCGATCTCGCGCGGCAAGCACGGTTATGGCGTGGCCTGGGCCGATCTGGCCGCCGGCCGTTTCCTGGTCAACGAAGTCGCCACCGAAGACGCGCTCGAAGCCGAGATCGCGCGGCTGGAACCGGCCGAGGTGCTGGTCGCCGACGAAGACGGCTGGGCGCCGTTCGTGGCCGAACGCAACGGCATGCGCCGGCGTCCGCCGTGGCTGTTCGATGTCGACAGCGGCCGGCGCCAGTTGCTGCGTTTCTTCGCCGTGCACGACCTGAGCGGTTTCGGCCTGGAAGACAAGCCGCTGGCGATCGCCGCGGCCGCCGCGTTGCTGGGTTATGTGGAAGAAACCCAGAAGCAGCGCCTGCCGCACCTGACCTCGATCGCGGTCGAATCCGGCGACGGCGCGATCGCGATGAACGCGGCCACGCGCCGGCATCTGGAACTCGACAGCCGCGTCGACGGCGACAGCCGCACCACCTTGCTCGGCGTGCTCGACAGCACGGTCACGCCGATGGGCGGACGCCTGCTGCGGCGCTGGCTGCACCGGCCGCTGCGCGACCGCGACGTGCTGCGCCATCGCCACCACGCCGTATCGACCTTGATCGACAGCGGCGCCGGCGACGAGGTGCGCGAACGCTTCCGCGCGCTCGGCGATCTCGAACGCATCCTCTCGCGCATCGCCCTGCGCAGCGCGCGTCCGCGCGACCTGTCGACCTTGCGCGACGGCCTGGGCCTGTTGCCCGACCTCGGCACGATCCTGCGCCCGCTGGATTCGCCGCGGCTCAACGCGCTGTGCGCCTCGCTCGGCGAACACGACGAACATGCGCATTTGCTCGCCCAGGCCATCGTCACCCAGCCGCCGGTGCTGGCGCGCGACGGCGGCGTGTTCGCGCCGGGCTTCGACGCCGAGCTCGACGAACTGCGCACGCTGTCGACCAACGCCGATCAGTTCCTGGTCGACCTGGAAGCGCGCGAACGCGCCAGCAGCGGCATCGCCACGCTCAAGGTCGGCTACAACCGCGTCCACGGCTATTACCTGGAAATCAGCAAGGGACAAGCGCAGAAGGCACCGACCCATTACACCCGCCGGCAGACCCTGAGCAACGCCGAGCGCTACATCACCGAAGAACTCAAGCAGTTCGAAGACAAGGTGCTGTCGGCGCGCGAACGCTCGCTGGCGCGCGAGCGGCTGCTGTACGAGCAATTGCTCGACGCGCTCAACGAACGCCTGGAACCGCTCAAGCGCTGCGCCGCGGCGCTGTCCGAACTCGACGTGCTGTGCGGCTTCGCCGAACGCGCCGCCTCGCTGGACTGGTCGCGACCGGAACTGACGGACGCGCCGGGGCTGCGGATCGAACGCGGCCGCCATCCGGTGGTCGAGGCGGTGCGCAAGGAACCGTTCGAACCCAACGACCTGATCCTCGACGAAGACAACGGCCGCCGCATGCTGGTCATCACCGGCCCGAACATGGGCGGTAAATCGACCTACATGCGCCAGAACGCGCTGATCGTGCTGCTCGCGCACATCGGCAGCTTCGTGCCGGCGTCGCGCGCGCTGATCGGCCCGATCGACCGCATCCTGACCCGCATCGGCGCCGGCGACGACCTCGCCCGCGGCCAGTCGACCTTCATGGTCGAGATGAGCGAGACCAGCTACATCCTGCATCACGCCACCCACCAGTCGCTGGTGCTGATGGACGAAATCGGCCGCGGCACCTCGACCTACGACGGCCTGGCCCTGGCCGAGGCCTGCGCGCGCCACCTCGCCCACGGCAACCGCGCCTACACCTTGTTCGCGACGCATTATTTCGAACTGACCGCGTTGGCCGAACCGGGCAACGGCATCGCCAACGTGCATCTGGACGCGGTCGAGCATCACGACAAGAACGGCGGCGAGCAGTTGGTGTTCATGCACGCGGTCAAGGACGGCCCGGCCGATCGCAGCTTCGGCCTGCAGGTGGCCGCGCTGGCCGGCCTGCCCAAGTCGGTGGTCAAGCAGGCGCGCGGGCGGCTGATCGAACTCGAACAACAAGGCCGCGACACGCCCAAGCCCTCGTTCGCGAAGGCCGCGCTGGACGCGCCGCAGCAGTTCGGCCTGTTCGCCGCGCCGTCCTCGGCGGCCCTGGATGCGCTGGCCGAGGTCGACCCGGACGAGTTGACGCCGAAGCAGGCGCTGGAGGCGTTGTATCGGATCAAGGCTTTGGTCTGATAGGAAGGTTTGATACGAAACAGGGTTTCGACGGTCGGGTTTCGCGAAGTCCGCGCAAGCCGCCAGCGGGCGCGAAACCTCCGCTCGTATCCGCTTTGCTTTTGCTCGTCATCCCCGCGAAGGCGGGGATCCAGAGACTTCGCAGTCCTGCCGCGGTGAAGCCCTGGATCCCCGCCTGCGCGGGGATAACGGCCAGCGAGACGACGGCCTCGGATAGGGCATCTGCAAGATGACCCTTGCTGGAACCCTGGCATCGGCTCAAGGCGCAGGCCCGATCCGAAGCTGCTATCGGGCTGCCACGCCAAGCCGACCGCAGCCCCAGCAAGTGCCCGCGCGCACCCGAGGTCTATTGTGGGAGGGGCTTCAGCCCCGACGCTCTTGTCTCCGATCGCGGCGGAACCGCACTGCATCGCGACCTGAGCGAAAAGCGTCGGGGCTGAAGCCCCTCCCACAACAGACCTCGCGGTTCGTACGCCTCGCCGCAAAGCCGCCCCGGGTCGCAGTGCACTACACCCATCGCACTGCCCACAGCGAGCGACCCGCTAAACTGTCGCCCGGAATGGACACCGGAGCCCCTGTGGAAGCCTTGCTATTCGTCGTCGGCGTGGTCGCCGGTCTGATCCTCGCCCGCCTTTATCGGGCCACGCCCGCGGCCGCGGCCGCCGTTGCCGATGCGTCCCCGCCGCAAGTCGATTCGGCGGCCGATGTCGAGGACAGGAGCGAGGCCAAGGCGCCGATCGAAACCTCTTCGGGCGGCAACGAAACGCCCGCCGATCAACTTCTGCGCTTGATCCGCGCGATCGACGCGGTCGACGAACGCATCCAGCGCCCGCAGGACCTGCTGGCCCTGCCCGAGTTCCACCAGGGCGTCGACCTGCTCGCCGGCGACGCCTTCAGCGCCGAGGAACTGGTTCGCCAGCTCGGCGGCAGCGGCTACGTGCAGCAATCGATGATCACCCGGGTGCTGCCGCGACGCGGCGACATCGCGCTCGATCCGGTGCTCGAACACGTTGGCCAGTTCGGCGGCTACCCGCTGCATTTCCTGATCGAACACCTGCGCACCCGCGGCGATGCGCAAGCGCTGCCGCAGCTGATGCGGCACGCGCAGCCGTGGTGGTGGGACTTCGCGCCGGTGCGCCAGCAACTGCGCGACTACCTGCAGTGGGCGCAGCAGTTCGGCGATGCGCCGGCCGCGCCGGCGCTGGACGAACTCGAAGAAGCCCAGGCCAGCCAGTTGCGCGAGACCCTCAAGCGCTTCGCCTCGCCGCTGCTCGATCCATTGCTGGCGCAGGTCGAACGCGCCGCCAACGCGCGCCGCGAAGGCCGCGTGCTCGGCGCGTTCGGCCGGGTCAACGCGGCGATCAAGCCGCAGACGCGGATCGTGCACGAGGCCCTGGCGCGGCAGCTCGAGCGCGTGCATGAGTTGCTGAGCAACGAGGCGACGACCTCGATCTTGGTCGCCGGCGAACACGGCGTCGGCAAGAGCGTGCTGATCGACCTGCTCAGCCAGCGCCTGCAAAGCGAAGGCTGGCTGGTGTTCGAGGCCAGCGCCGCGGAAATCCTGTCCGGGCAGAGTTACATCGGCGAACTCGAGGAGCGCGTGCGCGAGATGCTCGCCGTGCTCGATCGCAAGCAGGCGCTGTGGCGCGCGCCGGACTTCTTCGACCTGCTGGCCAAGGGCTCGCACTCGCGCGATCCGCGCGGCCTGCTCGACCTGATGCTGCCGGCGATCGAACGCGGCCAGTTGCGGGTGATCGGCGAAATCACCCCGCGTCAGCTCGCTCAGTTGCTGATCGCGCGGCCGGTGATCAAGCACCATTTCGAAATCCTCAATCTCGCCCCGGTCGAACCGCTCGCGCTGGAACCGATCGCGGCCGAATGGGCGCGGATCGAAGCCGAACGTCTCGGCCGCCCGGTCGCCGACGCGCGCGTGCTGGCCGAGGCCGCGCGCATGGCCGCGCAGTACTTTCCCGAACAGCACGAACCCGGCCGCCTGCTGCGATTGCTCGGCGACAGTCTGCAAAGCGCGAGCGCGCAAGAGCCGCCGGCCTTGCCGCTGGACGCCGAAGGTCTGCTGGCGACCATCGCCCAGCGCAGCGGTTTGCCGCTGGACGTGATCGACGATCGACAGAGCCTGGACCTCGACCGTCTGCGCGCGTTCTTCCGCCAGCGCGTGATCGGCCAGGACGAAGCCGTCGACGCCCTGCTCGACCGCATCGCCATGCTCAAGGCCGGCCTGACCGACAACGGCCGGCCGATCGGCGTGTTCCTGTTCGCCGGTCCCACCGGCACCGGCAAGACCGAACTGGCCAAGGCGCTGGGCGAGTTGCTGTTCGGCAGCGACGAACGCCTGCTGCGCCTGGACATGAGCGAGTTCCAGTCGGAAGACTCTGCCTGGCGCCTGACCGCCGACGAAGGCGGTCAGGGCGGCGTGCGTTCGCTGACCTCGCGCATCCGCGAGCAGCCGTTCTCGGTGGTGCTGCTGGACGAATTCGAAAAGGCGCATCCGAAGGTGTGGGACTTGTTCCTGCAGGTGTTCGACGACGCGCGCCTGAGCGATCGCAGCGGCCACACCGCCGACTTCCGCCACAGCATCATCATCCTGACCAGCAACGTCGGCTCGACCATTTCGCGCACGGCCGGGCCGGGTTTCAACTCGGTCAGCGGCGGCTATTCGCGCAGCGCGGTCGAGAAGGCCTTGTACGAAACCTTCCGCCGCGAATTCATCAATCGCCTCGACCGGGTGGTGCTGTTCAATCCGCTCGACCGCAACCTGATGCGCGAGATCCTGCACAAGGAACTGGGCCGCGTGCTGACCCGGCGCGGCCTGCGAAACCGCGACTGGGCGGTGGAATGGGAGCCCTCGGCGATCGAGTTCCTGCTCGACCGCGGCTTCACCCCGGACCTGGGCGCGCGTCCGCTGCGCCGCGCGATCGAGCACTACCTGCTCGCGCCGCTGGCGCGCAGCATCGTCGAACACCGCGCGCCGCGCGGCGATCAGTTCCTGTTCGTGCGCAGCGCCGGCGACAAGCTCGACGTGGTGTTCATCGATCCCGATGCGAACCAGGCACGCGAGGTCACACCGACCGATGAAGCCGCGACTGCCGCCGCCGCCGCGCCGGCGGTGGCCGGCGATCTGCGCGACCTCGTTTATGCGCCCTCCGCCGACGCCGAGGCGATCGCGCGCCTGGACGCGCGCCTGCGCGAACTCGACGCGGCGATCGAATCGGCCGACTGGGTGCGGGCGCGCGAGGACGATTACGCACGCATGAACGAATCCGATTTCTGGTCGGCCGGCGACCGTCACGGCGTGCTCGACCGGATCGAACGTCGCGACCGCATCGAGAGCGCGCTCGACACCGCCCAGCGCATGCAGCAACGCTTGCGCCAGGAGCGCGGCAACGGCGAGTTCGCCGGCCGTATCGCGCAGTTGCTGTTCCTGCTCGGGCTGGCGATCGACGCGGTGCGCGAGCAGCGGCCGCAGGACGCGCTGATCCAGATCGATGCCGGCGACGCCGATCCGCTGCGTTCGGGCGCCGACCTGCGCCTGTGGTGGCAGCAGTTGCTGGCGATGTACCTGGCCTGGGCGCAACGCCGCAACATGCGCGTCGACGTGCTGCGCCAGGATCCGGAACACTGCAAGGCGTGGCTGGCGGTGAGCGGCTTCGGCGCGCTGGACCTGCTGCAGGGCGAATCGGGCCTGCATGTGTTCGAAGAACTCGACGACGGCGTCACCCGGCGCGCGTCGCTGTCGGTGCAGGTCGCCGCCGACCTGCCCGGCCGCGCGCGCGTGGCCCAGGCCGCGCCGGATGGTGAACGCCGGATCTGCCGGCGCTACCGGCAATCGCCGTCGCCGCTGGTGCGCGACGGCGTGCGCGGCTGGCGCAGCGGGCGCCTGGATCGCGTGCTCGGCGGCGAGTTCGACGTGATCCAGGGCGGTTGATTTCAGCTGCCGGCCGGCGTTGCCGGTCGATCGCCGCGGGCACGCTGCGGCGCGATGCTTCACCCACGCGTGCCTTGCCGTCTCCGGCCAGGCGCGCTGTGCGAAGCGAGCGCGCGCCAAGCGAACGCCGCATGAAAACGACAGGCGCCACGCGGGCGCCTGTCGCGTCGCAACGCTTCGCTTAGAACTCGCAGCCGGCCGCGCACTCGCGGTAGGCGCGATTGCAGTGCTGGGTCGAACCGCCGCCGGCCTGGGCGATGCAATCGCGCTTGATCTCCAGGCAGCTGTTGATGCAATCCGGGTCGGCCGCGAACGCCGAGGCGCCCAGGCCCAGACCGAACACCAACGCCGCCGCCGCCGCGATCCGCAGGCCCGCGCTCTTCCCCATCGTGTCTGTCTTCATCGTGTTTCCCTCCGTGGTCGATTGAATGAGCCGTTCGGCCACACGGCCGACGCTCGCGGCGAGTATGGGCCGGCATCGATATGCACAAACGCTGCTGCAAAGCAGCATCCGCGCGCGGATCGGCAAGCCGCGACGCCCGACCGGCGCGTTTGCCACCGCGATCACGAATCGAGCGCGGGCATGCTGCCGCGCGACCCGGGTCGCGACGGCTCGGCTCAATTCACTTCGCAACCCGCCAGACAATCGCGATACAGACGATTGCAATGCTGGGTATTGCCCGGATTGCCCGGAGGCGCCTGAGCGCGACAGTCGTTCATGAGCTCCTGGCAGGTACTCAGGCAGCCCGGGTCCGAAGCCGCCGCCGAAGCGCCGAAGCCCAGGCCGAACACCAACGCGGCCATCGCCGCCCAACGTAGATCGATCCGTTTCATTCCATCTCTCCCTGATAGTGCGCGGACAACTCGTGCATCGTCGTATGAGCGGCGGCCATGCGGCCGGCACTCGCCGTGAGTATAAAAAAGCGACTCGCATGCGCTGCGCCGTGCTGCAAAGCAACAACACGCGCGCAACGTCGACTCGGTCACGGCACGGCCGCATCACCGCCCGCGGGCCGCTGCCATGATCCGCGCGGCCCGCATCGCGACGAGGCCGTATCCATAGTCCAATCCTATCGGTTATGTCGAAAGGATCGATTTAACTTGCGGATCGATCCGACATATCGTCCTTGGGTACCGATGCCACAGCCGATGCGCCCTCAACAACACTCGATCGCAAGGACCGACCCGCCGCCCTCGCCACCTGCCTCCATCGCCCTCGCCGACGGCGTCATGCGTGGTCAGTGCGGGCACTGCGTCACGTCACCGCCAACGTTCCGCGCGACAGTATCGCCACCGTGCCTCCATCGATCCGCGCACCTATCCGCATACCCAGTCGTTGAATCCGTACCGTCAACAACAAGGCAAAGAACCCATGTCAAACACCGAATCGAAGTGTCCGTTCAACCACACCGCCGGCGGCGGCACGTCGAACCGCGACTGGTGGCCGAACCAGCTCAACCTCAAGGTCCTGCACCAGCAGGCGCCGCCGTCCAATCCCGATCCGGACTTCGACTACGCACAAGCGTTCAAGACCCTCGACCTCGCCGCGGTGAAGCAAGACCTGCACGCGCTGATGACCGACTCGCAGGAGTGGTGGCCGGCCGACTTCGGCCACTACGGCCCGCTCTTCATCCGCATGGCCTGGCATAGCGCCGGCACCTATCGCACCTTCGACGGCCGCGGCGGCGCCGGCGCCGGGCAGCAACGCTTCGCTCCGCTCAACAGCTGGCCGGACAACGGCAACCTCGACAAGGCGCGCCGCCTGCTGTGGCCGATCAAGCAAAAGTACGGCAACAAGATTTCCTGGGCCGACCTGATGATCCTCACCGGCAACGTCGCGCTGGAATCGATGGGCTTCAAGACCTTCGGCTTCGCCGGCGGCCGCGCCGACGTGTGGGAACCCGAGGAAGACGTGTACTGGGGCAGCGAAACCACCTGGCTCGGCGACAAGCGCTACAGCGGCGACCGGGTGCTGGAAAATCCGCTCGGCGCGGTGCAGATGGGCCTGATCTACGTCAATCCGCAAGGCCCCAACGGCAACCCCGACCCGGTCGCCGCGGCGCGCGACATCCGCGAAACGTTCGCCCGCATGGCCATGAACGACGAAGAGACCGTGGCGCTGATCGCCGGCGGCCACACCTTCGGCAAGACCCACGGCGCCGGCCCCGAATCGCACGTCGGCCGCGAACCCGAAGGCGCCGACATCGCCGAACAGGGCCTGGGCTGGGGCAACAGCTTCGGCAGCGGCAAGGGCGGCGACGCGATCACCAGCGGCCTGGAAGTCACCTGGACCAGCACGCCGACCCAGTGGAGCAATCAGTTCTTCACCAACCTGTTCGGCTTCGAATGGGAACTGAGCAAGAGCCCGGCCGGCGCGCACCAGTGGATCGCGAAGGACGGCGCGGGCGCGGGCAGCATTCCCGACGCGCACGACCCGAACAAGCGCCACGCACCGACCATGCTCACCACCGACCTGTCGCTGCGCTTCGATCCGGCCTACGAAAAGATCTCGCGCCGTTTCTTCGAAAACCCCGACCAGTTCGCCGATGCCTTCGCCCGCGCCTGGTTCAAGCTGACCCACCGCGACATGGGCCCGCGCGCGCGCTACCTCGGCCCGGAAGTCCCGGCCGAAGTGCTGATCTGGCAAGACCCGGTGCCGGCCGTCGACCACGCGCTGATCGACGAGCAGGACGTCGCCGCGCTCAAGGCCAAGATCCTGGCCTCGGGCCTGCCGGTGTCGCAACTGGTATCCACCGCCTGGGCCTCGGCCTCGACCTTCCGCGGCTCCGACAAGCGCGGCGGCGCCAACGGCGCGCGCATCCGTCTGGCGCCGCAGAAGGACTGGGAGGTCAACCAGCCCGACCAGTTGGCCAAGGTGCTGTCCACGCTCGAAGCCATCCAGAACGAATTCAACGGCGCGCAAACCGGCGGCAAGAAGGTATCGCTGGCCGACCTGATCGTGCTGGCCGGCGCCGCCGGCGTCGAACAGGCGGCGAAGAACGCCGGCTTCCCGGTCAAGGTGCCCTTCGTTGCCGGCCGCACCGACGCGACGGCCGAACAGACCGACGTGGACTCGTTCGCGGTGCTCGAACCGATCGCCGACGGCTTCCGCAATTACGCCAAGGGCAAGTTCGACGTGACCGCCGAATCGCTGCTGATCGACCGCGCGCAATTGTTGAACCTCAGCGCGCCGGAACTGACCGTGCTGGTCGGCGGCCTGCGCGTGCTCGGCGCCAACGCCGGTCAAAGCAAGCACGGCGTGTTCACCCGCAAGGCCGACGCGCTGAGCAACGATTTCTTCGTCAACCTGCTCGACATGGGCACGGTGTGGAAGGCGAACTCCGATGCGAAGGACGTGTTCGAAGGGCGCGACCGCAAGACCGGCGAACTCAAGTGGACCGGCACCCGCGCCGATCTGATCTTCGGCTCGCACTCGCAGTTGCGCGCGCTGGCCGAGGTCTACGCCAGCTCCGACGCGCAGCAGAAGTTCGTCGACGACTTCGTCGCGGCCTGGAACAAGGTGATGAACGCCGACCGCTTCGATCTGAACTGATCCATCGGCGACCCGTTCGCCGACATCGACCGACCCTGTGTGACCTTTATGCCCGGCCCACCTCGGCCGGGCTTTTTTTGTCCGGCGTTCGTGGCCGCAACGGCGGCTAAAAAATCCAAGCCCTGAAAGTATTGCCAGACGAAGACTTCATGACCCATGGCCCGGCGCGACCCACTGTTTGCGGGAGGGTGCTTTTCTTTGTGGGAGGGAGCTTCAGCCCCGATGCTTTCGGCTCAGATCGCGGCGAACTTGCGGCTCGACACAACCCACTCTTTGCGGGAGGGCGCTTTTCTTTGTGGGAGGGAGCTTTAGCCCCGATGCTTTCGGCTCAGATCGCGGCGAGCCTGCAGCTCGACGGCGCTCATCGGACGGATGCCGCGATGGGGCCGAACAGCGTCGGGGCTAAAGCTCCCTCCCACAAAGGCTCCAAGTGCCCAAGTGGCTCAAGTGCCCAATCGCACCGCACCCCCACATCGCATGCACGATCGCGATGCCACCCCGAAAACCGTGACCGCCAGCATCACCCGGCACTCACGATTCGGCGCTAGCATCTGCTTTCCTCGCACCCCGGAACCCCCGCCATGAGCGCCTCGCTGACCGACGATCTTCTCAACCAACTTCAGGGCCAGCCGCTGGCGCAATTGGGCAGCCAGCTCGGCCTGTCGCAGCCGCAGACGCAGAGCGCGGTGAGCGCGGCGCTGGGGGGGGGGGGGGGGGGGGGGGGGGGCCAAAAAGCTCCGCAGATCGCTGAGCAGAGCGAGCGGTGAGCGCGGCGCTGATGCCGTTACGCCAGCCAGCCGCAGGGCGCGCAGGCGCTGTTCGGCGCATTGCAGCGCGACCATGCCGCGCCCGCGGCCAGCAGCGGCCTGGACCTGGGCAGCGTGCTCGGCGCGGTGCTCGGCGGCGGTGGCGGCAGTCCGCAGACCGACGGCGCCGGCATCCTCGGCCACATCTTCGGCGGCCGCCAGGACACCGCCGCGCAGGGCCTGGGCCAGGCGACCGGCCTGGAAGGCGGTCAGGCCAACGCCTTGCTGAAAATGCTCGCGCCCATCGTGCTGTCGTATCTGGCCCAGCGCATGTTCTCCGGCGGCGGCCAGGCCGCGGCCTCGCCGCAGCAGCTCGGCGACGTGCTCGGCCAGGAACATCAGCGCATCCAGCAACAAGGCTCGGCCGGCGGCCTGCTCAGCTCGGTGCTCGACCAGGACGGCGACGGCCAGCTCGGCCTGGGCGACCTGCTCAAGATCGGCGGCGGCCTGCTCGGCGGTCAACGCTGAAATCGCACGGCGCATTCGTCCGACGAACGCGCCGACCCGCAACGATCACGACAACGGCTGCGCTTCGGCGCGGCCGTTGCCGTTTTTGGCGCCTGCAGGAGCGGCGTGAGCCGCGACCGCGACCTCTCGCCCACGACGCAAGCCTGTTTCGCGGTCGCGGCTCACGCCGCTCGTACAGGCGGCTACGACACAACCCGATTTCGTGCGAGGCGCGAGCGTCGGATCGGGGCGAAGCCAATACGCGTCGCAACCGCTATCCGCGCAACGTGCGTGGCGCGGATAGCGCCGACGGCGCAGGCCGACACGACTTACGCCGCCTCGGCCCGTTCCGGCGTCGCCGCCATCGCCCGATCCAACGCCTGCGCCAGATCGGCCCACAAATCCTCGGCATGCTCGATCCCCGCCGACAGCCGCAGCAGTCCCGGGGTAATGCCGTTGGCGCGCCGATCGGCCTCGCTCACCACCCGATGGGTCAACCCGGCCGGATGCTGGATCAGCGTATCGACCGAGCCCAGGCTCACCGCCGGCGTGATCAAGCGCACCGCCGCCATCGCCGCCGCCGCCGCGCCGTGGCCGCCGTGCAATTCGAACGCGATCAGACAGCCGGGCCCACGCATCTGGCTGGACAGCAGATGCGCATTGCGCACCGTGCCCAGCCCCGGGTAATGCACCCGCTTCACCGCCGGGTGCCTCGCCAGGCGCTCGGCCAGGGTCTGCGCATTCGCCTGGGCGCGCTCCACCCGCAGCGCCAGCGTCGGCAGGCCGCGATGCAGCAGATACGCCGCCAGCGGATGCAGCAGCGCGCCGGTGGCCGCGCGCACCGTTCGCAGCGGCTGCGCGCGCGCTTCGTCGCAGCACACCACCCCGGCGATCACGTCGCCGTGGCCGCCGAGGAACTTGGTCGCGCTGTGCAGCACGTAACTCGCGCCCAGTTCGGCCGGGCTTTGCAACAAGGGCGTGGCGAAGGTCGAATCCACCAACACCGGCACCGCCGCGGCCGCGGCGACGACGGCGCGGATATCGACCAGATCCAGGGTCGGGTTGGCCGGGGTTTCGATCACGATCAACGCGGTGTCCGCGCGCAGCCGCGCGCCGATCTGTTCGGCCTCGACGAATTCGGCTTCGAGTCCGCACAGACCGCTGGCGAGCAGATGATCCGCGGTGCCGTACAGCGGCCGCACCACCAATACGTGCGCGCCGTGCTGGCGGCGTTCGAGCAGCACCGCGGTCAACGCCGCCATGCCCGAGCCGAAGGCGACGCAGGCCTGGGTGCCTTCGAGCTGGGCCAGGGCGGCCTCGGTGCGGGCCACGGTCGGGTTGTGCAGGCGCGCATAGATCGGATTGGCGGCCTGCGCCTGGCCGGCGACGAGCGCGTCGAAACTCGCGGTGCCGGCATCCAGGTCGGCGACCGGGTAGGTGGTCGACAGGTCCAGCGGCGGCGCGTGGACGCACAACCGGGCGAAATCCTCGCGTCCGGCATGCACGGCGCGGGTCTCGAAGCGGGTCTGCGGGCGGCTTTCGGGGTGAGCGTCGAAACGGGGCATGCCGGCGATCCTGTCGGAAATTACGCACGATTGTGAAACAGGATTTCCAACGGGATACCCTGACCGAACATTATTTCGAATAACGCCCTAATGAGCGCCCTGGACCGAATCGACTTCGCCCTGCTGCGACTGCTGCGAAAGAATGCGCGGCTGCCGAACAAGGACCTCGCCGAAAAGGTCGGGGTGGCGCCGTCGACCGCGCTGGAACGGATCCGGCGCCTGCGCGAATCGCGCGCCTTGCTCGGCTTCCATGCCGAGGTCGCGCCGGCCGCGGTCGGGATCGGCCTGCAGGCGATGATCGCGGTGCGCCTGACCCGGCATTCGCGCGAGCTGGTCGACAGCTTCCACGAGCACCTGCTGCGACTGGAGGAAGTGCTGGCCTTCTATCACGTGGCCGGCGCCGACGATTTCCTGGTCCATGTCGGCGTGCGCGACAGCGCGCACCTGCGCGACTTCGCCCTGAGCGCGTTCACCGAACGCACCGAGGTGGCGCATATCGAAACCCGCCTGATCTTCGAATTCCGCCGCAATCCCGAACTGCCGGTGTACGCGCGCGAAAGCGACGACTGACCTGGCCTGAGGCTATAGCGCGTCGATATCGCCCAGGGCCTTGATCAGGCGCCGCGCGCGCTTGTCCGGCTTGCCTTCCGGCGCGCGGTAACCGTTGCGCTCGGCGATGCGCGTGGCGCGCAGCTGTTCGCGCGCCAGGCGCGAGGCTTCGGTTTCGGCGTACAGCGCCTGCGCCACGCTGGCCGGACCGCGGTCATTGCTGAGCGCCAGCACCGCGACTTCGAACACTTCCTCGCCGCGCACGATGCGCAGGCCGTCGCCGACCCGCACCGCGCGCGACGCCTTGGCGTGCTGACCGCCGACTTCGACCTTGCCGGTCTCGACCGCCTGCCGGGCGAGACTGCGGGTCTTGAAAAAGCGCGCGGCCCACAGCCACAGGTCCAGGCGGACCGAAGCGGCCGGCGGCGCGGCGGGTGTTTCGGCTTGCTTGCTCATTGCTGCGGACGATAGCGGTGCATTGCCGAAGGATACGACGGGAAGCGCGAACGGTTGGCATGCTTTGGGGGCAGAAGCGAATTCCCCGGTTCCTCTTTTCAAAAGAGACGAAAAGCATCGCAATGCAACACGCCGCGGCGCCACGCCACGCCACGCCACACCACGCGAAAATCATGCCCACTTTGAAAAAGGGGGCAAGCGCCCCGCGCAACCATGCCTTCACCGCGTTGCGCTCGCGCGGGGGATTCGCTTTTGTGCGCAGATCGCCATGCACTGAAAGCAAAAGCCAATCCCCCTGCCCCGTTTTCCAACGGGGGAAAGCGGCATGCCGCGTTCAATAGGTTCATCAGTATTTCCGGGAATACGTCGCGCGATCTCGACCGTCTTCTTCAGCGCCAATCCTCATCCCCACGCCCGCTCGACCAACCCCAAGCAATAATTGACCTCTCCCGCCAAACCCAACACCACCCGCCCACGGTCCGCTCACCCCGCGCGGCGGCATACTGCGCCATCCCTGTCCGGACCCCGCCATGGCCCCCAGCACCCCGCGCGGCAGCCATCTGCTGACCGAAGGCCCGATCGGCCGCACCATGATTTCCTTCGCCCTGCCGATCATGGCCGGCAACGCCGCGCAATCGCTCAACGGCTCGATCAATTCGATCTGGGTCGGCCGCTACCTCGGCGAGGCGGCGCTGACCGCGACGGCCAACGCCAACAACATCATGTTCTTCCTGATCGGCTCGATCTTCGGCATCGGCATGGCCGCGACGATCCTGATCGGCCAGGCGATCGGCGCGCGCGACACCGCCCGCGCACGCCGGGTCATGGGCACCAGCGCGACCTTCTTCGTCGCCCTGTCGGTGCTGATCGCGATCGCCGGCTGGTTCATGGCCGACACCGTGCTGCGCGCGATGGGCACGCCGGCGCCCGCGCTCGCCCTGGCCGAGAGCTACCTGCGGGTAATCTTCCTGTCGATGCCGTTCCTGTACGCGTTCGCATTCTTCTCCGCGGCGCTGCGCGGCGCCGGCGATTCGCGCACGCCGTTCCGGTTCTTGTTGATGTCGGTGGCGCTCGACATCGTGCTCAATCCGCTGCTGATCTTCGGCTGGGGCCCGGTGCCGGCGATGGGCATCGCCGGTTCGGCCGCGTCGACCTTCTTCGCCCAGGGCCTGAGCCTGCTGGCGATGCTGCTGTACCTGCGGCGCAAGCGCCACGTGCTGTGGCTCGGCCGGCAGGACGCGCATCTGCTCAAGATCGACCCGGCGGTGCTGCGCGCGCTGATCGTCAAGGGCGTGCCGATGGGCCTGCAGATGGTGCTGATCTCGCTGGCGATGATCGCCATGATCAGCCTGGTCAACGCGCACGGCACCGGCACCGCCGCCGGCTACGGCGCGGCGCTGCAACTGTGGACCTATGTACAGATGCCAGCGATGGCGATCGGCGCGGCGTGTTCCTCGATCGCTGCGCAGAGCGTCGGCGCCGGGCGCTGGGACCGGGTCGACGCGACCGCGCGCACCGGCACCGGCTTCAATTTCCTGATGACCGGCGCCTTGATCGCGCCGCTGATTTTTTTCGATCGCTACACGCTCGCATTGTTCCTGCCCGAAGGCAGCGCGTCGTTCGAAATCGCCCGCCACCTCAACCACATTTCGATCTGGTCGTTCCTGTTCTTCGGGGTGACGTTCGTGATCTCCGGCGTGGTCCGCGCGACCGGCGCGGTGGTGCCGCCGCTGCTGATCCTGGGCTTCGCGCTGTGGGGCATCCGGGTGCCGTTCGCGACCTTGCTGCAACCGGTGATCGGCACCGACGCGCTGTGGTGGAGTTTCCCGGTCAGCGCGTTCTGCGCGATGCTGATGTCGCTGGCGTATTACCGCTGGGGCGGTTGGCGCCGCTCGCGGATGATGAGCCCGGCCGAACGCTCGGTCGCGCCGATCGCCACCCAGACCATCGCCACGCCGGCGGAAATCGGTGCGCAGCCGCCGGCGCCGGTGGCCGATGCGAGTCCGGAGGAACTCGTCAACGTGGCGCGCGACATTGACGACTCAAAGGCCGAGACCGAGCGCCCCTCGCGCTGACCCGTCGCGCGGCTCGATGCAGGCAACCCGTGGCCGCGTCGCGCGGCCATCGGCGCGCTCAGATGTCCTGCAGCGCCAGGGTGAACACGCCGGCCTCGCCCTTGTCGAACGCCTCGCGCCAGATCCGGTAGCCCTCCAGGTCGGCGTCGCGCACCGGCATGTGGCCGATCACGCGCGGCTCGACCTCGGCCACGCGGGTGCCGACGATCGGGAAGTGGCCGAGCAGGCGCAGCGCCTTGAGTTCGTTGACGTCGGCGACATGCTCGCGCAGCACTTCCTCGGCGGTATGGGTGTCGAACTTGCGCAGCGACAGGGCGTCGCGTCCGTCGGGCAAGGCGTCGATGCGCTGGACCCAGAAGAAGCCCCACGCGCCGTCGCTGCGCTGATAGGTGCAGATATCGCCTTCGGACAAACCCGGATTCACGTTGCGCTCTCCTGCCGCGGGGGCGGCACTGCCGACGGCCGACGCCGCGTCGGGAATCTAGCGCGAACCGGGCGCGGCGCACAGCGCCGGATGCGGCCAGATCGCGGGGCAATCGCGGTCATGCCCGCGTCGCTGCGGACCGATGCGCGCCGATGCGCATCTAGGCCGGCGCGTAGATATCGAAACGTCCGTCCTCGCCGACCTGCACGACGGGGTTCGGGTTCGGCTCGCCGTCCTCGCGCTCGGCGGCGATCAGCATTTCGCGCAAGTCGCCGCTGTCGATCGCGCCGGCGAGAAATTCGATCAACTCGGGCTTGCGCGCGATCGCGAACGCACCGGCGAAGCGGCGCGTGCGGCCCTTGGCGACGACCCGTTTTTGCGCGAGCCAGTAACGCCCGTCGGCAAGTTCGGCCGCGAGCGCATCGAGCGTTCGAGGCGAATGGGTTCTGCTTGGGTTGTGGACGACCGCGAGCATGGCGAAGAAACGCGCGCTCGCCAGTTCGCTGGATACGAGCGCGCTGTCGGCGCAGGCGCGCAGCGCGGCGAATCGGTAGAGATTGCGCATGCCGGGTTCTCCGCGCGGGTATGGGTCGAGGTCGGCGCAATCAACGAATTCGGCGAGGCGGATTCTACGAATCGATTGCAATGCCCCGGGCTCGACTCATCCGGCCGATGCGGCCGCAATCGCCACCGTAGAAACGCAAACGGCCGCCTCGCGGCGGCCGTTCGTGGCATTGCGCGCCGGGCGCGCGATGCGCGAATTACTCGGCGGCGGCGCCCGAAGCGTTCTTGGCGCGCGCGTACGCGGCCAGATCTTCCTTGATGCGCGCCTTCTTGCCCTGCAGACCACGCAGGTAGTACAGCTTGCCGGCGCGGACCTTGCCGCGGCGCTTGACGTCGACCGAGTCGATGATCGCGCTGTGGGTCTGGAACACGCGTTCGACGCCGAAGCCGTGCGAGATCTTGCGCACGGTGAACGAGGAGTTCAGGCCGCCGTTCTTGATCGCGATGACCACGCCTTCATAGGCCTGGACGCGCTCGCGCGTGCCTTCCTTGACCTTGACGTTGACGACGATGGTGTCGCCGGGGCTGAAGTCGGGCAGCTTGCGGGTGATCTGCTCGGCTTCGAAATTCTGCAGCAGCGTGTGGAGCGAGGGCTTGTTCATGGTTACGGCCTGTTGGATTAGTTGTTGCGCGAGTGCACGTGGACCCGCGTCATGGCATCGGTACAGCAAAGGGGTACAGCTAAGCGACTAATTATAACGAGCTTTTTTCCCGCGGCGCTAGAGGCTCAGGGCGTTTCGCCAGCCTGCGGGCCTGGCTGAACGGGCGATTGCGGGCTGGAAACGCTTCCAGCCGCCGCCTGGGCATCTTGCTCAGCTGCCTGGGCCGCGGCCAATTCGGCCCGGTAGGCCGCGATCAGCTTGCGGTCGGCCTTGGACAGCGCGGCCTCGTCGAACAGGTCCGGGCGCCGCTGCCAGGTCCGTCCCAGCGACTGCTGGCGGCGCCATTTGGCAATTTCGGCGTGGTTGCCCGACATCAGCACCGGCGGCACCGAACCCAGTTCGTGTTCGACCGGGCGGGTGTAATGCGGGCAGTCGAGCAGGCCGTCCTCGAAACTGTCCTGGACCGCCGATTCGGCGTCGCCGAGCGCGCCGTCCTGCAGCCGCGCGACCGCGTCGACAATCACCGCCGCGGCCAGTTCGCCGCCGGACAGCACGTAGTCGCCGATCGAGATTTCCTCGTCGACCTCGGCCTGGATCAGCCGCTCATCGACGCCTTCGTAGCGGCCGCACAGCAGGATCAGACGTTCGTGCCCGGCCAGTTCGCGGACCTTGGCCTGATCCAGACGCGCGCCCTGCGGGCTCATGTAGATCACCCGGGCCGGCGCCGGATCGGCCTGGCGCGCGGCGCGGATCGCCGCACGCAGAGGGTCGATCAACATCACCATGCCAGGCCCGCCGCCGAACGGACGCTCGTCCACGCGGCGGTAATTGCCTTCGGCGTAATCGCGCGGATTGAAGCCGTGCAGCGACAACAGCCCGCGCTCGCCGGCCCGGCCGACCACGCCGAACGCCGCGCATTGCGCGACGAATTCGGGGAACAGGCTGATCAGGTCGATACGCATGAGGCGGCTGGAACCGTTGAATTGAGCGGACTGAACAGGAAAGCGAACGCTTGCGCCAAACCGTGCTCAGGCCAAATGCTGAAGAAAATCGTCCACTTCCCGGTCGGACGCCTGCCAAGCCTCACCGCGTATTTCGATCATCGCGATCAAGCCCAACACTTCCACCGGATTATCGGCAAGAAACGAATATCCGTTCTTGCTTGCCAGACAGCAGCCCGGCAACTCGGGATGGCGCTCGACCGTATAGCCTTTCTGCAACAACGCCGAATAAGCGGGAGCCCGGGTATTGCCGGCCATTGCGATGCGCATGTCGACCTCGCGAAGTATCCGGTGGAAGCCGGCGCAGTCGCGCGCGGATCGGACGAACGCGCTTAAAAATCCGGATCCCAATCGACCGTCACGAGGTTGGCCTCGAAGTCGACCGACAGCACGTACTGCGGAATCACGAACGGAATCATGCGCTCGCGTTCGTCGTCGCGGGCGACCAGCACGTCGTTGGCGCCGGTGGAGAACAGGTGCGAGACCGTGCCCAGCGATACGCCATCGACGGTGGCCACGCGCAGGCCTTCCAGGTCGACCCAGTAGTATTCGCCGTCTTTCGGCGGCGGCAGGGCCGAACGCGGAACGTAGATTTCGGTGCCGCGCATGGCTTCGACCGTGTCGCGGTCGCTGACATCGGGAAACGTGGCGATCAGGAATTTGCCGCTTTCGCGGCCACGCACGCCCGACAGCTCGCGCTCGCGGCCCTGCGGGTCGCGGACGATCCAGGGCTGGTAGCGGAAGATCGAGGCGCGCGGCTGAGTCCAGGACTCGAGCTTGGCTTCGCCGCGAATGCCGAAAGCGCCGAGCACCCTGCCCAGCAGGAGGCGGCGCGAGGAGTCGCTCATGGGTGCGTTGGAAGGGCCGCGCGGGCTGACCTGCGCGGCCCGCCGGCTCAGGCGGCCGGAGCGGCCTTGACGGCCTGCTTGTACAGGTCGGCGACCTTGTCGGTGAGCTGCGCGCCCTGGCCGACCCAATGCTTCACGCGATCGAGGTCGAGCTCGACGCGCTTCTCGGCGCCGGCGGCGACCGGGTTGTAGAAACCGACGCGCTCGATGTTGCGGCCATCGCGGGCGCTACGGCTGTCGGTGACGATGATGTGGTAGAACGGACGCTTCTTGGCGCCGCCGCGGGTCAGTCGAATCTTGACCATGGGGTCTGTTTTCCTGTGTTGCCCAGCCGTCGGAATGACGGGGTAAGCCGGAAAGTTTAACCGATTCCGTGGCTTGGGCAAACCCGGGCCCCTGACGGGCCCGGATCCCCGCGCTTCCCTGCCCTGCCGCGCCGTCCCTGGCGCCGACACCCGCTTCCCTCGGATGCCGCCCGGCGGGCGCCGCCGTCCTGTCGCCGCCCGCCTTTGCGCCGGTTCCGCCCCCCGGAACCGGTCTTCCCCGAACCTTCGTTGCCCGCGGCCTGGTGCTCGCGGGTTGCTGCTGTTTGCGGCCCTGCGGATGGCGGCAGGTCGGTCCTGATGGCCCCGGCCTGCTTGAGGCTCTGCGCTTGGATCGGATCGCCCCCTTTTCGTCTATCCGCCCCGTGCCTCGCCGTTCCGTGAGCCCCGCCGTTCCGTGAACACAGAATCGCCCGTCGCCGTCTCTCAGCCCGAGAACGCGCGACGCCGTTTGTCGGCGAGTGGCGGTGCTTGAAAACCGATGCGCCCGGGGGCCGGAGTTGGCTGCTGATTGCGCCGGTTTCGCGCGGCGCTTTTATCGTTGGGCGTGCTTTGCTTTTGCTTTGCCTTTGCCGTGAAAAATGGCTGCGCAATTGGCGAAGTTGCGCGGTCGCGACTCGCGTCGCTCCTACAGGGGGCGATTGGGGGCGCGCGATGATCGGGAGCGCGCGATAGATGGCGAGGTGATGTGCGACTGCGAGAGAAGACGCTTTTGCCTTTCGCTCGTCATCCCCGCGAAAGCGGGGATCCAGGGCTTCACCTGGGTGCGGCATGAAGTCTGTGCGATCTGTTGAATCCACACGATGTTCGAACGTTCGACGATGCAAATGCAAATAAGGTTCGGCGGTGTACGCGGCATCGCGAGGCATGCGCCGGTTCGAAAATGCGCCGACGTGCCTGCGGGTTCGTGCGTTGGGACGGGACGATTCGCCAGGAAAGATCGCGGCGCAATCGGCGTGCTTGCGCGGTCGCGACTTGCGTCGCTCCTACAGGGAGTAATCGGGCATCGCGATGCGGGAAGAATCCGCCTGCGCCCACAACGAAAACGGCGGCCAATGGCCGCCGTTTTTGGTTCCCCCGCAATGCCTGCGAAACTCAGCGGAACGGCATGCCGCCGCGTCCGCCCATCATGCCCTTCATGCCGCGCATCAGGCCCTTCATGCCGCCGCCGGAAAGCTTGCTCATCATCTTTTCCATCTGCTGATACTGCTTCATCAGCTTGTTGACGTCGGCCGGCGTGAGGCCCGAGCCCTTGGCGATGCGCGCGCGGCGCGAGCCATTGAGCAACGCCGGGTTGCGGCGCTCTTTCTTGGTCATCGAATTGATGATCGCGACCATGCGCGGCACTTCCTTGCCGGTGACCTGGTTCTTGACCGCGTCGGGGATCTGGCCCATGCCCGGCAGCTTGTCCATGAGGCCGTGCAGGCCGCCCATGTTCTGCATCTGCTCGAGCTGGTCCTTCATGTCGTTGAGATCGAACTTCTTGCCCTTGGCGACCTTCTCGGCGAGCTTTTGCGCCTTGTCCTTGTCGACCTGCTGCTCGACCTGCTCGACCAGCGACAGCACGTCGCCCATGTCGAGGATGCGGCTGGCGACGCGGTCGGGGTGGAACACGTCCAGGCCGTCGGGTTTTTCGCCGACGCCGATGAACTTGATCGGCCGGCCAGTGACGTAACGCACCGACAACGCGGCGCCGCCGCGCGCGTCGCCGTCGGTCTTGGTCAGCACCACGCCGGTCAGCGGCAACGCTTCGCTGAAGGCCTTGGCGGTGGTCGCCGCGTCCTGGCCGGTCATCGAGTCGACCACGAACAAGGTTTCGACCGGCGAGACCGCGGCGTGCAGCGCCTTGATCTCGCTCATCATCGCTTCGTCGATGGCGAGGCGGCCGGCGGTATCGATCAGCAGCACGTCGACGTAGGACTTGCGCGCATCGGCGATCGCGGCGCGGGCGATGTCGACCGGCTTTTGCGAGGCGTCGGAGGCGAAGAACAGCACGTCGACCTGTTCGGCCAGTTGCTTGAGCTGTTCGATCGCGGCCGGACGGTAGACGTCGGCCGAGACCACCATCACCTTCTTCTTGCGGCGTTCTTTCAGGTGCTTGGCGAGCTTGCCGACCGTGGTGGTCTTGCCGGCGCCCTGCAGGCCGGCCATCAGGATCACCGCCGGCGCCGGCACGTTGAGGTTCAGGTCGGTGGCCTGCGAGCCCATGACCGTGGTCAGTTCGTCGCGCACCACCTTGATCAGGGCCTGGCCCGGGGTCAGCGACTTGAGCACTTCCTGGCCGACCGCGCGCACCTTGATGCGTTCGATCAGCGCCTGCACCACCGGCAAGGCCACGTCGGCCTCGAGCAGGGCGATGCGCACTTCGCGCAGCGACTCGCGGATGTTCTCTTCGGTCAGACGGCCGCGGCCGCGCAGGCGCTCGATGGTGCCGGACAGGCGTTGGGTCAGGGATTCGAACATGGCGTGGTCGGCAGGGCGAAACGACAGGGGCGGCAAGTATAGCCGCAGCCGTCGAACCCCGATCGACCGCGCGCCCTTCCCGATTCCCGATTCCCGATTCCCGATTCCCGATTCCCAATTCCCGATTCCCAATTCCCGATTCCCGATTCCCGAATCCCGAATCCCGATTCCCGAATCCCGAATCCCGAATCCCAACGCTTGTGCCACACTTCGTCGATGACAATCGTTCTCATCGCCGTCGTTCTCTACCTGACCGCGACCGGTCTGCTGATCGCCGCGGTGCGCCGCGAGCGCGGACGCGAGGCGCGTTTGTGGCTGTTGCCGGCCAATCTGGCGGTGCTGCTGCACGGTGCGGCGCACTTCATCGCCTGGCGTATCGCCGGCGGCGCCGACCTGCATTTCTTCGCCGCCCTGTCCCTGGTCGGGCTGGGTATGGCGGTGCTGACCGCGATCTTCGGCGCGGCCGGGCGCATGGCCGCGCTGGGCGTGGTGGTGTTCCCGCTGGCCGCGCTGATGCTGGTGTCGTACCAGTTGTACGGCCACGTCCAGCACCCCGAGCCGCTGGACTGGCGCCTGCAGTTGCACGCCTGGTTCGCACTGCTCGCCTACGCCACGCTGGCGGTGGCGGCGCTGTTCGCGCTGATGCTGTGGCTGCAGGAGCGCGCACTGCGGCGGCGCGAATTCCACGGCTGGCTGCGCGCGCTGCCGCCGCTGGTCGAGCTGGAAAGCCTGCTGTTCCGGACCATCGCGGTCGGTTTCATCCTGTTGACCGCGACCTTGCTGACCGGCGTGCTGTTCGTCGAGAACCTGCTCGCCCAGCACCTGATGCACAAGACCGTGCTCAGCGTGCTGTCGTGGCTGGCCTTCGGCGGCCTGCTGCTGGGCCGCTGGCGCTACGGCTGGCGCGGCGTGGTCGCGGTGCGCTGGACCCTGGCGGCGATGGCCTTGCTGATCCTGGCCTTTTTCGGCAGCAAGTTCGTGCTCGAAGTGATCCTGCGGCGGGTCTGAACGGCGCACCGAAGCGTCTCTGCCCGGGCAACGCAGCTGTCGTCCAGGCACCCAAAAGCCGACCCTGAATCCGGGGAAACACCCGCACCGGCCGCTTTTGGCCGCAAGTGCGGGCGCACGCCGTGCCCGACGCCCGCGCCTCGACGTTCCGGCCCGATCACCTGCAACCCAGGCCAGGCAACGGTCTACACACGTTCCACACGTGGCTGGCGGCTGCCTGAATAGGTGCTTGTTAGAACAATATTTGCATTGACAACTATTGCGCGGGCGAGCAACATGCCGCGCCATGACGACCTCGACCCCCAACCAGCCCTGCTCGACCTCCAACCTCGGCCTGCTGTTCCGCCAGGTGCGCGACGCGATGTGGGCGCAGATGGAACGCGAGCTGGCGCAGGCCGGCCACGACCTCACCTTCAGCCAGTTCATCACCCTCAAGGAACTGGCGATCGGTACCGCCGGGGTCACCGAACTGGCGCGCGCCGCGCAGCTCAATCCCGGCGCCATGACCCGTTTGCTCGACAAGCTGGAAAGCCGCGGCTTCGTCGTGCGCGTGGCCGATCCCGACGATCGCCGCGCGCTCAACATCCACCTGACCGAAACCGGCACCGCGATCTGGGAAGACATCGACCAGTGCGGCAAGCGCGTACGCGAGCGCGCCATGGCCGGCCTGAGCGACAGCGATCGCGATCAGCTGTATCGCCTGCTCGAACAAGTTCGCGACAACCTCTCACTCTCCGGTTCCTGAGCCATGTCCTCTCTCGACCCTCGCCCGCGCCGCGGGCTGCTTTACGTGCTCACGCCGCTGGCCGCCGCGCTGATCCTGGCCGGCTGCGCCAGCACCCGCGGCCTGGAGCCGTCCGGCCACGCGCTCGACGCCGACAGCCTGCAGGCCACCCGCAGCCTCGCCCAGGTGTCGGCGGCCGAATTTCCCAAGCGCGACTGGTGGACCTCGCTCGGCGACGCCCAGCTCAACGCGCTGATCGACGAAGCCCTGACCGGCACGCCCAGCCTCGACGCCGCCGACGCGCGCGTGCGCCAGGCGGTCGCCCAGGCCGGGCTGGCCGATGCCGCGCGCAAGCCGACCGTCGGCGCCGCCGCCCAGTACTCCGGGGTCGAACTGCCTTCGACCCTCGCTCCCGATCCGATCGGCGGCAAGTACCTCGGCGCGCACGTGCTGATGCTCGAATTCAAGTACAGCCCCGACCTGTGGGGCGGCAAGCGCGCGCGCTGGCAGGCCGCGCTCGGCCAGACCCGCGCGGCCGAAGTCGAAGCGCAGGCAGCGCGCCTGACCCTGTCGTCGAACATCGCCCGCGCCTATGTGTCGCTGGCGCAGTCGTTCGAAGCGCTGGATGTGGCGACTTCGGAAAAGCAGCGCTCTGATCGCCTGCTCGGCCTCGGCCAGCAACGGGTCAAGGCCGGCCTGGACAATCAACTGCAGATCCGCAACGCGCAGAGCGCCAGCGCCAGCGCCGATCAGCAGATCCAAGCCGCGCAACAACAGATCGACGCCACCCGCAACGCGCTCGCCGCGCTGCTGGGCAAAGGCCCCGATCGCGGCCTGGAGATCGCCCGCCCGACCCTGCTCGCGGCGAAGAACCCGGCGGTGCCGTCGGTGCTGCCAAGCGAATTGCTCGGCCATCGTCCCGACGTGGTCGCCGCGCGCTGGCGGGTCGAAGCCAGTTCGCACGGGATCAAGGCGGCCAAGGCCGACTTCTATCCGACCGTGAACCTCAGCGCGATCGTCGGCCTCGCTACCGGCCACCTGTCGGACCTGTTCACCAGCGAAGCCAAACTGCTGCAAGGCGGACCGGCCTTCAGCATGCCGATCTTCGACGGCGGCCGTCTGCGCAACAACCTCGCCGACACCGACGCCGAGTACGACCTCGCGGTCGCGAACTACAACCAGAGCCTGATCGGCGCGCTGCGCGAAGTCGCCGACGCGGTGCAGAGCTCGCGTTCGCTCGACGGCCAGATCGTCTCGGCGCAGCAGGCGCGCGACGCTGCGCAGCAGGCCTGGCAGATCGCCAGCAGCCGCTACCGCGCCGGCCTGGGCACCCAGCTCGACGTGCTCTCGGCGCAGCGCCCGCTGCTGCAACTCGACCAACAACTCGCCGGCCTGCGCGCACAGCGCTACGCCGCGCAGATCGACCTGGACCGCGCGCTCGGCGGCGGGCTCGAACTCAGTTCGCCCGACCCGGTCGCGTCCACCGTTCCCAACGAATCCTCCAATACCCAAGTTATCGCGAAGGCCCCGACGCCATGACCACCGAAGTGAACCCTCAAGCCGCGGTCGCGCCGGCCGCGCCGCCGAAGAACAACAACCGCCGCAAGGCGCTGACGATCCTGCTGGCGGTGGTCGTGATCGCCGCGATCTCGTGGACGCTGTACTACATGCTCGTGCTGCGCTGGCATCAGGACACCGACGACGCCTACGTGCAGGGCAACGTGGTCAACATCACCCCGCAGGTGATCGGCACCGTGGTCAGCATCGGCGCCGACGACGGCATGAAGGTCAGCGCCGGCCAGGTGCTGGTGCAGCTCGATCCGAACGACGCGCAGGTCGCCTACGACCAGGCCACCGCGAATCTGGCGAACACCGTGCGCCAGGTGCGCGGTCTGTTCAGCGCGGTCGACGCCGGCCAGGCCGATCTGTCGGCGCGCGAAGTCGCGGTGCAGAAGGCCCGCTCCGACGTCAAGCGTCGCGAAGGCCTGGTCGCCAGCGGCGCGGTCTCGGCCGAGGAACTGGCGCATGCGCGCGACGAACTGGCCTCGGCCGAAGCGGCGATGTCGTCCTCGCGCGGCTCGCTGGCGCGCAATCGCGCGCTGGTCGACGCGACCACCGTCGCCAAGCAGCCGCAGGTCGCCGCGGCCGCCGCGCAACTGCGTCAGGCGTACTTGAACCTGCAACGCTCGGCCATCGTCGCGCCGGTCAGCGGTTATGTCGGCAAGCGCAACGTGCAGCTCGGCCAGCGCGTGCAGCCGGGCACCGCGCTGATGACGATCATCCCGCTCGATCAGGTCTGGGTCGAAGCCAACTTCAAGGAAACCCAGCTCGCCAAGATGCGCATCGGCCAGCCGGTCGACGTGCATTCGGATCTGTACGGCGGCGACGTGACCTACCAGGGCAAGGTCGTCAGCCTCGGCATGGGCACCGGCAGCGCGTTCTCGCTGCTGCCGGCGCAGAACGCCAGCGGCAACTGGATCAAGATCATCCAGCGCGTGCCGGTGCGGATCGAGATCGAACCCAAGCAACTGGTCGAACACCCGCTGCGCCTGGGCCTGAGCATGCACGTCGATGTCGGCATCCGCGAGCAGACCGGCGCGGTGCTGGCCGCGGCGCCGCCGGCCAAGCCGGTGCTGGTCACCGACGCCTACGCTAAGCAACTGCACGAGGCCGACGCGATGATCGAGAAGATCGTGCGCGACAACCTGCCGGGCATGCAGCACGGCTGATCGCTGTTGTTGCGTGCCGCGTTGTGCTGGAGCGCTTCGGCTGTTGTGGGAGGGTCTTTAGCCCCGACGCTTTTCGATCCGACTGCGCGACCTGAGCGGAAAGCGCCGGGGCTCAAGCCCCTCCCACAACAGCCGAAGCCTCTGCCACGGAAAGCGCAAGGCGCTCGCGCAAACGCTCCGACGTTCCACGAGAAAGATTTCAACCCGCAGCAAAGACGAAGCGCCTCCCCCACGTCGTTCTTCGTCTGTCGTTCGCGATGCATCGTTTCGAAGTTGCTGCGCCCGCGCGCGGCTTCGACCTCCCCCCACGATGCAGCGCGAACTCCGAAACCGTCATTGCGGCGCAAGCCGCAATGACGGGGACCGGAGCGCTCCACCTCCGCTCTTGGTTCCGCGCCCACGCGCGGCTCACCCGAACCGACAGGCCGATCGATGTCCGCCACCACCGCCAATGCCGCCGCCGCGCCCGCGCCGCAAGCCGGCTTCCGGCCACCCAATCTCGCATTGACCACGCTGGGCCTCGCGCTCGCCTCGTTCATGCAGGTGCTCGACACCACCATCGCCAACGTGTCCTTGCCGACCATCTCCGGCAACCTCGGCGGCAGCAGCAGCCAGGCGACCTGGGTGATCACCTCGTTCGCGGTCAGCAACGCCATCGCGCTGCCGCTGACGGGTTTCTTCACCCGCAAGTTCGGCGAACGCAAGTTGTTCATGTGGGCGACGATGCTGTTCGTGATCGCCTCGTTCCTGTGCGGCCTGGCCAACTCCATGGGCCTGTTGGTGACCGCACGCGCGCTGCAGGGCTTCGTCGCCGGACCGATGTACCCGGTCACCCAGGCGCTGCTGATCTCGATCTACCCACCGCATAAACGCGGGCAGGCCATCGCCTTGCTGGCGATGGTGACCGTGGTCGCGCCGATCGCCGGCCCGATCCTCGGCGGCTGGATCACCGACAACTACAGCTGGGAATGGATTTTCTTCATCAACATTCCCATCGGCATCTTCGCCTGCCTGGTGGTCGCCAACCAGCTGCGCGGCCGGCCGGAGCGGCTGGAAAACCCGAAGATGGACTACATGGGCCTGGCGATGCTGGTGCTCGGCGTGGCCGCGCTGCAGATCATGCTCGACCTGGGCAACGACGAAGACTGGTTCAACTCGACCAAGATCGTGGTGCTGACCCTCGTCGCGGTGGTCGCGCTGACCGTGTTCGTGATCTGGGAACTGACCGAGCGCGATCCGATCGTCAACCTGCGCCTGTTCCGCCACCGCAACTTCGCCGCCGGCACCGCGGCGATGGTGCTTGCGTATGCGGCGTTCTTTTCGATCAGCCTGCTGGTGCCGCTGTGGCTGCAACGCAACCTGGGCTACACCTCGATCTGGGCGGGCCTGGCGACCGCGCCGATCGGCATCCTGCCGGTATTGCTGACGCCGTTCGTGGGCTTGTACGCGGCGCGTTTCGATCTGCGTCTGGTCGCCAGCGCCGCCTTCATCGTGATGGCCTTCACCAGCTTCATACGCTCGGGCTTCAACCTGGACGTCGACTTCAACCACGTCGCCATGGTGCAGTTGTGGCAAGGTCTGGGCGTGGCGTTGTTCTTCATGCCGGTGTTGACGATCCTGCTATCGGACCTGGAGCCGCACGAGATCGCCGCGGGCTCGGGGCTGGCGACCTTCGTGCGAACGCTCGGCGGCAGCTTCGCCGCCTCGCTGACCACCTGGGCCTGGAGCCAGCGCAGCACCATCCACCACGCGCAGTTGACCGAACACATCGCCGCCAACGATCCGGTCATCCAGCAGACCGTCAACACGCTCGGCAACGGCGATCCCACCCGCGGCGCGTTGGCCTTGAACCAGATGATCTCGCAACAGGCCGCGCAGATCGGCTTCAACGAAATGCTGCATCTGATCGGCATCCTGTTCCTGGTGGTGACCGTGTTCGTGTGGTTCGCCAAACCGCCGTTCAGCGCCAAGGCCGGCGGCGGCGCGGCGGCGGCGGGCGGGCACTGATCCGCGCATCGCATTCGATCCGGGTCTGATCGGACCGGGATCGAGTGCGGCATTCATCGCATCGGATCGAAAAGCGTCGGGCCTGGAAGGCCCTCCCACAAGAGACCTCGCAGGCGGCGAAGTGTCTTGTGGGAGGGCCTTCCAGGCCCGACGCCTTTCGCTCGGACGCCTCGCCCCTGCGAGCGAGCGCGTACTCGTCACACTCTTCAACTTCGTACATTGACCGGCGTTCGCGAAGCTTCGCATGATGCACGCGCCCCGCTCCGGGGCGAGGAGGACGGCATCATGAGCAAGAAATCAAGGAAGCTCGGCATCGGCGCGCTGGTCGCGGTGTGCTTCGGCTTTGCCCTGTCGCTGAGCGCCACGGCCGGCGGTTCGTGCGACCAGTGCTGGCGCACCTGCGAGATCGAGTATGCCGAGTGCATGCAGGTGGTCGGCGATGACTACAAGTGCGGCGTCAACTATCGGTCCTGCGGTATCGCCTGTGGTTGCGAAATTCCGTGATCGCGACGGGATGATCGAGGGCGTGGCTAGCGCGTAGGGCGCTGGCCACGTTTTGGTTTTGGTTTTGACTTTGGCAGTTTCGCCTCAGCCAAATGCAGGCATCACCGCCGATGCCGTAAAGCCCATGAATCGCGCTACCGCGCGCACCTGAAGCACGATGCAGCGCGGCGTCATGGCCTGCCTGTAGGAGCGACGCAAGTCGCGACCGCGTCATCGCGACAACATCGAGATTTACGCGGTAGTCGTGTTTTCGCGGTCGCGGCTTGCGCCGCTCCTACAAGGAGGCCATGTGGCTTTCGCCTGAAGTCAGATTTCACTCCCAGCGCTGCGAGGCATGTAACTCGCGTTAGCAAAAGCACACCCGGAGGGCGGTGTGCAGGATGCACGCCGTGCGCCACCGGGACATGGATGTCCCGTGTGGCGCATGCCTGCGTATGCTCCGCACTTGCGGGCCCTTGATCCACAAAAAAGCGTTTTTCTTTGGTTACCTTTCTTTTGTCGCTTTTGACAAAAGAAAGTAACTCGGCCGCTTGCGGACGAAAGCCGTTGCCTTTGCCTCAAAGGCTCTAGAGCTTCAAAGCTCTAAAGCTTTAGGAGCTACAAGCAGGATCAAAAGCTTCCGCCACTAAAGCGGCGGGTCACTTTCTTTTGTCAAAAGCGACAAAAGAAAGGTAACCAAAGAAAAACGCTTTTCTGTGAATCAAGAGCCCGCAAGTGCGGAGCATACGCAGGCATGCGCCACACGAGACATCCTGTCTCGGTGGCGCACGGCGCACATCCATGTGCGCCGCCCTCCGGGTGTGCTGTTGTTCGCGCGAGTGAGCTGCCTCTCAGCGCTGGATGAACTGCAAGACTTCAAGCTAAAGCCGAATGGCCTCCCTGTGGGAGCGGCGCAAGCCGCGACCGCGAATTACGGCTACGGCGCAGGCCATGTGCGCCGCCCTCCGGATATGTTTTCGTTCTAGCGAGTGAGTCGCCTCGCGGCGCTGGATGAACTACGCGAATTTTGGCTTGGGCTTGGGCTTGGGCAAGGCAAGGCGACACTGTGCTCGGCCATATGGCCGCGCCCCCCAAGAATCAACCCATTCGACCTAAGCCGTAGCCCGATCCCGATCGACCACCACCTCAACCGGCGCAACCTCGCAACCCGGCGCCACGCAACACTTATGCACGAACCGATGCCGCGCCTCGTGATAACTCCGGTCACTGCCGAAGAAGTTGCGATACATATGCGCCAACTCCTCCGCCCCATAACTCTCCAGCGGCTTGCGGCGCTCGTCGATCGCGCGGCGCCGGCGCTTGCTCGCCAGCGCCTTGCGCACGCTGGCCGGATCGGTGGCGCGCTCGGCGCGCTGTTCGACGTGGGCGACGAAATCCGCGCCGCTGGCGCCGAACGTCGCGTCGATCAGGCCGATGCGCTCGGCGCCGGCCGTGCCGATCGGGCGCAGGCCTTCGGTCAGTTCCTGCGCCAGCGTCTCGCCGACCCGGCGCGGCAGCAGGTAGGTCCAATACTCCGAACCGTACAAGCCGCCCATGCCCTTGTAATGCGGGTTCATGACCGCGCCGCGCCGCGCCCACACCTGATCGGCCGCGAGCGCGAGGATCACCCCGCCCGCGCCCGAATTGCCCTGCATCGCCGAGATCACCAGGTGCGAATCGGTCAGCACGATCTCGCGCACCAAGGCATTCATCGCCAGGATGTTGCGCCACGATTCCAGCGCCGGATCGGCCGCGGCCTGGATGGTGTTGAGGTGGATGCCGTTGGACCAGATATCGCTGCCGCCCATCAACACGATCGTGCGGGTCGGCCGCCGGCGCGCCTGCAAAAACGCGGTACGCAGTCGGTCGCATTGCGCGGTCGACATCGCGCCGTTGTAGAAATCGAAATGCAGATAACCCACCGCGCCGATTTCGCGGTAACGGATCTGGCGATAACCGTGATCGCGCCGCCCGGCCACCGAAGTCGCGGGTTTCGACGCTCGCGCCACGATGCCGTGCAGGCGCTGTTCGCCCAGCACCCGCGTCGCCGGCAGCTTGATGCCGTCTTTCTCGCGCAGATGACTGAGCCATAGCGCACCGTCGCCGGTGGCGATGCAGACCGCGCCGTCGCGCTGTCCCAGCAATTCGCCCGGTCGGCCGCGCAGCGAGGGTTCGACATGCGCGCCGAACACATGGCAGCGCAGGCCGGCGATCTCGCCGCGCGCGCCGGGCGAACTGTCGCCGCTGCGGATGCGCGCAAGCAGCGTCGCGTCGTCCATCGCCCAGTCCAGGCTGCGATCGGCCGGACGCATGCTCGCGCGCAGGCGGCCGCGCACGTCGGCGCGCGTGTAGTCCAGCGGTTGCGGCCGATAATCGCCGGATTCGAAGCGCTCCACCGCCTGCAACAACGCGCGCACCGCCGCGTCGGTGACTTCGTGCCGGTACAACTGGCTCTTGGACGCGCCGCGCATGGCGAAGCCCGCGCTGGCCCAGATGTCGCCGGCGTCCATCTCGGCCGCCGCCTGCAGCACGGTCACGCCCCAATCGGGTTCGCCTTCGACGATCGCCCAGTCCAACGACGACGGGCCGCGATCGCCGACGATGCCCGGATGCACGATCAGGCAGGTATGCCGGGTCCAGATGTCGTCCGGGATCGCCGACTTCAGCATCGGCGCGACGATCAGCTGCGGCCGTTCGCGCGCGACCGCGGCGCGCATGGTGTCCGGATCGGACGCGACCTGCACCGCGATCTGGTGGCCCAGTTCGCTCAACTCGGCCCAGGCGCGTTGCGCCAGTCCGTTGTAGGCGGTGCACAGGAACAGGATACGCAGCGCCATCGCACGCTCCTTGTCACGAGGGTTGTTACGGCCAAGGGCTCGAATGTGTGCCAAGGCGTGTTCATAAACCTGAGCGGAGATCACAAATTCCTGCTGCACCGCAGCGGAATTGCGTTTTTTCGACGGCTATCGCCGTTCCGTCAACGCAGCCGATTCCGGCCCGATTTCGGTGGCCGTTGAGTGCGCTGTACTGCGTTGGATCGAGCCGCCGACGCAAGCCGGGCATGCTCGCCACACGATGCATCGCTCTACGCGACGCCCCTGGACGCAGGCTTCGCGCATCGCATCGGCGTCCATCGCCACACGCTCACGACGAGCGTGGGTTTCACCAGACCAAGGAGACGTTAGATGTCGATCAGCAAGAGCAACCGAGTGATGGCCGCCTGTGCGTTCTGTTTCGGCCTCGCATTTTCGATGAGCGCGTTCGCCGCCACCTGCGAGGAATGCTGGCAAGGCTGCTTCGCCCAACGCCAGGCCTGCCGCGCGGCGGGCAGTCCCGCTTCGGTCTGCACGGCGAACTACAACGCCTGCGGCCGTCGCTGCGGCTGCCAGATCCCGTGATACCGCCGACAACCCACCGTGCACCGATCGTCACCGATCCATCAAAGGAGAGCATCGCCATGTTCGACAAGCGCAACCGCATTTCCGCCACCATCGCCTTCTGCTTCGGCCTGGCCTTTTCGATGAACGCATTCGCCGCCAGCTGCGCGGACTGCTGGGACGGCTGCTTCGCCGAGCGCCGCGCCTGCCGCGCGTCGGGACAACCGGCCAGCGTGTGCCAGGAAAATTTCAACTACTGCGGCAATATCTGCGGCTGCCCGATTCCCTGATCCGATCGAGCCCATCCGGAGGAGCTCACGCTCCTCCGGAACTCGCGCCATCGCGCGCAGATTCGTGCCGCAGTGCAGCGAATCGGCGGCCTGCACGCGTCGCCATGGCGCGGTCGGCCCTCGGGCGAATCCACGAGCGGCATCGCAACGACCCGTGGCACCGGATTTCCGCAACGCCGGTCACATCCGCCATGACTTCACCGCGGTGGCTCGGCACCGCGCCGGTGATATAACCCTAGCGGCCCAGTGACGGGCACAAGGAGGAACAGTGATGTTGAGACTTACCACGCGCCGGCTGTCGATCGGCGCCGCGTTCTGCTTCGGCCTGGCGATGTCGCTCAGCGCCTTCTCCAGCGGCAGCACGCCCGAACAATGCGCCCGCTGCTGGGACGATTGCATCGCCGCTTACGACCTGTGCCGCGCCGAAGGCGGCGGAGCCACTTGCTTCCGCGAACGTCAGGCCTGCGTCAACCGCTGCGGCTGCCGGGGCTGAGCTCGCTCTCATTGTCGCGACCGCTTGGCACGAGCGGTCGCGACGCTTCATGACGCACCACTCAAAGAGGACAAGGAATGAATTTCAAGTCGATCCTGACCACCATCCTGGTCGTGGCCCTGGCCCTGGGCCTGGGCGTAGGCGCGGGCTATCTGGTCCGTAACAGCGGATTGATCGGTGGCGGCGGTGGCGGCGCGCAAGTGACCCAAGGCGACTACTCGGCGGTCTACGCCAACGCCAAGGCCAGCGGCGGGGAAGTGGTGATGTACACCTTGTCGACCTGCCCGTTCTGCGTGAAGGCCAAGGCGCTGCTGGAAAAACAGAACGTGCGTTTCGTCGAGCGCGTGATCGACAAGGACCAGACCGCGCGCAAGGAAGCCGACGGTTTGAAGATCAACAGCGTCCCGGTGATCTACATCGGCGACAAGAGCATGCAGGGCTTTGATGAAGCCAAGCTGGTCGAGCTGCTCAATGCGCATGCCAAGGCGGCCAAGCCGGCGGCGTAACGCGGGGCTTCCGGGGCTTTCAGGCGCTCCCGGATTTGCGGGTATTGCCGGATCCGTGTGGTTTCTAGCGGCCTTTACGATCCGGTCTTGTTGCATCCAACAAGGCCGGATCAGATACCGTCTGATCGAGCCCCACGAAGTCTTTTGTGGGAGGGGCTTCAGCCCCGACGCTGTTCGCTCCGGCGCGGTTGAACTGCCAAGCGATCTGATCGGAAAGCATCGGGGCTGAAGCCCCTCCCACAAAAGACCTCCTGCAGCACAAAGACTTACTGCAACGAAATACAGTCGAAGTCCGCGCGACTCACCCTGCCCACACCCGCAACGCCAACGCGAACACCGCCCCCAACACCGTGCCGCCGATCACCTCGGCCGGCGAATGCCGCGCCATGCGCAAGCGCGCCCAAGCCAGCAGCGGCAATGCGCACGCGGCCGCGATCCCGGCCACCCGCCACAGCGCCAGCAGCGACACCGCCGCGAACGCCAGGCTGGCCATGTGCAGCGACAACTTGATCCAGCGATTGAGCACCGCCGCCGCGACCAGCATCGCCGCGACCGCGACGATGCCCTGCGCCAGCGGTGCCGCCTGCCCGCGCATCCACCACCAGCACACCGCGAGAATCGCCAGCAACACCGCGTACAACACCGGCCGCTCGCTGGCGTGAGAGGCATCGACCGTCGACCAATGCCCCGCGCGCCGCCGCTGCAACACGAACGCCCAGCACGCCAGCACCGCCGCCGATACGCCGATCAGCGCATGCCCCAAGGCCTGCGGCGCGAGCACCCGCACGCTGACGAGGGTCAATGCGATAAACACCGCGAACGGATGCAACGCGATCGACACCCAGCGCGCGAACGCACGCCCCGCCGTCGTCGGCGCGGCGCCCGGCTCCTGCTGCGACTGAAGCGGCATTCGCGATTACTGCCTTATGCCGGCCGACGACCGTCGCGGCAGCGACATCGCCCTTTCGCCGGCGCGCGCAGCATCGACCATGCCGCGCCGATTCCGGCATTGCGCATGCCGTGCATCCACCCCGATCACGCCGCTTCCAGCGCTTCCGACAAGCGCTCGACCGCGATCACTTCCATCTCGCCGATCTTGCCGCCGCGCGGCGCGTTGCCCTTGGGCACGATGGCGCGCTTGAAGCCGTGCGTCGCCGCCTCCTTCAAGCGGTCCTCGCCATTGGGCACCGGACGGATCTCGCCCGACAGCCCGACCTCGCCGAAGGCCACGGTCTGCTCGGCCAACGGCTGATCGCGCAACGACGACAGCACCGCCAGCAGCAGCGGCAGATCGACCGCGGTTTCCTGCACGCGGATGCCGCCGACCACGTTGACGAACACGTCCTGGTCGCCGACCGAGATGCCGCCGTGCCGGTGCAGCACCGCCAGCAGCATCGCCAGGCGATTTTGTTCCATGCCGACCGCGACCCGGCGCGGGTTCGACAGCGGCGAGGAATCGACCAGCGCCTGCACTTCGACCAACAGCGGCCGGGTGCCTTCGCGGGTCACCATCACGCAGCTGCCCGGCTGCGGGGTGCGGCTGCCGGACAGGAAGATCGCCGACGGGTTGGGCACTTCGCGCAGGCCCTTGTCGCTCATCGCGAACACGCCGAGCTCGTTGACCGCGCCGAAGCGGTTCTTGAACGCGCGCAGCACGCGGAAGCGGCTGCCGCTCTCGCCTTCGAAATACAGCACCGCGTCGACCATGTGCTCGAGCACGCGCGGGCCGGCGATGCCGCCTTCCTTGGTGACGTGGCCGACCAGGAACACGGCCGTGCCGGTCTCCTTGGCGTAACGCACCAGCCGCGCCGCGCTCTCGCGCACCTGGCTGACCGAGCCCGGCGCGGCGGCGAGTTGTTCGGTCCACAGGGTCTGCACCGAGTCGGCGACGATCAGCGCCGGCTTCATCCGTGAGGCGTGTTCGAGAATGCGTTCGACCCCGGTCTCGGCCAGCGCATGCACGCCGTCCAGCGGCAGGCCCAGGCGCGAGGCGCGGCCGGCGACCTGCGACAGCGATTCCTCGCCGGTCACGTACAGCCCGGGCAGGGTCTGGGCCATGCGCGTGATCGCCTGCAAGAGCAGGGTCGACTTGCCGATGCCCGGGTCGCCGCCGACCAGCACCACCGCGCCGTGCACGAGGCCGCCGCCGAGCACCCGGTCGAACTCGCCGATCCCGGTGCTGACCCGCGATTCCTCGCTGTGGCTGACGTCCTTGAGCGCGGTCACCGCCGGCGCGTCGGCGCGCCCGGCCCAACTGCTGCGTCGGCTCGCCGCGACCCCGCCCGCGCCGGCCTTGACCGCCGGCTCGACCACGAACTCGCTGAGCGTGTTCCAGGCCCCGCATTCGCCACACTGCCCTTGCCACTTGGTGTAGTCGGCGCCGCATTCGGAGCAGACGTAGGCGGTGCGGGCCTTGGAGGCGGCGGATTTGCTGGACGACTTGGACAGGCTGGACACGGGCGAGAGCACTGCGAACGGAGCGGAACCGCACTGTAGCGGCTGCCGGTCGCATCGTGCGAGACGGCAGGGCCGGTCGCGGCAAAGTCCTACCGCGGGCCGGGCCGCCCCCTCGCCCGAGCCTGACCGTGCGCTCGGCTCCGGCTGTAGGAGCGGCGTGAGCCGCGACCGCGACCTCCTGCATACGACGCAAGCGTGTTTCGCGGTCGCGGCTCGCGCCGCTCCTACAGGAGGCTGCCCATCACCTAAGCGTCGTGCGCGATAGCAACACGCTGTCGCTGCACCGTCCTGCGACCGGCCGCGACCAATCCAACCCAAGCTACCTGTAGGGGCGGCGCAAGCCGCGACCGCGACCTCCCGCATACGACGCAAGCGTGGTTCGCGGTCGCGGCTCGCGCCGCTCCTACAGGGGGCTGCCCATCAGCTAAGCATCGTGTGCGATGGCAACACGCTGTCGCTGCACCGTCCTGCGACCGGCCGCGACCAATCCAACCCAAGCTGCCTGTAGGAGCGGCGCAAGCCGCGACCGCGACCTCCCGCATACGACGCAAGCGTGGTTCGCGGTCGCGGCTCACGCCGCTCCTACAGGGGCTGCCCATCAGCTAAGCATCGTTTGCGATGGCAACACGCTGTCGCTGCACCGTCCCGTGACCAGCCGCGACCGATCCAACCCGTGCTACCTGTAGGAGCGGCGCAAGCCGCGACCGCGACCTCTCGCATACGACGCAAGCGTGTTTCGCAGTCGCGGCTCGCGCCGCTCCTACAGGGGCTGCCCATCGCCTAAGCGTCGGGTACGGCGGCAACACGCCACCGCTGCACCGCCCTGCGACCGGCCGCGACCAACCCAACCCAAGCTACCTGCAGGCGCGGCGCAAGCCGCGACCGCGAAACACGCCTGCCATGCAGGCCGAGTCCGCCATCGCGGCTTACGCCGCGCCTACCTGTTGTCGAGGTTAAATCGACGCATCCGACCCACCGCGTTCATCAACGCCCCACAGCTCGAAGCCGCGCCAGGCCAGGATTGACCAGCCAGCGGCCGCCGCACGCACCCGCCCCCGCCGCTTCACGCCGCAATCGGCCGATGCTGTTCGGGGTAGATCGCATACAGCGTCTGCTGCGGCTGCGCCAACAGCCCGCCGACATCGTCGCTGGCCACGATGCTGTAGCCGCGCGCATCGATGTCCTTGGCGATCGCATGCCAATCCAGCTTAGGCATGGCCATCGCGGTGTCGATGGTCCAGCCGAAGCGCAGCGCGCCGAGCGCCTTCATTTCGTCCAGCGGCAGCCAGCTGTCCGCCGGCGCCACCACATACCCTTCCTCGTTGCCTACCACGAATACGTCTACGCGCATTTTCGTCAGTGCCTTCGCTGTTGATGCGTTTGCTGTTGATCCGCAAGCCGGCGCATGGTGTCGATCGGCCCGATAAAAAATAGTGAAGAAGGAATGGCGAATTGGTGAAGACGCCGCCGATGCGCAGTGTGGGTTCACGTTCTATGCACGCAGATGACAAGCGCCGCGGGCACAGGACATAGTGATCCGACCACGTCGCATCGAATGCGACTGATACCCTGCCCGCCGGCTCACGCCCGGGAAACGCCCCCGCCTGACACGAAGCGGCAACACACATGACGCCCTCCCAGGCAGCGCACGGCCCCACCCGACAATCGAGCTACATTCTCGACCCGCACACTTGGTCTCCAAGCAGATGCCCGCCCCTCCCTCGATCGGCAAGCAACAACTGGAAACATTGACGAACGTCATCCTGGCGTTTCGCCATGCACCGTTCCTGGCGCCCGCCACCGCCGTTCCGTTGGACGAGCGCAAGCAAATCGCCGGCAATCTGCTGTCGTTGGCCGATCTCACTTCACCCGCGTTCGCGATCCATTCCGCCCCCTGGATCGTCGCCCGCTACGCCACGCTGCGTTTCGCCCAAAGCGCCAAGAACGGGGCGTTCCGGATCACCACCGAACAACTGCGCAGGGACCTCGCCAAGTTGCGCAATGCCGACACGCGCGACGCTTGCACCATCGAGGAAATACTCGCCGCGATATCGCCGCAGGCCAGGGATCGGCTTGCACAGAGCCTGCTCAAGGCCAGCGTGGCGATCCCTGGGTCGAGCGCCCAGGACCTGGCCAGGGTCGATCCACGGCTGTTGGCGCAAGCCGCAGCCGATGCACTGGAGCATCCACATCTGCAAAAGCACGCGCGCGGGCGCAAACCCGACCGGGCCGGCGATGCGCTGATCGACAGCGTACGCAGCGCATTCAAAACCTTGTTCGATGAGCCGATCACCATCTGGGCCGATGGCGTATCGGTCAGTCGCTTCGTCAGCATCGTGCAGTTGTTGTTCGCCCTGGCCGGAGACCCGCGTTCGGAGGCTACCTTGCGCGACCGATGCCGCACGGCTTTGAAGCGTCCACCGCCGCGACCGCCATGGGAAGGCGTGATCTTCGGGCGGAACTGAAAATTTCCCCTCCGGGCATCCGGCCAGCGGCCTGCTCTAATCCACCCAACGTCCAACCTGGAGCAGCCCATGCAAGCCCTTATCGACGCCGTGCTCGACGCAGGCGCACTCGGAGCGGTCACCCTGATCGCGCTGGCCGCCTTGTCGGTGGCCTATAAGGCGCTCGACTCGACCGGAAAGAGCAGCCGCAAATAGTCCGGTCAACGCGCCGGTCCACGACATCGATCCGAAGCCGCGGCCGCCCTCCGCACCGCGCCGCTCAGGCCAGGGTCTTGATCGTGTCCAGCAATTCGCCATAGACCTGCGCGTTCTCCGGCGAGCGCAGTGCGCCCTCGACGCAAGCGGCCATGGCGGCCAGCTTCAGCGCCTGCAAGCGCTTATCGTGGCCGGCGGCGTCGGCTTGATCGCCTGTTTCGCTCAATGCCTGCGCGAAACGGCTGATCGCGGTGGTCGCATCGATCCGCGCGGCGGCGGGATCCGGCGCCGTCGCGCCGGCCGCGAACGTCTGGATCGGCGCGCCCGCGGAGGCGGTGAATCTGCCGCCCATGTCGCCGACCTGCATCACGCTGCGCTGCACGGCCGCAAGTCCGAGGGTGTTCTGCTGTTGCTGCGCCGCGACCGCATTGTGGAACATCAAGCCGATCGCATGGGCCTGGGTCTGGTACACCACCCCCAATGCGAATGCGGGCGATTGCCCGAGCACGGTGATGTTGGATTGGGTGATCGCGTCGGTGATCTGGCTGTTGACGGCGGTGGGCTCGGCCATGGAACGGCTCCTGGAAAATTTCGCTGCGCGGATACGAGCAAAGCGAGCGGCATGCATCGGCATGGGCGATGCTCAGTGCTCGGCCGATGGACTGAGCGTCGAGACACGACCGTTCCTCCCGAGCATTACGTGGTTCAAGCCGCGACTCGGCCAAATACGGCACCGCTGCAAGATGACCACCGAAAACAGGCTCCTGTGCCCGTGCTGCCGCGCGCGGCGCCAGTTGGCAAACGCAGCCACGCGCCCTACCCGATGTGCGCAACAATCTGCCGAACGGCGCTACATTACGACGCTACCGTTGCACGCATACCGACCGATCGGAGCTGGGTTCATGGGCGAAATTCCTCTGCATGCAAGCAATCGCGACCGTGCTTGGCGCGGTGATCGCCCACGGCCCGGCGCGCGGGTGTTTGTCGCTCGGGCCGCAACGCTCGTTTGGACTCTCGCCGTGGGCGCCGCGCAAGCCAGCGGCCACCTGCCCGGCATGCCGGTCCCGCCGCGCGATTTCGCCGACTACGCCGCCTGCAAGGCGCACCTGCAGGACTTGCACCGCACCGACCTGGCCTCCGCCACCGACACACCCGAGGAAATCCGCCCCGGCGTGACGCGGCAGATGCTGGTGGACACCGACGGCGTGGTCGAAGCCGGCCCCGAGCAGGCGACGTATTCCTCGCGCGTCGGCGCGCAGATCCGCAGTCGCGACGAGGAGCGCGGCTACATCCAGACCAATTACTCGTACAACGAGAAACAGTACACGTGCAAAGGCCGGACGCTGACGGGCACCGATGGCGGCGGCGGGTATTACTTGCCGGGGTACGAGAAGATCGAGACGAAGCCGACGCCTTGAGCCGGGTGTGATGCGACGCGGCCGTCGCTTGCCGTGGTCGCCGGTCGCCTCGCGCAAAGCAGAGTTGCGTGGCAAGACGCGGACGGCCCGAATGCCTGGGTCGGATACTGGACAACGACGCCACCGGCCTGAGGAGACCTCGCAGCCCCTGCGAACCCCGACGACGCAGCTCGGAGGTTCGCGCGCAAGGCTCAAAGCCCCGGCGGCCACCCTTTCGGCTTGCGCGCAAGCCTTTCAGCGTTGCGATCGCAAGCCTATTTGCCTTGCGTGCCAGGCGAATGGCTTCGCGCGCAAAGCGCAACGCCCGGCGAGCGAGGCCGCGGGACCGCACGCAAGGCATTTTGCTTTGCGAACGCAAGCCTCGGAGGCTTGCGACCGGAACAATGCCGCTTGCGCGCAAGCCTTGGAGGCTTGCGAGCGGAGCAATGCCGCTTGCGCACGGGCCTCACAGGCTTGCGAGGCGAGCCTCGCGGCTTGAGCGCAAGGCTCCGAGCCGTTCGAACCGGCCTCGACCCTGGGCGGCCGAAGCTCAAAGGCGTGCGGCGGGACCTCCACGGCCCACATCCCACTGGCATAGGCTCAAGACCGGGGCACGAAACACGCCCCCTCGCGATCGCGACCCTGCGCGCCCCGTATCGAACCCATCGTCTGCCCCGCGGCACCTGCCCGGCCGGACTCAACGCATAGCGCGTGCATCGCCCCGATCCCCCGCCGCCGCAGTCGACACCGCCCGCGTCGGCGACCGCCCTCCCCCCACGGTCTGCCCGCACCGACTCAATGCAGACGAGGCGTACCGGCCAGCCCACCGTGATCGTCGCCGTCCGGCGTCCACACGCAGGCCGCCACCACCGGCGCCAGCGATGTTGCGAGCGCGGTGAAAATGTCGCGCAAGACTTGTTCGTCCATCGAATTGCGATAGCCGATGGCCAACAACACCTCGGGCTGCAGCGTGCGCACGATGCCGTGCAACTGCTGCTGGAACGCATGAAGCTGTTCGAACGCTTCCACGGGCATCACCACCCCTTCGCGGGGGATAGCGGCTTCGGTCTTGCGGGGCATGCGCAGCACTCCTGTCCATGAGCGGTAACCCGCGCTGCGTCGGTTGACGCAGGCGGGGTGTCGGGAGGCTCTAAACCGCACAAAGCCGGCGGGCGTATTCCCCTTTCGGGTGTTGTATTAGCCGCCCTCCCGACGCAAGACGCTGCGTCGGCATGCCTATGCAACAGGCAAGAAAAACCCACCTAGTTATCGGAGGTGGGCACCGCTTTGTGCGGAGTTTAGAGGCTCCTTGAGCGCGACTTTGCTATTCGTCAAAGCAGTCGTCAACGAAAAAACGGCGCGCGATAAAAATAAAAAGGAAAGTCCGTATTCCTTGCACCCACGCATGCACAAAACGCGCGTATCAACGCGTATGTCATCGCAATGCGCGCGCAAACCGGCGCGTTCGGCCGCAGTCACGATGACGATCAACGATCGTTATCCACGATGAAAAGCCATCTGCAAGGCATCGTGCGATGCGGCAAATGTCGGCCACGCACCAACCACTCGCGTCTATTCCTGACAGGCCGTTCGGTGGTCGTCGGGTCGTAATCGCGCACCGCCTCATCGCCGTGTCGGCGCCGGTTGCCGGGCCGGCCGGCACCCAGCAGAATCCACTCACCACATGAACAAGGGAGGTTCTATGGAGTTCTGTCCGCAGGCGGTTGAGTGGGGAAACGTCGCCGATTGGGCCACCGTGGGGGCTACGATCTTTGTCGGCATCGTTGCGGCGGCATTGACCCGGGCCGCCAATCGAATCGCCACCGAAACCCACGCTCTCAACACCACCCGGGAAACAAACGCGCGCCGGCAACTCGAGTTCGAGCTGCTCAAGGTTTTCAGCGACCTTGGACACGCCGCGAACAAGGCCGTACATGCACTGAGTAACCGTGGGGCGTTCACTGGCGCGGTTTACCGTGAGTACGCCCTGACCGATCTCGCGAAGTTCAGCACCGAGGGCGTTTTGCGTCTCTCCGAAAAATTCCCCATCCTCACTACCGAAGCCAGCAGAGCGGCGCAGCTTGTTCAAATGCACATGGAGTACGCGATGGATTCCGCCAATAGGGTGCTAGGCAAGGACGATCCGTCGCAGATGCATCTCGACTTGCTCGAATTCAACTGCAACAACCTGATCGATTCGGTGAAAACCTCTCTGGAAAGCATGGGGTATCGAGGGCTGTGAGCCGGTCGCCGGCCGATGTCTGTGCGATCGCGCTGCGATCGATCGGCGAATAAAAAAGGCCTCGCGGATGCGAGGCCTTTTCTTTCCGGAAGATTGCCGGCCGTTGGATCGTTGGCCGGGCGGTTGTTTCTTCTCGGGGTGAAGTTGCGATTGATCCGAAAACAAAAAAGGCCTCGCGGGTGGCGAGGCCTTTTCTTTCCGGAAGATTGCCGGCCGTTGGATCGTTGGCCGGGCGGTTGTTTCTTCTCGGAGTTACGTGGTACCGGAAATAGGAATCGAACCTACGACCTACGCATTACGAATGCGCCGCTCTGCCATGGACTATTCCAACGGGGACGGCAAACCCAGGCAGGGGAACCTGGACGGCCGGGTAGAACGCATCCAGTTTTCAAGCTTGGCACGCCGTGCCGTTTTGGTCGGCCAGGGCTGCGTGACGGATGCCATGGCCGCGCGCGGAGCAGTTGCGAATTCGCTGTACCGCGCCCAGTTTCCTCAAAGTCTTCGAACATTTTCTGTTGCCCTGCAGTCGATGCGCGGCCTGGCTGATCCAAAGAAAAAAACGAATAGCGAACTCGTAAAAGCGAACCCATCCAGTGGCGCGGTCCGCGCCAATCTCATCGATCGCGATCCGCCGCGGGTATCTTGAACTTCGTGGCGAACCGCAAGGAAGCCGACCATCAAATGCGGCTTCATACGATCGTCGCGGTAAGCGTTGCGGACATAAGGTTCGTGCGTTTCATGGCGGCCTGCTGGTCCATGGAAATACATTGCACATAAGTTACAATAATGAAAAATTAACGTCGCCCACGTCCGTGAGGCGACTGCGTGTGAACTAAGGAAGGTCATCATGCCCAGAGTTATCGCTTCGCTTTCCCACCCCAGCGATCGTCCACACCACGGACTCGGCGCGTGCATCGCCTCGATCCTGCGGATCGGACCCAACCCGAGTCGTCAGGCCATTTGCGCCGCGGCATTGCTACCACTGCTGTTCGTCGTCCCCATGACCGGACGCAGCCAGACTTCGCTTTATTGGGACGGCGGCAACCCGGCCTTGCATGACAACGGCAGCGTCGACACGGGCCCGGGCACCTGGGACAGCCTCAGTCGCAGTTGGACGCAAGCCGATGGCGCGGTCAATAGCTCATGGACGCCCGGTGCGATCGCGGTGTTCAGTCCCTTCCAGAGCGCCGACATCAACGGCGAACAGATCGTCGCAGGCTTGCGTTTCATCGGCCCTCAAAGCGACGCGACCAGTCAGTTTCTTCGGTCCAATCCCGGCGGTTCGCTGCGCTTCGACTCGCCGGGCTCCACGCTGGAGCTCAACGGCAGGTCCGTGGAGATCAGCGCGACACTCACCGGCAATGGCGATGTGACTATCTCAAACGGTACGCTCGCCCTGTATGGAATCAACACCCTCAGCGGTGGCATGACGGTTCGCAACACGACTTTGTCGATCAGCAACGGCGCCAGCCTGGGCGCCGCATCCAATGTCGTCACGTTCGACGGATCGATCCTCAGAGCGCCGATCGGTGCTGACATCGCCGCGGTGAGGAGCGATCAGCGCCTGGTTCTGGCCTCGTCACTTTTCGTCGATGGCAACCTGGTACTCAACGGCGATATCTCGGGCCCAGGCGGTCTGGTGAAAGGCGGAACCTTCCCGCTCAGCACCGTCACGCTCAATGGCCATAACACCTATACAGGCGGAACCATCGTCGCGAGCGGCACGCTCATCGGCAATGCGTCGTCGATTCGTGGGCCGCTGGAGGTGCGGGATTTGCCGAGGAGCCCGGCACGCGTGATCTTCGATCAAGCCGAAGACGGCGTTTACGATGCGGAAATCGTCTCCTCCAATAACATGTCCGGTCCCGACGCCAGCCTCAATAAGCAAGGCGCCGGCAAGCTTACGTTGACCGCACGCAGCACCGGCTTTTGGGGGATATCTGCAGGTACGCTCGTGGCCGATCCGGAAAAAATGAAAGGTGGCGCCCGCATCGATCCGCAAGGCACGCTGCGTTTGGAAAAAAATGGCGACGGTGTCTTCTCTGGAAGCGCGCTGATCGGCAGCGGCCGGCTCGAACTCGCCAGCACCGGCATCATTACCCTGGCCTCGAATCTATCTCGATTCGGAGGAACCGCCTACGTCGAAAAGGGCGAGACCCGGCTGGGCGGCACCCAGGTTTTCGGTGGCAATCTGCTCGTCGGCCCCGGCGCGAAGTTCGCCGGCCCTGGACTCATTCTGGGCAGCATCGAGAACCGCGGCGTGATCGCTGTCGGTCAGGATGGCCGTGCTTTGACCATCAACAACGACTACACCCACCTCGACGGCGCGAGCTTCGATGTGACCATCGCGGCCGAAGGCGCCGGAAGCCCGGAAAGCGTGATGAAAGTGTTCGGCAAAGCCGTGGTGCAAGGCGGTGATGTCCGCGTCACCAAGGTTCCCGGCCAATACGCCGATAGCGCTCGCTACATCCTGATCGAGGCCAACGGCGGGCTCCAAGGCCAGTTCAAGACGCTCGCTCAGGACATGCCTTTTCTTAATCTGCAACTGGCGTACGACAGTCATTACGCCTATCTCGATATCGTACGCAATACGACCGATTTCAGCGACGTTTGCAGCACCTTCAATCAATGCGAAATGTCTCGCAGCATAGACGCCATCAGCCGCAGCTCGGCGCCCGGATCCGATCTGAAGACCGTGCTTCGTGAGTTCACGACACTTAGCGTGCCCGCGGCATTGGCCGGCCTGAATTCTATCTCCGGTGAAACGCATGCCAGCGCGGCGAGTCTTGCGCTGGAGAACGAAAGTTCGATCGCGATGACGATGAGCAATCGCATCATCGCGGCGCACCGCGCACCTGTATCCCGGGACAAAAATCTGTGGGTACACAGTTTCGACGTCGACTCCAAGATCGACGGCGATGCCAACGCGAGTGGCGCCGACAACCGGCTGCATGGCCTCGGCATCGGCGTGGACACTTGGCTGGGGGAGCGCTGGTTCGTGGGTGCCAGCCTGAGCACCAGCCGAGCCAAGACCGATATGTCCAATGGAGACGACGGCAAAGTCGACAGTAAAGCGCTATCGCTCTACACGGGTGGACGCGCTGACCTGGCTTACTGGTACGGCGGCCTGAGCTATTCGCGTAGCGACAACAAATTCGAACGACGCATCCAGGTGGGCGATATCCGACGCCGGGCGGATTCCGATTACGATGGCGATCGGATCGGTATTTACCTGGAAGGTGGTCTCGACTTCCGTGTCGGCAATTCATTCTTGACGCCGCTGATCAGTATCGAACGCGCCCGCGTCAAAACCGATGGGTTCCGCGAAGTCGGCGCTGACGATTTGAATCTGGTTGTGAGTTCGCATCACACCCGTCGCACGACAGTGTCCGCGGGGCTCGCGTGGACCGGTAGCTTTGCGCGCGGCGGCTGGACCTTCGAACCAAACGCACAACTTCGCTGGTTACACGGAATAGGCGATCTGCACGCTCAGACCGAGGTCGCGCTCGCCGGCGCGCCCGACTTCCCGAGCCGGGCGAGAGGCGTGAGTTGGCCGAAGAATCGGGGCATGGCCGGTCTTGGCATCACTGCACGCCAAAACGAAAAGCTCGATGTGTCTCTTGAGTATGGCTATCAGCACTCCGATCGGCTCGAGTCAAATAACTGGAACGCGAGCTTGCAGTATCGCTGGTGACTGCGGAACGGCTGGAGGTCGATGCTGCGCTGAAAGGTACGCGGCGGTTGATCGGCAAACAAAAAAAAGGCCCAGCCGCGAGGCTGAGCCTTTTGTTTTTTCCGGGAAGCTTGCCGGCCGTTGGATCGGTGGCCGGGCGGTTGTTTCTTCTCGGAGTTACGTGGTGCCGGAAATAGGAATCGAACCTACGACCTACGCATTACGAATGCGCCGCTCTACCAACTGAGCTATTCCGGCGAGGACGGCAATTCTAGGCGGGACGGGGCCGGGCGGTCAATTCGATCCGGTCCGGTCCTCCATCAACTCAGCCGACCCGTTCTCAGCCGACCAGCTGCAGGCGCAGTTCCTTGGGCAGGGCGAAGACCATGTCCTCGCGCTCGCCGTCGAGTTCGCGCACGCCCTGGGCGCCCAGTTCGTGCAGGCGGTCGATCACCCCGCGCACCAGCACTTCCGGCGCGGAGGCGCCGGCGGTGACGCCGATGCGCTTGCGGCCGCGCACCCATTCGGGGTCGATTTCGACCGCGCCGTCGATCAGGTGGGCTTCCACGCCCTCGCGCTCGGACAGCTCGCGCAGGCGGTTGGAGTTGGAGCTGTTGACCGAGCCCACCACCAGCACCAGGTCGCACTGCGCGGCCAGTTCGCGCACGGCGTCCTGGCGGTTCTGGGTGGCGTAGCAGATGTCGTCGTGGCGCGGGCCCTGGATCGCCGGGAACTTGGCGCGCATGGCTTCGATCACGCTGCGGGTGTCGTCCACCGACAGGGTGGTCTGGGTGGTGTAGGCCAGGTTTTCGGGCTGGTCGACCTGCAGGGCGGCGACGTCGGCGGCGTCCTCGACCAGGTAGATGCGGCCGGTGCCGGCTTCGCGCCGCCACTGGCCCATGGTGCCTTCGACCTCGGGGTGGCCTTCGTGGCCGATCAGGATCACGTCGCGGCCGGCGCGGCAGTGGCGCGAGACTTCCAGATGCACCTTGGTGACCAGCGGACAGGTCGCGTCGAACACCTTGAGCGCGCGTCGTTCGGCTTCCTGGCGCACCGCCTTGGACACGCCGTGGGCGCTGAAGATCACGGTGGCGCCGTCGGGGACTTCGTCGAGTTCTTCGACGAAGATCGCGCCGCGGCGCTTGAGGTCGTCGACGACGAAGCGGTTATGCACGACTTCGTGGCGCACGTAGATCGGTGCGCCGAGGGTTTCGATCGCGCGCTTGACGATTTCGATCGCGCGATCGACGCCGGCGCAGAAGCCGCGGGGGTTGGCGAGCAGGACGTCCATGGGACGCGATTGTACTCCTGTGGCGGTGGCGGCTTGGTGTGACGCAGGGCGGCCCGGATCTGGCTGAATACCGCGCCCCGACCGGTGGAAACCGTGGTGGGCCTAGGCTTTGCCCTGCCCCGGCTTGGGCTCGGCCGGCTTGCCGCTGAACAGCCCGTACACCGCGATCCCGATCGCCCCGGCCACGATCGCCGAATCGGCGATGTTGAACGAGGGCCAGTGGTAGTCGCGCCAGTACCACTGGATGAAGTCGACCACGTGGCCGTGGACCATGCGGTCGATGACGTTGCCGATCGCCCCGCCGATCACCAGCGCGTACGGCAGCGCGGTCTTCCAGTCGCCGCGCTCGGTGCGCGCCAGCCAGGTGGCGAGCAGGCCGCTGATCCCGACCGCGAGGATCAGGAAGAAATACTTCTGCCAGCCGCCGGCGTCGCTGAGGAAGCTGAAGGCCGCACCAGTGTTGTAGCTGCGATACCAGTTCCACACGCCGTCGATCACCGGCACCGCGGTGTACTCGGGCAACGAGGCCAGCACCCAAGCCTTGCTGAGCTGATCGAGCGCGATCACCACGATCGAGACGATCAGCCAGGGCAATGCGTTGCGGCCGGGTTTGCTTGCGTTATCGGTCATCGTGGCTCGGATCAGTACTTGCGAAAGGGATGGCGCGAAGAAAACCGGATCGATGCGCGCGGCGCGATACCGCGCGCATCGATCGGAGCATCAGAACCAGCGACGGTCCTCGCCGTCGCCGGCGATGTTGTCGACGCAGCGGCCGCACAGGTCCGGATGCTCGGCGCTCACGCCGATGTCGGCGCGGTAATGCCAGCAGCGCACGCACTTGCGCTTGCCGGTCTTGACCGCGAGCACGGCGATGTCCTGGATCGCGTCGTCGGCGACGACTTCGACATCGCCGCTGATGAACAAGAAGCGCAGTTCATCGGCCAGCGGCGCCAGCCAGTTCTGATCGGCGACGCCGCAACGCAGCGAGATCTCGGCTTCGAGCGCGGCGCCGATCTGGCCGGCGGCGCGCATCGGTTCCAGGGTCTTGGCCACGTCGTCGCGCAGCGCCAGCAGGCGCTTGAAGTCTTCCGACGACAAGGCCGCGTCGGGCGGCAACAGGGCCAGGCCGTCGTACCAGGTCGCGAACAGCACGTTGTCCTCGCGCGGGCCGCTTTCGGTGGTGACGGGCAGATGCCGCCACATTTCGTCGGCGGTGTAGCTCAGGATCGGCGCGATCCAGCGCACGAACGCCTCGGCGATGCGGTACATCGCGCTCTGCGCCGAACGCCGGCCGCGCGAGTTCTCCTGCATCGTGTACAGGCGATCCTTGGTCACGTCGAGGTACAACGAGCCCAGGTCGACGCTGCAGAAGTTGGTCAGCAGCTGCACGATCTCGGCGAAATCGTAGCGCTCATACGCCGAGGCGATGCGGTCCTGCAACTCGGCGGCGCGATGCACGATGCAGCGATCGAGCGCGACCATGTCGTCCAGCGCGACCAGATCGCGCGCCGGATCGAACCCGCTCAGGTTGCCGAGCAGGAAGCGCGCGGTGTTGCGGATGCGGCGGTAGCCTTCGCCGTTTTGCTTGAGGATCTTGTCGGACACCGACATTTCGGCGCTGAAGTCGGTCGAGGCGACCCACAGGCGCAGCACGTCGGCGCCCATCGCGTCGATCACGGTCTGCGGCACGACCACGTTGCCGAGCGACTTGGATTGCTTCTTGCCGTTTTCATCGACGGTGAAGCCGTGGGTCAGCACCTGCCGGTACGGCGCCGCGCCGTCCATCGCCACGCCGCTGAGCAGCGCGCTGTGGAACCAGCCGCGATGCTGGTCGGAGCCTTCCAGGTAGAGGTCGGCCGGCTTGCGCAGGCCGTCCTGCGGGCGCTGCGCGAGCACGCATTCGTGGCTGACGCCCGAGTCGAACCAGACATCGAGAATGTCGGTGGCCTTCTCGTACTGCGCGGCTTCCTCGCCGAGCAGTTGTTCGGCGGTCATCGCGTACCAGGCATCGACGCCCTCGCGTTCGACCACGTCGGCGACCTGGCGCATGATCTCGACCGAGCGCGGATGCGGCTCGCCGGTTTCGCGGCTGAAGAACAGCGCGATCGGCACGCCCCAGTAGCGCTGGCGCGAGATCGTCCAGTCCGGGCGGCTCTCGATCATGTTGTAGATGCGCGCTTCGCCCCAGCCCGGGATCCAGGTGACGCCGCCGATCGCGGCCAGCGCGTCGCGGCGCAGGCCGGCCTTCTCCATCGAGATGAACCACTGCGGCGTGGCGCGGAACACCACCGGCGACTTGTGCCGCCAGCAATGCGGATAGCTGTGCTTGAGCCGGCCCGAGGCCAGCAGCACGTCGTGCGCCTTCAACACTTCGAGGATGATCGGATCGACCTTGAAGATATGCACGCCGGCCAGCGTGTGCTGATCGGCCGGCGGCGTCGACGGCAGGTACAGGCCGCGGCCGTCGACCGGGTTGATCTGCGCGGCGGTGTACTGATCGAGCAGGCCGTACTTCAGGCCGACCGCATAGTCTTCCTGGCCGTGGCCCGGCGCGTTGTGGACGATGCCGGTGCCGTCCTCGGCCGACACGTAGCTGTCGACCAGCACCGGCAGTTCGCGCTCGGCGTAGAACGGATGCTGCAGGCGCTGGCCTTCGAGTTCGACGCCGCGCGCGCGGCCATGCACCACCACCTCGTCGACGCCGTAGCGCTTGAGCGCTTTCTCGGCCAGCGATTCGGCGATCACCAGCAGGCGACGGCCGCCGTCGGCGCGCTTGGGGCCTTCGACCAGCACGTAATCGAGTTCGGGACCGACCGTCACCGACAGGCTGGCCGGCAGCGTCCACGGCGTGGTGGTCCAGATCGGCATCGCGACGATCGTGTCGTCGTCGATCGCCGCGCCGAACAGCGCCGCGAGCCCGCGCGCATGCTTGGCGACATAGCCTACGTCGATCTGGGTCGATTCCTTGTCCTGGTATTCGATCTCCGCCTCGGCCAGCGCCGAGCCGCAGTCGAAGCACCAGTGCACCGGCTTGGAGCCGCGCACCAGATGGCCGCGCTCGACGATCTTCGCCAGCGAACGGATGATGTCCGCCTCGTAGCGGAAATCCATGGTGAGGTAGGGATTTTCCCAATCGCCGATCACGCCCAGACGCTTGAAATCGCGGCGTTGCAGGTCGACCTGGCTGGCAGCGTATTCGCGGCACTTGGCGCGGAACTGGGCGGCGTCGAGCTTGTCGCCGACCTTGCCGTAGGCCTTCTCGACCTTGGTCTCGATCGGCAGGCCGTGACAATCCCAGCCCGGCACGTAGGGCGCGTCGAAGCCGGCCAGCAGCTTGGACTTGACCACGATGTCCTTGAGCACCTTGTTGAGCGCATGGCCGATGTGGATCTCGCCGTTCGCATACGGCGGGCCGTCGTGCAGGATGAAGCTGCGCTCGCGCTGCCCGACCTTCTCGCGAATTCGCTGATACAGGCCCTCGCTCTCCCAGCGCGCCAGGGTTTCCGGCTCGCGCTTGGGCAGATCGCCGCGCATCGGGAAATCGGTGGCCGGCAGCAGCAGGGTGGCCTTGTACGGATTGGCGGGTGCGGATTGGCTCGAATCGTTGGTCACAGCGGGTCTCAGGCAGTTTGGGTCGCGTCGGCGCCCAGGGCTGGCGACGCGGTCGGGCGTCGCGGATCGAGTTGCAGCAGTTCGCGCGCCTGTTCGGCGTCGCGGTGCATTTGCACGGTCAGTGAATCCAGATCGGGGAACTTGAGTTCGGCGCGCAGGTGGGCGACGAATTCGACCTCGATGCGACGACCGTACAGGTCGCCGTCGAAATCGAACAGGTGCGCTTCGAGCAGCGGTTCCACCCCGGCGACGGTTGGGCGCGTGCCCAGGCTCGACACCGAGGCGCGCGGCTGATCGCCGATGCCGTGGACCCAGGTCGCGTAGATCCCGGACAGGGCCGGGGTCTTGCCGCCGAAGCGCAGGTTGGCGGTCGGAAAGCCCAGGGTGCGGCCGAGTTGCTTGCCATGCACGACATGGCCGCCGATCGCGTAGCGCCGCCCAAGCAAACGCCCGGCGCTGGTGAAATCGCCAGCCAGCAGCGCTTCGCGGATGCGCGTGCTGGATACGCGCTGCCCGTCCAGATGCACCGGTTCGATTTCGTGCGCGCTGAAACCGGCCTGTTCGCCGAGCCGGCGCAGCAGCGCGATGTCGCCGCCGCGCGCCTTGCCGAAGCGGAATTCCGGGCCGACCCAGACTTCGCGCGCGGCCAGCCGGTCGACCAGCACGCGCTGCACGAACTCTTCCGCGCTCAGCCCGCTGAGCCGGCCGTTGAAACGCAGCAGCCCGACCTGGTCGGCCTCCAGCGCCAGCAGCCCTTCGGCCTTGGCCCGCGGCAACAGCAGCCGCGGCGGCGGCGCCTGCGGGGCGAAGAATTCGCGCGGCAAGGGCTCGAAACTCAGCGCCACCGCGGACAGATCCAGCGCGCGCGCACGCGCCACCGTATGGCGCACCAGCGCGCGATGCCCGAGATGCAGGCCATCGAAGGCGCCGATGCAGACCACACTGCCGTGCGGGCACCGCGGCCCGCCCTCGACGTCACGAAACAGCCTGCTCATTGGGTCGGTAATGGAAACCCGGACGGGCCGGGCCTGCTGAAAGGATGAATAAGGAAGTATAGCCGCCGCACGCGAGTCTCAACGGCATCCAACCCCGCCGGTTCGATGCCGTTGCGATGGCGATGGCGACCGCCGGGCCTCGCGTTTACCGCGAAGCCTCGCCGTCAATGCCCGCGCAGATCGCGCGGACGGATGCCCTGCAGCCACAGCGCCGCACCGTAGACCGCGCCGCCGGCGCCGACCACCACCGCCAGCTTGAGCAGGCGCTCCCACCACGGCCAGCCGGTCCAGCCCTGCCATAGCCACAGCAGGCTCAGCACCACCGCCGCCATCGCCACGCTGGCGACCGCGATCTGGCGCAGGAACCGACCCCAGCCCGGCTGGCGCCGGTAGACCTTGGCCCGGCGCAGATACCAGGCCAGTTGCAGGGCATTGGTCCAGCCGGCGATCGCGATCGCCAGCGCCAGGCAGGCGTGCGCACCGGGCACTTCGCCGAGCGCCTCGCGCAGGTCGCCGGTGCGGGCCAGCGCGGCCTGGCCGACGTCGGTGAGGTATACCGCCGCCAGCAGCAAGGTCAGCGTCGCGACCAGATTGACCACCACCGACACCACCGCCGACTTGACCGGGGTCTTGGTGTCCTGGCGCGAATAGAACGCCGGCGCCAGCACTTTCACCAGCAGGAAGGCCGGCACCGCGGTCGACTGCGCCATCAGGCTCAGGCGGATCATCGCGGTGTCGTTGGGCGTGAGCTTGCCGTACTGGAACAAGGCCGCGATCAGCGCCTCGGCGCACAGCACCAACCCCAGGCAGGCCGGAATACCGATCAGCAGGCACAGGCGGAAGCCCCAATCCAGGCCCTTGGAATAGCCGTCGACATCGGTCGCGGCATGGCGCTTGGACAGATGCGGCAGGATCACCGTGCCGATCGCCACCCCAAACATGCCCAGCGGGAATTCGAGCAGGCGGTCGGTCAGGTACAGCCAGCTCACGCTGCCGACGATCAGGAACGAGGCCAGCGCGGTGTTGAGCAGCAGATTGACCTGGGCCACCGAGGAGCCGAACAAGGTCGGCACCATCAGCCGCAGAATCTTGCGCACGCCCGGATGCGCCCCGCCCCAGCGCGGCCGCGGCAACAGGCCGAGCTTCTTCAACGCAGGCAACTGGAACGCCAGTTGCAGGATGCCGGCGAAGAACACGCCCCAGGCCAGGGCCAGCACCGGGTTCAACCCCAGCGGCTTCATCAGCGAGCTGCCGCACACCGCCGCGGCGATCATCGAAATATTCAGCAGCACCGGCGACAAGGCCGGGATCGCGAATTTCTCGTAGCTGTTGAGCACGCCGCCGGCCAGCGAGGCCAGGGAGATGAACAAGGCATACGGGAAGGTGATCTGCAGCATCTCCACCGCCAGCGCGAACTGCTCGCCGTTGGGGTCGAACCCCGGCGCGAACAGGCGCATGACCGGCTCGGCGGCCAGGATCACCGCGGTGGTCAGCACCAGCAGCGCGGCGGTCAGGGTGCCGGTGACCCGGTCGATCAGGTCCTTGACCGCGGCGTGGTCGTGACGCTCCTTGTACTCGGCCAGCACCGGCACGAAGGCCATCGAGAACGAGCCCTCGGCCGACAACCGGCGCATGAAGTTCGGGATCCTGAACGCGACGAAGAACGCGTCCATCCACGGACTGGCGCCGAAATGCCAAGCATAGACCTGGTCGCGCAGCAGCCCGGTGACCCGCGAGATGAAGGTCATGGAGCTGAAAATCACCGATGAACGCAGCAAACCGCCCTTGCTCATCGGCGCGTCTCCGGCCAGTTGACGCAACCCACTGAATCGGCCATACTTTTCGGTCTGATTTTCCGTAATTTCGTTTCTAGCAGCATCTCTTCGTCCAGTTCCATTAACGCTTTCAACCAAAATTCCAGGAATCCACCGTGGCAAACATCAAGTCCGCCAAGAAGCGCGCCAAGCAGACTGTCGTGCGTAACGCCCGCAACGCCAGCCAGCGTTCGATGCTGCGTACCGCCGTCAAGAAGGTGCTGAAGGCCCTCGGCGAGAACGACGCCGCGAGTGCCAAGTCCGCGTTCGACGTCGCTCAGCCGATCCTCGACCGTTTCAGCTCCCGTGGCCTGATCCACAAGAACAAGGCCGCCCGTCACAAGAGCCGCCTGTCGGCCCGCATCAAGGCCCTGGCCGCGGCCTGAGTCTTGCGACGACCTACCGTCGCGCACGATCGAAAGATCGCTCGCGACGGCATGCAAAAGCCCGGCTTCGGCCGGGCTTTTGTTTGGGCGCAAGGAAATGTCGCCCAAGGCATGGCCGCGAAGGACATCGGCGGACGCATGGTCGCTGGCGCATACGCAGGGCATGCCGCGCATCATCGAGGCGACCGGTGAAGTCAGCTTGAAGTCGGCGCGCGAATAGGCGCGAGAGTTGGCGCGCACACGCCGGCCGCGCCGCATCGCGCGGCGCCCGGGGATTGCATTCGAATACCGGTGAGCCCGCGGCTCAGGGCACATGGTCGCCGGCGGCATGCGCGGCTTCCAGCGCCTCGGCGCGCTGACGATCGAAGAAGGCCATCACGTCCCATGCGATCGGAAGGTGCCAGTCGCGGCTGAGGTAAGCGATCCTTGCTTCGTCGATTCGCTGCTGCTTTTGCGGCTGGCCTGAGATCGCCAGCAGCACGGCCTCGAATTCCGGCGCACCACCCCAGCGCGGCGGCATGGCGAGGATCAGTGCCCTCGATCGGGCAGGATGTGAGGAGCTGCTTTTCCGCTGACCACGCGGTTTCCAGCGAGAAGTTGCGACGCTTCGGCGTGGCTGCGAGTTGCCGCGCAGAAGGCGCGTCCGCGGCGTTTGCTTGAGCTGAGCGATGTTCGGATGGTGGAGATAGCGCGACCAGCAGGCGGTCGCCGTGCGCGAAGGCTGTGACGTCGGTTTTACGTGGTCGGTTGAGGTACGATGAGGATGTTTTGAGCGGGATTGGCGGGCGCGGATTCTGCGTGGCGGGTGGTATGACGTTTTCGTTGGCGACCAGCACACACTGCCGCGCCCTTGCGCCGCCGCCGCGCGGAATGACCGCCGCGCGACCGAGCAGTCGCCGTTGCGTCGGCCACATTGCCGGCGATCACTTTGATTTCTGCTTCGTCTACGAGTTTCGACGATGGGATTCGGGGGTGGGATTGGCAAAAGCTGAAACGCCGGTTGCCGCCGTGGCGAAAGGGTCGCCGTGGCGACCATCCCGAATTCGTCGGTTTTCTTGGCACCATCCCCGGCCCACTGCCGCCCGCCGCCGCCGTGGCGGTGCCGCTCGGCCCGCGCTGACGGGCGCGGAACTGCTTCTGGTGGCGGAAGTCGACCAGGGTATTGACGTTTTCGTTGGCGACCAGCCACACACTGCCGCCCGCGCCGCCATCGCCGCCGTCCGGCCCGCCGAGCGGAATGAACTTCTCGCGACGGAAGCCGATGCAGCCGTTGCCGCCATTGCCGGCGATCACTTTGATTTCTGCTTCGTCTACGAGTTTCATAAGAGCCGGGATTTGGGATTCGGGATTTGGGATTGGCAAAAGCTGAAAAACGGGGCCACCGAGGATTGTAGCGGGAGTGGCGAATCGGGTTTTCGCTGTTGCGAATCCCGAATCACCAATCCCGAATCCCGGCCCCCAAACGAAAAGCCCCGCCGAAGCGGGGCTCCTCGTACAGCGTGGCGGCGCGATTACTCGGCGACGACGACGCTGACGGTGCGACGCTTCTTCAGGCCCTTGGTCGAGAACTCGACCTTGCCGTCGACCAGCGCGAACAGGGTGTGGTCGCGGCCGAGGCCGACGCCGGCGCCCGGATGGAACTGGGTGCCGCGCTGACGCACGATGATGTTGCCGGCTTCGATCGACTGGCCGCCGTAGATCTTCACGCCCAGGTACTTCGGGTTGGAGTCGCGGCCGTTGCGGGTGGAACCTACGCCCTTTTTATGTGCCATGGCTGCTGCTCCTTACTTGTTGTCACCACCGGCGATGCCGGTGATTTCGATTTCGGTGTAGTGCTGACGGTGACCCATCTGCTTGCGGTGGTGCTTGCGGCGGCGGAACTTGACGATGCGCACCTTGTCGGCGCGGCCGTGGCCGACGACCTTGGCGGTGACGCTGGCGCCCTTGAGCGCGTCGCCGAGCTTCACACCTTCGCCGTCGCCGAGCATCAGGACGGTGTCAAACTTGATTTCGCTGCCGGCTTCGACATCGAGCAGCTCGACGCGAAGCGTCTCGCCTTGCATCACGCGGTATTGCTTACCGCCGGTGACCAGTACTGCGTACATGACCAGATTCCTCTGTAGTTATTTTTGGTCCTGCCGCACCCGAACCGGGCGGACAGAAGCGGAATTTTAGGGGATTCAGCGGGTTACGGCAACTATGCCCCCTGGCCGGACCGGCTTGGGGGCCGCGGCGATGGTGAAGCGTCCCGGTCGAATCCGCAGCCACCGGGTCATTTTTCCATAAAAATTAATAATTTAGGCGAATCTTGCCCCGCCGCGCCGTCCCGTATCCCCCCTGTAGGAGCGGCGCGAGCCGCGACCGCGACCTCGCGGGGGCGACGTTGGCGTGAGGTCGCGGTCGCGGCTCGCGCCGCTCCTACAGGGGCCAGCCCGGGGCCCACGCCGGACGGCGTCGCACCGCGCCATCGTTCAATCGCTTTCCGACGCCGCCTCGCCCTCGCCGCCCTCATCGGATCGGCGAGAAAATTTCAAACGAGCGATCGCTGCGCGACGCGACTCGAATACGCCGCGAATCAAAACGATTTGCGCGAACGGAAATATCGCCGCGCATTTGCGCAACCAGGTCGCGAACACGCGGCGCGACCCGATGTTGCGAACCTGCAACAGCGAAAATCGCCGAAAACGATCGAGCCTGCATCGGCGCGAAGTCGCACCGCGTCGCATGCACGGCGAAGAATCGTGCGGCAGTTCATGCAAATCGCGCGCGACGCAGCGAAATATAGATCGACCCAGTTCACAGTTCCGAAAGAAACTTGGTTCGAAGCGAAAATAGTCGCGGTGTCTTCGACGATCGCGCCGGAGCCTGAAAATCCCTGCATTCGCGGGCGCTGACGCCAACCTCCCTACCCTCGCCGCCGAGCTGCATCGCGCGTGTTTGTGCGCTCAGTCGCATTCATGTCGATATCACAGCTTTGATGACACTTGCATGCGATGGGTGCGCTCATTTAGCTTCGGTTATGAGCGACTTGCAGGGGGTCGCGCGACAAGGAACGGCGACATCGAGGCGCAACGCGTGCGACGCAGGCGCGCAACGATGAAGCGGTCGCGTTGTATCCGGGGGCTCCGTGCATGTGGTTCGCAGTCGTCAGTTCACACCGTTTTTCCGCGCAGAGGGTTCGCCTTCGCGCATCAGCCGCATTCCTCTCCTCGTCCGTGCAGCGCTTCGCGCACGGAGACGGCGGTGTGCGCCTGTCACAGCACCCTGCAGTCCGGCCGCGTCGCGATTCGCGCGCGGCGGACTGCGCAAGCAAGTCCCGCGACGGTACGACGGCACAGCCGTGGCGGACCTAAGGCCCGACGCTAAACAGGGGATGCGAAGGGGATCATGCGCAACGAAGGATCAAGGATGTTTGTCATGACTCGCAAAGCACGTTCATTGAAATGGACCGCACTGGCCCTCGCGACGGCCGTAGTCGTCGCGCCGGTGGCCTATTCGGGCAGCAAATTGCAGACGTTCTCGAAGCTGCACACCGCCAGCGTCGCGACCTCGCCCAAAGCGGTGAAAGCGGCCGCGGCCGAGAAGAGCAACCGCTTCATCATCACCCGCGCGCCGGGCGCCGCGGCCAAGCTGGCTCCGGCCGCGCTCAACCAGCAGTACGCGAAGGCCGCGACCACGCTCGGCGTCGGCATCCTGCCGCTGCGCACGCTGTCGACCGGCTCGAGCGTGATCAAGACCGATACCGCGCTCGACAAGGCCGCCCAGAAAGAGCTGGCGATCGAGCTGATGAAGCTCGACCCCAGCATCATCGAAGTCAGCGTCGACCGTTTCTACAAGCCGATGATGGTCCCCAACGACCCCGGCTACGCCCAGCAGTGGCACTACAAGAACGGCCCGGGCGGCCTCAACGCCGAACCGGCCTGGGACCTCGCCACCGGCGACGGCATCGTGGTCGCCGTGCTCGACACCGGCATCACCCCGCACAGCGATCTCGACGCCAACATCGTGGCCGGCTACGACTTCATCGTCGATCCGGAAGTCAGCGTCGACGGCGACGGCCGCGATGCGGATCCGAACGATCCGGGCGACTGGCACGACGGCGAGTGCAACATCTTCGGCATTCCCGAGGACAGCAGCTGGCACGGCACGCACGTGGCCGGCACCATCGCCGCGATCGCCAACAACGCCAAGGGCGTGGCCGGCGTCGCGTTCGGCGCCAAGGTCCAGCCGGTGCGCGTGCTCGGCAAGTGCGGCGGCTACGAGTCCGACGTCATCGACGCGGTGACCTGGGCGTCGGGCGGCACCGTCACCGGCGTGCCGGCCAACGCGACCCCGGCCGAGGTCATCAACCTCAGCCTCGGCGGCAGCGGCGCGTGCAGCGCGGCCGAACAGCTCGCCTTCACCGCCGCGCGCGGCCGCGGCACCACCGTGGTGGTCGCCGCCGGCAACGCCGGCGCTGATGTCTCCGGTTACTCGCCGGCCAGCTGTAACGACGTGATCGCGGTCTCCGCGGTGGGCCCGACCGGCGCCCTGGCCGATTACTCCAACTTCGGCGAAAAGGTCGACGTGGCCGCGCCCGGCGGTTCGGGCGCGAATCCGGCGGCCGACAACATCCTGTCGACCCTCAACCTGGGCCTGCAGGGCCAGGAAGGCGAAGGCTACGCGTGGATGGCCGGCACCTCGATGGCGTCGCCGCACGTGGCCGGCGTGGTCGCGCTGATGCAGTCGGCCGCGCCGACCCCGCTGACTCCGGCCCAGATCGAGAAGATCCTGGTCAATACCGCGCACGTCGGCGGCCAGCCGGGCGGTTGCAGCTTCAGCAACTGGTGCGGCTCGGGCATCGTCGACGCGCGTTACGCCGTCGCCGTGGCCAAGGGCACCGAAGCGCTGCCGCCGGACCCGCAGGCGCCGGAACCCGAGCCGGCGATCGAGCTGGAGAACGGCGTTACCGTCACCAACATCGAAGTCGCCGCCAACGGCGTGATCAAGTACCAGTTGCTGGTTCCGAACGGTGCGTCCAACCTGCTGCTCGCGCTGTACGGCGGCACCGGCGACTCGGACATCTACGTCAAGTACGGTTCCGAGCCGACTAGCACGTCCTACGACTGCCGTCCGTTCACCTCGTCCAACAACGAGACCTGCTTCTTCCCGACCCCGCAGGGCGGCGTGTGGTACGTCCAGGTCAAGGGCTATCGCGCGTCCGCCGGCATGTCGCTGTACCCGAGCTTCGTCGACGCCAACTATCCGCGTCGCCTCGAAGCCAAGGCCAGCGCGCTGCCGAATCACCGCACCTCGGTGAACCTGTCGTGGGAGAAGGGCAAGAAGAACATCGACGTTTACCGCAACGGCGCGATCCTCAAGACCGTGCGCAACACCGGCGCCAACACCGATACGTTCCGCATCATCGGCAGCGGCACCATGACCTACAAGCTGTGCAACAACGGTACGCAGGAATGTGCTGATCCGGTTTCGATCACCTACAGCTCCAGCCGCTGATCGCAGCGTTCGCGTGAACACGAGGGGCCCGGTTGCCGGGCCCTTCGTTTTTGTGGGGCTCGACGATGCGACTTACGACTACGACTGCGACTGCGACTGCGACTGCGACTGCGACTGCGACTTATGATTTTCGCTTCGCGCTTTTTTCTCGTCATTCCCGCGAAGGCGGGAATCCAGTGACGTTAGCGCAAGGTTCAATCGCGACTCCTGTCTGACGAAGTCGTTACAGCAACATGTTGAGTTTTTCAGCTTTCTTGCAGCGACGCTCAAAGTCACTGAATTCCCGCGTTCGCGGGAATGACGTTCTGGAGGAATAACGCTGAAGGCTCTGGATTCCCGCCTTCGCGGGAATGACATCCTGGAGGAATGACGCTAAAGGCTCTGGATGTTCGGCTACGCCGAAGTACAGCAGAGCCCGCCTTCGCGGGAATGACGTCCTAGCGAGATCACGATCTGCGATCTGTTCGGCGCATGTCCAAGACATGAGCGATCGATCGGCAATCATCGCCATCACCGCAATCGCAGCAACCGGGAACTCCACCGCACAACCGCACTCCATTAACCGCCGACGCATCGCCATGCCCCGCAATACATCGCCCGGCCCCGACACGCTTTGCCCAATCTTGACCCGCGCCGCACCCTCACGATCCCGATTCCCACCCAGCGGAGAATCCATGCGCACCATCCCGCCCGCCTCGCGCGCCAACCCGCCCGCCCTCGCCTTCGGCCGCCATCGCGCCGGCCTGCTGTCGCTCGCCCTCGCCGTGGCGCTGGGCGGCGGCCTGAGCGCCTGCAACCGCGACGCCGCCTCCCCCGATGCCGCGTCCACCACGCCCGCCGCCGCCGCGCCCGCGCCGGTCGTGCGTTTCGACGCCAAGCTCAGCCTGGTCAACAACAACGGCGCGATCCGCTACGACGGCACCCTCGACACCGAGGCCAACCGCAAGGCGCTGAGCATCGCCCTGGCCCAGGCCTACAGCGGCCAGATCAGCGGCAATCTCAACGTCGACAAGGCCGCCAAGCCGGCGCCGTGGCTGGACAAGCTGCCGCAGTTCGCCGCGGCGCTGAGCATGTCCGGCGCGGCGGTGAGTTTCGAAGGCGAGAAGATCGAACTCAGCGGCCAGGCCTCCGACGCCGACCGCGCGGTCCTGCTGGAAAAGGCCAAGACCCTGTTCCCGGGTTACCAATACGGCGGCCTGTTCGAAGGCGTCGGCGGCGCGGCGGCCTCGTCCGACGCTGCCGCGCAGGCGCTGGCGGCGCTGCAACCGGGCAAGGCCGGTCCCGCCGAGATCGTCAAGGCGCTCAATCAGATCAATCTGCGCTTCGACGACGGCGGCGCCCGCATCGCCCCGGCCAGCCTGGACATCCTCAGCCGCGCGGCCAAGGCGATCCAGGCCGGGCCGGCCGACGCGCGCTACGAGATCGTCGGTCCCGGCGGCGGCGCGGGCCAGCCCAGCGACAACGAAACCCTGTCGCGCCAGCGCGCCGAGGCGGTCAAGGTCCAGCTGATCGTCGCCGGGGTCAATCCAGGCGCGCTCGACACCAAGGCCGCGACCGGTGCGGCGACCACGCCGCTGCAGTTCAACGCGGTCAAGTGACCTCCCGGGCGCGGCGACGCGCCCGGACCTGAACGACATCGGCCTCTTGCTGAAGCGGCTGTTCTCGTGGGAGCGGCCGCTCTCGTGGGAGGGGCTTCAGCCCCGACGCTTTTCGATCCGGCGCGGTGATCTGAACGAAAAGCGTCGAGGCTGAAGCCCCTTCCACAAGATATAGCCCTTCCCACCGTTGCATCGGCCGCCATCGCGGCGCCCGGCGCCTGTCCCGCGCGACCGTCGCCGAAACCGGCCCGACCGCTACTCCACCCGACGCGGCACCGCCCCGTCGCTTCGCGCACTCGGCTTTGCCGAAGCGGGCCACCGCATCGGGCCCCGCTTCGGCCGCGCTCCCCGCGACCGCCTGAACCCCAAGCCCCACGGGCCTGGGATGACATCCCTCATGCCCGCCCCGGGCGCTTTCGTTTCCGGGATTTGCCCCCACCTTCCCCACTCGATACGCTCCCCTGTTCGCCGTCGCGTTTCGCGAAGGCGGCTCTACCTCCCCCTTGCAGGCACCCGATGGCGCTGGACTACATCCGCATCCGCGGCGCGCGGACGCACAACCTCAAGAACATCGATCTCGATCTGCCGCGCGACAAGCTGATCGTGATCACCGGCCTGTCCGGGTCGGGCAAATCCTCGCTCGCCTTCGACACCATCTACGCCGAAGGCCAGCGCCGCTACGTCGAATCGCTCTCGGCCTACGCCCGCCAGTTCCTGTCGGTGATGGAGAAGCCCGAGGTCGATCACATCGAAGGCCTGTCGCCGGCGATTTCGATCGAGCAGAAATCCACCTCGCACAACCCGCGTTCGACCGTGGGCACCATCACCGAGGTCTACGACTACCTGCGCCTGCTGTACGCGCGGGTGGGTTCGCCGCGGTGTCCGGACCATCACTACCCGCTGGAAGCGCAGACCGTCAGCCAGATGGTCGACCAGGTGATGACCCTCGACCCCGAGCAGCGCTACATGCTGCTCGCGCCGGTGATCCGCGAACGCAAGGGCGAGCACGCGCAAGTGTTCGAGCAACTGCGCGCGCAGGGCTTCGTGCGCGTGCGCGTGGACGGCGAGCTGTACGAGATCGACGCGGTGCCGCCGCTGGCGCTGCGGGTCAAGCACACCATCGAGGCGGTCGTCGACCGCTTCCGCCCGCGCGAAGACATCAAGCAGCGCATGGCCGAATCGTTCGAGACCGCGCTCAAGCTCGGCGACGGCATGGCCCAGGTGCAGTCGCTCGACAACGCCGAAACCGCGCCGCTGCTGTTCTCGTCCAAGTACAGCTGCCCGGTCTGCGACTACTCGCTGCCCGAACTCGAACCGCGCCTGTTCTCGTTCAACTCGCCGGTCGGCGCGTGCCCGACCTGCGACGGCCTGGGCGTGGCCGAGTTCTTCGATCCCGCGCGCGTGGTCGTGCATCCGGAGCTGTCGCTGTCGGCCGGCGCGGTGCGCGGCTGGGATCGGCGCAACGCGTATTACTTCCAGTTGATCCAGTCGCTGGCCAAGCACTACAAGTTCAACGTCGACACGCCGTGGCAGGCGCTGACCGCGGCGCAGCAGAAGGCCGTGCTGTACGGCAGCGGCGACGAACAGATCAGTTTCAACTACATCACCGAAAGCGGCGGCCGCAGCCAGCGCAAGCATCGTTTCGAAGGCATCGTGCCGAACCTGGAACGGCGTTACCGCGAGACCGAATCGGCCGCGGTGCGCGAAGAACTGGCCAAGTTCATCAGCCAGCGTCCCTGCCCCGACTGCGGCGGCGCGCGTTTGAACCGCGCCGCGCGCAACGTGTTCGTGGCCGAGCGTCCGCTGCCGGAACTGGTGGTGCTGCCGGTCGACGAAGCGCTGAACTTCTTCAAGACCCTGGAAATGCCGGGCTGGCGCGGCGAGATCGCGGTCAAGATCGTCAAGGAGATCGTCGATCGCCTGCGCTTCCTGGTCGACGTCGGCCTGGATTACCTCACCCTGGAACGCAAGGCCGACTCGCTGTCGGGCGGCGAAGCGCAGCGCATCCGCCTGGCCAGCCAGATCGGTGCCGGCCTGGTCGGGGTGATGTACGTGCTCGATGAGCCGTCGATCGGCCTGCACCAGCGCGACAACGAACGCCTGCTCGGCACGCTCACGCGTCTGCGCGATCTGGGCAACACGGTGATCGTGGTCGAACACGACGAAGACGCGATGCGCCTGGCCGACTACATCGTCGACATCGGCCCCGGCGCCGGCGTGCATGGCGGCGAAATCGTCGCCCAGGGCCAGTTCGCCGACATCCTGAAAGCGCCGCGTTCGCTGACCGGCCAGTACCTCAGCGGCAAGCGCAAGATCGAGATCCCGAAGACCCGGCACAAGCCGAACCCGAAGACCACCCTGCATCTGCGCGGCGCGACCGGCAACAACCTCAAGGATGTCGATCTCGCCATTCCCGCCGGGCTGCTGACCTGCGTCACCGGCGTGTCGGGTTCGGGCAAGTCGACCCTGATCAACGACACCTTGTACGTGATCGCGGCCAACGAATTGAACGGCGCCTCGCAGACGCCGGCGCCGTACAAGTCGGTGGAGAACATCGAACTGTTCGACAAGGTCGTCGACATCGACCAGTCGCCGATCGGCCGCACTCCGCGTTCGAATCCGGCCACCTACACCGGCCTGTTCACGCCGCTGCGCGAGTTGTTCGCGCAGGTGCCCGAAGCGCGCGCGCGCGGCTACTCGCCGGGCCGCTTCAGCTTCAACGTGCGCGGCGGGCGTTGCGAAGCCTGCCAGGGCGACGGCCTGATCAAGGTCGAGATGCACTTCCTGCCGGACGTGTACGTGCCCTGCGACGTCTGCCACGGCAAGCGCTACAACCGCGAGACGCTGGAGGTGTTGTACAAGGGTTACAACATCAACGACGTGCTCGAGATGACGGTCGAGGCGGCGTTGAACCTGTTCGAAGTGGTGCCGACCATCGCGCGCAAACTCGAAACCCTGATGGACGTGGGCCTGAGCTACATCAAGCTGGGCCAGAGCGCGACCACCTTGTCGGGCGGCGAAGCGCAGCGCGTCAAACTGTCGAAGGAGCTCTCGCGCCGCGACACCGGGCGCACCTTGTACATCCTCGACGAGCCGACCACCGGCCTGCACTTCCACGACATCGAACATTTGCTCGCCGTGCTGCACCGCCTGCGCGACGACGGCAACACCGTGGTGGTGATCGAACACAACCTCGACGTGATCAAGACCGCCGACTGGGTCATCGACCTGGGTCCGGAGGGCGGCCATCGCGGCGGCACCATCCTCGCCACCGGCACGCCGGAAGAGATCGCCGCACTGCCGCATTCGCACACCGGCCACTTCCTTGCCCCGCTGCTCGGCACGCCGAAGAAAGCCAAGGCGCCCGCCGAGCCGGCGAAGAAGAAACCCGCCGCCAAGACCGCCGCGCCAGCCGCGCGTGCAAAGAAGAAATCCGCCGCATGACCGATCGCAACAAGAAGAAAACGCCGGCAGTGGAAGCCACTGCCGGCGAGGCCATGCCGGCGCCGCGCAAGCAACGCAATTCGCGTTCGCGCAAGTCCGCCGGCGCCGCGACTGGCGCCGATGATGCGTCGGCCACGCATGCCGATTCGAAGCATGCCGACGCAAAGCCTGCCGATTCGAAGCGAACTGGTTCGAAAGGCCGTGGTTCCAAGCCATCGGCTGCGCAGCATGCGGCCGCAAAACTCGACGCAGTAAAGCAACCAGCCATCGCGACACAGGACCATGGCCCGGCCGGCAGCGGCAACGCCGCTGCGCCGCAAGCGCCGGCGGCCACGCCCGAACCGGCGCCGAACCCCGCCTTGATCCGGGTGCCGCTGTCGGTGCGCTGGCGCGATCTGGACGCGTTCAACCACGTCAACAATTCCAAGTTCCTCAGCTATCTGGAGGAAGCGCGCCTGCGCTGGATGGTGACCCTGCCCGGCCACGGCATGGACGATCACGTCGCTCCGGTCGTCGCGGCCGCGCATCTGAACTACCGCCGCCCGATCGAATGGCCGAACGAACTCGACGTCGAACTGTTCGTCGAACGCCTCGGCACCACCAGCCTGAGCATCGGCCACCGCATCGTCGACGCGAACGATTCCAGCGCGCTGTACTGCGACGGCAACGTGGTGCTGGTGTGGATTCATCGCGAAACCGGCCAGCCCGCGGCGCTGCCCGAACCGGTCCGCGCGGCCTGCTCGGCCGGCTGAGCCTCACACGGACGGCGTACATCGCCGTCCGCAAATAACCGATCGCAACGCGCGGGCATCACACGCGGTTTAACTACGTGCGCCCCTGTAGGAGCGGCGCGAGCCGCGACCGCGCAACCACGCTCACACCGCAAGCGACATTCGCGCGCGGGGCATCGCAACCTGCGTCATAGGCGATGTTTCGCGGTCGCGGCTCGCGCCGCTCCTACAGGGGCGAGCGCGAGATTCGACGCGGCTTGCTTCAAGATTGCTTTGGGCGAAACGCCGGAATCAAGGCGCAGCCTTGCGCACCTCGAACTCGCCCAGCAGCGAACCGCCGCCCTTGAGTTCGAATTCGATCGCCACCCGGCTGCCCTCCTTGAGCGGCGCATGCTGCTGCATCAGCATCAGATGCATGCCGCCGGGCTTCAACACCGCCGCGCCGTCGGGCGCGATGCGCAGCTCCGGCAACGCGCGCATCTTGCTGACGCCGTCGACGATGCGGGTCTCGTGCAGCGACACATCGGCGAACGCCGCGCTCTTCGCCGCGACGATCACCACCGGCGCCGCGCAGCGGTTCTCGATCCGGCCGAAGCCAGCCATCATCGGCATCTGCATCGGCGGCAATCGCACCCACGCGTCGCGGATCTTGACCTGGCCCTTGGCGATGCACGCACTCGCCGCGGTCGCGGCCGGCGGCGCGGGCACATCCTTCGCCGATGCGTGAAATGCGCACGCCGCGCCCAGCGCGGCGGCGAGCGTCAACCCCATTCGGATGGCAGATACGTTCATCGCCTTATCATACCCCCGAGCCTCCATGGAGTTGACGATGAAACAGTCACTGAGCCTGCTCGCCCTGGCCTGCGCATTGGCCGCCTGCTCCGCCGCGCCGTCAGGCACCGACAACGCCAAATCCGCCGCTGCCGACACGCCGTCCGACAAGACCGGCACCGCCGCCGGCGCCAGCACCAAACTCACCGTCTACAGCGGCGGCTACGAAGCGCTGGCCGGCACCCAGGGCGCCAGCGTCGGCATGCCCGGTTATGCGCTGGTCGAACGGCCGCTGCGCTTCAAGCTCAACAGCGGCCGCAACGACGTGTCGGAACAATCGCTGCCGCCGGCGATGGACGTGGAAGCCGCGCTGCTGCAACCGCAAGACGGCAGCGTGAGCGTGGTCGGCCAGCGTTACATCTCCGCGGTCGCGGGCGCGCAGAACGTCATCGTGGTCGCGATCGGCCGCAAGGTCTCGGTCGAACACACCGCCGGCGGCGCCAAGCAGACCGACAGCGGCGTGCTGATCTCGGCCAACAACGGCCTCACCCTCGCCCTCGACGACGGCCGGATCAAGGTGATCCGCAGCTACGACAGCTTCAGCCTGATCGACAACGACAACCTGCTGCCGCGCCAGTCCTCGCTGCAATGGACGGTCAACGCCGACAAGAGCGGCGACGCCGAATTCGTGCTGTCGTACCCGATGGGCGGCATGGCCTGGCGCGCGGAATACCTCGCCACGCTGGCGCCGGGCGGCGGCTGCAAGCTCGCGCTCGACGGCGCGGCATTGGTCGCCAATCGCTCCGGCGGCGCGTTCAACGATGCGCGCCTGAGCCTGGTCGCGGGCGAGCCCAATCGCAGCCGAGACACGGTGGCCGGCAATTTCGGCTACATGGCAGCGGACATGTCGGCCGAAAAGGTGCAGATGGCCGCCGCACCGCCGATGCCGGTCGAGCGCGCCGCCGGCGAGTACCACGCCTACGATCTGCCGCAAGCGGTGACCCTGGCCAACGGCAGCACCGAGCGCATCGCGCTGTTCCCGCGCAACGGCGCGGTCGCCTGCGAACGCATCTATTCCTTCGAAAGCGCCGACAACGACTGGCAGCCGCCGACGCCGCTGATCGAGCGCGATTACCACGGCCAGGTCGGCGACCTGCCGGTGATGTCCAAGGTCGAGTTCAGCAACGACAAGGCTTCCGGCCTGGGCCTGCCGCTGCCGGCCGGGCGCGTGCGGGTATTCGACGGCAGCGATTTCCTCGGCGAATCCGCGCTCGGCCACACCCCGGCCAATGCGCAGATCAAGCTCGAACTGGGCAAAGTGTTCGACCTGAGCGGCAAGCGCGAGGCGACCGCATTCAAGCTGGACCGTACCGGACGCACCATCACCGAATCGTTCGCGATCACCCTCAAGAACGCGAAGAAGAACCCGGCCACGGTTCGGGTCACCGAGCCCTTGCCGCGCTGGGCCGATTGGGAGATCGTGTCGTCCAGCCAGCCGTCGAAGAAGAAGGACGCGCGCCATGCCGAGTTCGACGTGGCGGTGCCGGCCGACGGCGAAACCAAGCTGACCTACACCGTGCGTTATCGCTGGCCCCAGGACGTCAAACCATGAATTGCGTAGAAACCATCCACCACGGCGACATCGTCGAAATCAAGCTGGCGCGCGCGCCGGTCAACGCGCTCGATCCCAAGCTGTGCAACGCCGCGCGCGAGGCGCTGGAAAGCGCGATCCACCATGGCGCGCATGGCATCGTGCTCAGCGGCGGCCCCAAGATCTTCTCGGCCGGCCTCGATGTGCCCTACCTGCTCTCGCTCGGCGAGCAGCGCGATCACTTGCTGCTGGCGTGGCAGTCGTTCTTCGGCCTGGCGCGCGCGTTGGCGTCCTCGCCGGTGCCGGTGGTCGCGGCGATCGGCGGACACTCGCCCGCCGGCGGTTGCGTGCTGGCGCTGTGCTGCGATTACCGGGTCATGGCCTCGGGCAACTACCGCATCGGCCTCAACGAAACCCAGGTCGGCCTGGTCGCGCCCGAAGGCATCCAGCGCCTGATGCGACGCGTGATCGGCCATTACCGCGCCGAGCGGTTGCTGATCGCCGGCGAACTGGTCGATGCCGACACCGCGCTGCGCATCGGCCTGGTCGACGAGTTGGCCGAGATCGACGCGGTCAGCGAACACGCACGCGAATGGCTGGCGCAGCTGCTGACCCTGCCGCGCAGCGCGATGCTGCAGACACGTTTGCTGGCGCGCGCCGATCTGGTCGAAGCGCTGCGTCCGGAACACATCGAACTCGATCGTTTCGTCGACGCGTGGTATTCGCCCGATACGCAGGGCGCGTTGAAGGCGTTGGTGGCGAAGCTCGGAAAGTAAGCGACCGGCGCCGACGTTTGGATTCTAGACTTGCGTCGTCGTTGTAGATTCGCGGTCGCGGCTTGCGCCGCTCCTACAGGGACCTCATGTAGGAGCGGCGCGAGCCGCGACCGCGTAGTTTCAGGCACCGCGAACCCGACACGTCGGCCCGCCCCGCATCACAACAACCACACCTCGACCCGCTCATTGCGATAACGCGCCCCCGCGTTGCGACTCGCGGTCACCGGCAGCGCCGTGCCCATGCCGCGCGCCTGCTGCACTTTCAGCCCGCGCGACATCAGTTCCTGCGCGACCAGGTCGGCGCGGTCGTTGCTCATCATCATCGCGGCCATGCTCGAACCCGCGCTGGCGTCGGCGAAACCGATCACCAGCAAACGCCGGCCGCGATTCGGCGGCAACTGCATGAACGCACGCAGGCGATCGAGATCGCGCACCGCGCGGCTGTCGTAGACGCTCGCGGCGACGCCGGCTTCGCCGGCGCCGTTGAAGTTGAAACGCAGGCTCAGCGGCAGGCGCACCGCGCCTTCGACCAGTTGCCGGTACTCGATCGGCCCGGCCGTCGTCGCACGCGCGCGGCCCGGCACCAAGGTCACCGCGACGTGACCGCTGCGCGCGACCGCGCGCTGGCCGGCGCGCGTCATCGCATACAGCGCGAAGCTGCGGCTCAACGCGCCCATCATCTGCCCGCCGTACAGATACAGGCGCCGGCTCAACGGATAGTCCTCGCCGAGCACCTCGGTGCGGGTCGGCACGATCGCGCGGCCGCCGTCGGCGATCGCCAGCGGGCGGGTGCCGTCGCCGTAATGTTCGCCGATCGGAATCAGCCCGATCGCGAGCGGATCGGCCGCGACCGCGGCGACGAGTTCGCGCGCGCTGGCGTGCAACTGCGCTTCGGCGAACGCGGCGCCGCGCATCACCCGCTCATTCATCAGGTCGCGCACCGCGCCGGCGTTCGGGTCCAGATGCACGCGCACTTCGCCGGCCGCGCCGCCGAGTTCGCTCCAGTCGCGCGACTGCCCGGAAAACAGCTTGCGCAGTTGTTCCAGATCCAGGCGCAGCACCGGGTTGCGGCGATTGACCACCACCGCGACCCCGTCGAGCGCGACCACGAACTCCTGATCCTGCGAACCCAGGTCGCCGAGTTGCCAGCCGGCATCGAGTTCGGCCGCGTTCGGCCGCCGCGTCATCATCGCGATCTGCGCTTCGCCGTCGACCAGATCGGTGAACCCGCGCGCCGAATCGCTGGCGTCGATCTCCACCACCAACGGCAGGCCGTCGCGACTGGCGTGGATTTCGGTCAGCCCCGCGCGCGGACGCGAGGTGCGGATGCCGGTGTAGCCGATATCGCGCAGCCAGGCCTCGGCCACGCCGGGCACCAGCGCGTGAGCGAGCGTGTTGGAACCGTGGATGCGCACGCGCTCGGCGTCCTGGGCCATCGCGGGCGCGGCGAACATGGACGACAGCGAGGCAAGCAACAACACAAATGGCAAAACCACGGCACGCAACATGGTGCGCACTCCCCCTGTGCGAATTTCGCGCAAGGATGGGTGCGGCCTGTGACGCCGCCATTACGCGATGCGCGTCACTTCAGTAACGATACGGAATTGGCACATTGCGCAAATTGCGCAAATTGCATGAGCGCTGGCCAGCGCGGATTTCGCGGTGCGCGAGCGACATCCTGCATGGATCTGCTTTGGTAACGAGCCGATACCGACGCAGCACCTACACACATGCGTATCGAAACGGTCTGCTGGCAACTCGAATCCGGCGCGCGACCCGTTCCAGACTGTAGGAGCGGCGCAAGCCGCGACCGCGAATCTGCACCGACGATGTAAACCGCTATCGCGCAATCGCGGCGATCACTTTCGGCCAGTGACGGCGCGATCGGCCGCATGACGGTCGCGGCTCGCGCCGCTCCTACAGGTAGCGTTCGTCGCAACAATGGAACTGGCAGATCACTTTCGATCGGATCGCAGCGGTACCGATCCCTGCTCAGCTGTCGCCGGTGGCAACCGGCCGCTGCGGGTCCTCGATCCAACCGCTCCACGACCCGGCGTACAACGCCGCCCCGTCGAACCCGGCATGCGACATCGCCAGCAGATGATGGCAGGCGGTCACGCCCGACCCGCACATCGCCGCGACCTGCGAAGGTTCGCGGCCATCGAACAAGGGCGCGAACTCGGCCGCCAGCATCTGCGGCGACTTGAAGCGGCCGTCGGCGAGATTGAGCGCATAGGCGCGGTTGCGCGCGCCGGGCACGTGGCCGGCGACGCGATCAAGCGGCTCGACCTCGCCGCGAAACCGTTCGCCCGCGCGCGCATCGATCAACAGCCCGCCCGAATCGAGCAGGCCGCGCACGTCCTGCGCGTCGAGCAGACGGCGCGCATCGAAACTGGCCTCGTACTGGGTGGCTTGCGGCGCGGGAATCTCGGCATCGCTCGGCAGGCCCAGCGCGCTCCAGCGCTGCCAGCCGCCGTCGAGCACGGCGACGCGGCGATGACCGAGCACGCGCAGCAGGAACCACAGCCGCGACGCGGCCAAGGCGCCGTCGGCGCTGTCGTAGACGACGACCTGATGCTGCGGGGTGATGCCCCAGCGGCCGAGGGTCGCGGTGAAATCGGCCGCGTCCGGCCACGGATGGCGGCCGCCGGTGGTCTTGCGGTGATCGGACAGGTCGCGATCCAGGTCGGCGTAACGCGCGCCGGGGATATGCGCCTGGCGATAGGCCTGCTCGCTCGCGGCGCGATCGGTCAGCGAGGTGCGCGTGTCGACGACGATCAGATCGTCGCTACCCAGCGCAGCGGCCAGTTCCTCGGCCGATACCAGCGTGGTCCAGTCGCTCATCGCGTCGCCTCCAGTCGTTGTCGCAGATTCAACAGCATCGACGCCGTCGCGCCCCAGATGCGCTGGGTCGGATAGCGGTACTCCAATACATGCCGTGCGCGGCCCTTGTAATCAAGGGTACGGGTGGTCAGGTTGGCCGGATCGAGCAGGAAATCGAGCGGCACTTCGAACACTTGCGCGACTTCGTTGGGATCGGGCCGCGCGACATAGCCCGCATCGATCACCGCGACCAGCGGCAACACCCGGAACCCGGTGATGGTCACCAGCGGATCGAGAAAGCCCAGCGGCGCGATCAACGCCGGCGGCACGCCGATTTCTTCCTCGGTCTCGCGCAGGGCCGCGGCGACCGCGTCTTCGTCGTCGGGCTCGATGCGGCCGCCGGGAAAGCTCACCTGGCCGCCGTGCTGGCGCAAGCCGTCGGTGCGGCGGGTCAGCAGCACCTGCACGCCGTCGCGGCGCGGCACCAGGCCGACCAGCACCGCAGCCTGCGCACGCAGCGCGTCGGCCGGCAGCAGGTCGGTCAGATCGTCGAGGTTCCAGCCGTCGCTTTCGGGCGCGGCATCGAGCGGATGCAGCGCGGCGATCAGGCGGGTGCGCGCGCGCGAATCGCCGTCGAGGAAATTCTTGTCGAACACGGCCCCGCCGAAACCGGCACCGGATGCGGCGTCGCTCATCGAACCCTCGACTCGCGCAGCGGCAACACATCCTCCATCAGGCGCAGTCGCTCGTCGTCGTTCATCTGCGACCAGCGCGCGATTTCCGCGGTGGTGCGCAGGCAGCCCTCGCACAGGCCGTCGTCGCCGAGTTGGCAAATGCCGATGCACGGGCTCAGCACCGCGCGAAAAGTCGTCATATCGTCCACCGAGGCCATGCCGCCATTTTGCCTGGCGACGCGGCGGGGTAAAGCCTTACCGGCACGCCGGCAAGCAGATCGGAATATCGGTGCGATGCGCGAGCGGATCATCGCCCGCACACCGCCAGACCCCAGAAACGACTTGCGCCGGACAAGCCGGCGCAAGCGCATCACACTTTCGTTCGCGCCGGTCTTACTTGACGCTGACCAGCTTGATTTCGAACTGCACCGCCACGTTCGGCGGATACGGGGTACGCGGGTCGGCGCCGTAGGCCTGCGCCGACGGCAGGGTCACTTCCCACTTCGCGCCGGTCGGCATCTGCAGCAGCACTTCGCGCATCGCCGCCATTTCGATCTCGCTGACCTTGATCGACGGGATCGCATTGGCCGGACGCGCCTGCGCCGGACGCTCGCCGAACGGGAACGGGCCCGCGACTTCAAGCGCGACGGTGCTGGCCTGGGTCGGCTTGGCGCCGGCGCCCGCGTCGATCACGCGGTACTGCACGCCGCTCGGCAGCACCTTCACGCCGGCCTTGGCCTTGTTGGCGTTGATGAAGGTGTCGCTCTTGGTCTTGTTCTCCGCAGCGGCCTTGTCCCACTCGGCCTTGGCCTTGTCCTGCTGGCGCTTCTGCATGTTCTGCACCGCGGTGCGCAGCTGATCGACCGGCACCGACGGCTGCTTCTTCGCATAGCCGTCCTGCAGACCCTTGACGATCGTGTTCACATCGACTTGTTCGCCGCTTTCCACGGCATTGCGGCCGAGGTCGTAACCGAGCGCGTAGCTCAGCTTGCCCTTCTCGGACGAAGTGTCCTGCGCGACGGCGTTGCCGGCGGTCAGTGCCAGGGCTGCGACGGCGGCAGCAATCAAACGCAACTTCATTCGGTGGAATCTCCGGTGGTGGCACGGAAGGCGCGGGGCCGTTCCGATCAGCTGGGGGCCGTTTCCAAAGCCCCGATAAGTAAAGCCCTGTTCGGTCGTAAGGCCGCAACAGGACGGGTTAGGATACCGGCGGCAGCGCTTAACCGCCACTGACGCCCCCGGATCTGACCGCGCCCCAGGCCTGGAGTTCCACGGCGATCACATCCCCTTTCCCAGACATCCTACGGCCATCACATGACCGAATCGCCCCTTCTCGTCGCCGATCGCGGCGCCGTGCGCCAGATCACCGTCAACCGTCCGGACAAGCTGAACGCGCTAAATGCCGCGACCCTGGACGCCCTGCTGGCGGCGTTCGACGCCGCCGCGAACGACCCGTCGGTGCGCGCGGTGATCCTCACCGGGGCCGGCCCGAAGGCCTTCGTGGCCGGCGCCGACATCTCGGAAATGAACACCCTCAGCCCGGTCCAGGGCCGCGATTTCTCCCTGCGCGGGCAGAAGCTCATGCGCCGGATCGAGAAAATGCCCAAGCCGGTGATCGGCATGATCAACGGTTTCGCCCTCGGCGGCGGGCTGGAGCTGGCGATGGGTTGCCACCTGCGCATCGCCGCGGACAGCGCCAAGATCGGCCAGCCGGAGATCAACCTCGGGCTGATTCCCGGCTTCGGCGGCACCCAGCGCCTGCTGCGCCTGGCCGGGCGCGCGGCGACCCTGGAGCTGTGCCTGGTCGGTGCGCCGATCGACGCCGCACGCGCCAAGGAACTGGGCATCGTCAATCGCGTCGTGCCCGCGGCCGATCTGGAAACCGAGACGTATAAGTTGGCCGAGCAGCTCGCCGCTTCGGCGCCGCTGGCGTTGCGCGGCGTGCTCGACTGCGTCGCGGTCGGCGGCGAATGCGGCATCGAGGAAGGCCTCGAATACGAAACCGCGCAGTTCGGCCTGATGTTCTCGACCGACGACATGCGCGAAGGCACGACCGCGTTCCTGGAACGCCGCAAGCCGGCCTTCAACGGCACCTGAGTCCCGCCGTGACCGTCGCCCCTGCGATCTGTGCCTGCGGCTGCGCTGACTTGAGCGGCGCGGCGGCTCACGCGATCGCGATCGCGCTGGCGGCGGACGATCTGGATCGCGCGATCACGCTCGGCCTGTTGCAGGGCGAGCACGCGCCGGTCTGCGCGCATTGCGCACCGCAATGCAGGCAGGCCATGCGCGAGGCGCGCGAGCAACGGCTGCGCGCATTGGCCGCGCGCGAACGCTACCGCGCACGCGATGCACGCCTGCAACGGCGCGCCGACGAACGCGCCGCACAACGCGCGGCCGCGCCGGCGGCCGTCGCATCCGTCGGCATCGCAGCGGCCGACGACCTTATTAGTGTGGCCAACGACGCGACGCCGCCGCGTCCCGCCCTGCCCTCCGCGGCCGCGGCTGCGCTCGCGCGCGCCAAGGCCAAAGCCGCGCAACGCGGACCGACCTGAGCCTACGAACCCGCATGCCCAAGCCTTTGCCAGCCAAGTCGCCAGCCAAGCCAACCTCGTCCGCCGCACGCACGGCCGGCAAGAAAGCCGCGGCGAAAAAATCCGCGGCGACGACGGCTACCGCACCGACGTCGGCGACGGTTGAATCCGCCGCAAACAAATCCACAGCCAAAAAATCCGTCGCGAAAAAACCGGCGCGTGCTGTCGGCGGCGCCTCGTCCGGCAACGCTGCAAGCAAACCGGCGAACAAACCCGCGGCCAAGACCCCAGCCAAACGCGAAAAACGCAGCGCGCGCCTGAGCCCGCCGCAGATCGAGGACATGTTCTCGCGCCTGCAATCGCTCAACCCGCATCCGACCACCGAACTCGAATACAGCACGCCGTACGAACTGCTGGTCGCCGTCGCGCTGTCGGCGCAGGCCACCGACGTCGGCGTCAACAAGGCCACGCGCAAGTTGTTTGCGATCGCCAATACGCCGCGGCAGATCGTCGCGCTCGGCGTCGACGGCCTCAAGCCCTACATCGCCACGATCGGCCTGTTCAACACCAAGGCCGCGAACGTGGTCGCGCTGTCGCAGCAACTCATCGACCTGCACGGCGGCGAGGTGCCGCGCGAACGCGCCGCGCTCGAAGCATTGCCCGGGGTCGGCCGCAAGACCGCCAACGTCGTGCTCAACACCGCCTTCGGCGAGCCCACCATCGCGGTCGACACGCACATCTTCCGGGTGTCCAACCGCACCGGCCTGGCGCCTGGCAAGGACGTGGTCGCGGTCGAACAAGGCCTGCTCAAAGTCGTCCCGCAACGCTACCTGCAGGACGCGCATCACTGGCTGATTTTGCACGGACGTTACGTTTGCAAGGCACGAAAACCCGATTGCCCGCATTGCGTCATCCGTGATCTTTGTCGCTTCCCGGACAAGACGCCAGGCGATCCCGAGCCCGTAGCGGCTTGATTTTCAACGCGTTTCGAACCGACACGCCGCGGTTGCGCGAGCGTCATCGCGCGGTCATGCCTGCGAAATAAGTCAGTTCTGTCACATTTACGCAACTTTCACACCCTAGCCTGCGCGCCATCACTCCACGCCTCAGGGCTAGACCATGAAACTGTCCCGCACCACCCTTGCCGTCGCGTTGTTCGCCGCTCTGGCAGCGCCCGCCGCGCACGCTGAAATCGCACTCGACGTCATCGGGGACTCGGAAGTCACCTTCGAAGGTCTGCTCCAGGGCGATTACAACGACTTCAACAGCGACGTGCTGAACCTCAACGGCGACGTGCCCGACGGCAAGGATTCCGACCAGGAACTGCGCCGCGCCGAACTGGTGCTCAAGGGCAAGGGCCCGGGCAACTTCGAATGGGTCGCCGGCTACGACGCCAAGGCCGACAAGTTCCTCGACGTCAACATCAAGTACAAGCTCGGCGGCGACGCCAACCACTACCTGCAGTTCGGCCAGTTCAAGCAGCCCAACAGCCTGGAAGAGCTGTCCTCGACCAAGAACAACGACTTCATCTCCAAGGCGATGGTGACCAACACCTTCGGCATCGCCCGCCGCGTCGGCGTCGCCTACAGCTACGGCACCAACGACTGGGGCATCACCGCCAGCTACTTCGGCGACGAGCTGACCCGCAACCAGAAGCACGGCGCCGGCTACGGCCTGCGCGGCACCTTCGCCCCGATCAACGAGAAGGGCAACATCCTGCACCTGGGTCTGTCGTACGTGAACCTGGAAGCGGAGCTGGAAGGCAGCACCGGCGTGCTGTCCGACACCTCGCGCATCCGCACCCGCCCGCAGGCCGACCTCGCCGCCGGCCGACTGGTCGACAGCGGCACCCTGACCAACGTCGACCGCCAGGCCATCATCGGCGCCGAAGCGATGTACGTGCATGGCCCGTTCAAGCTGCAGGCCGAGTACATGCGCAGCACGCTCGACCGTTACCAGACCCGCACCCTGACCGGCAAGGACTACACCAGCGACAGCTTCTACGTCAGCGGCGTGTGGAACGTCACCGGCGAGACCTGGGGCTACAAGGCCGGCGTGCCGACCACCCCGCTGCCCGACGCACCCGCCAGCGGCATGTGGCAGCTCGCCCTGCGCTACGACAAGATCGACCTCAACGACGGCTCGCTGCGTCCGGGCGCGACCCCGACCGCCGCTCCGATCGTCGACGGCGTGCTCGGCGGCGAGATGGACGCCTGGACCGTCGGCGTGAACTGGTACTGGCGCTCGAACTTCAAGTTCATGCTCGACTACTCGATCGTCGACAGCTCGCGCTACATCGGCCGCACCAGCGCGACCTACTCGCAGAACCCGGTCTACAACAACCGCACCTTCAACCGCGTCGTCGACGACAGCCCGAACATCCTGTCGGCCCGCTTCCAGTTCTACTGGTAAGCCGCACCGTCACACCGCATCAGACCGTACATCTCTCCCCCTCGATCGGCACCGATCGTTCAAGGGCGCGGCCGGTGCCGCGCCCTTATTTTTCCGACCGCCGCGCATCGCCCGGCCCGCCCGCCGCCGATCGCGCGACGAGCGCGGATCGGATCGGGGGAGACAAGTCACGCGTTTGTCATGTTTCCGACCCGCGACTGTCATCGAACCGTTATGCAATGCGCCACAACGGATTCGTGCCAGCCGTCTCTCTTCAGGAGCCTCATCGTGTTCAATACCCGTTCGTTCCGCGTGACCGCGCTTGCACTGGCTGCCGCCTTCGCGTTCAACGCGCAGGCCGCCGACGTGACTGGCGCCGGCGCTTCCTTCGTCTATCCGGTGATGTCCAAGTGGTCGGCCGACTACGCCAAGGCCACCAACAAGAAGGTCAACTATCAGTCGATCGGTTCCGGCGGCGGCATCGCCCAGATCAAGGCCGCGACGGTCGACTTCGGTTCCTCCGATGCGCCGCTCAAGCCCGATGAACTGGCCAAGTTCGGCCTGGCCCAGTTCCCGTCGGTGATCGGCGGCGTGGTGCCGGTGCTCAACGTCCCGGGCGTGGCGTCCGGCGCGATGAAGCTCGACGGCGAAACCCTCGCCAACATCTTCCTCGGCAAGATCACCATGTGGAACGATCCGGCGATCGTCGCGCTCAACGGCGGCGTGCCGCTGCCGGCGAAGAAGATCACCGTCGTCCACCGTTCCGACGGTTCGGGCACCACCTTCAACTTCGTCAACTACCTGTCCAAGGTCAGCGGCGAGTGGAAGAGCTCGGTCGGCGAAGGCAC